>NZ_JBMDJV010000002.1:0-255520 GCF_057809375.1 Aquitalea sp. FG25
CTGCGTTTCGTTTCCGTCGCTGCGTTGTCTGCTGAGGAGGCGAACTATACCGCCCTGCCCCACCCTCGTCAACACTTTGCGTGAGAAAAACTGCACGATTTGCTGAGAATCCGGCCCACCACGCGCTAAGTCACTGAGCGGCAATGCTTTATGAAATGCGGGTTTTATGACTGTTTTGCTGCGGGTGCACAGCCAGCAGCGTACTACCACCCATGCCAGCACTGACCAACGGGGAAAACTGGCGCAAAAAGCTGGCCTTAGCACTGGCACAGGCAGCAAAAAGCCCGGCTAGGCCGGGCTTGGATCTTGCGATTACTTATATATAGGCTGACTTGTCAGCGCTGCTTGAGTTTGGCAAAAGCCGCAGCCATGGCAGATTCACCGGCCGGCTGTTGCGTCCTCCCCTGTGACTGGCGGTTGCGCTGCTCACTGGAGCGTCCGGCATCTGGCTTTACACCACGACTGGTCGTGCCCACTTCATCACTCAGCCGCATGGTAAGTGCGATACGCTTGCGTGCCACGTCCACCTCCAGCACTTTGACCTTGACCACGTCACCGGCCTTTACCACCTTGCGCGGGTCGTCGATGAATTTGCTGGACAGTGCAGAGATGTGCACCAGGCCATCCTGATGCACGCCAATATCAACAAAGGCACCAAAGTTGGCCACATTGGTGACCACGCCTTCCAGCACCATGCCGGGCTGCAGGTGCTTGATATCCTCGACGCCATCCTGGAAGGTGGCGGTCTTGAACTCTGGGCGCGGATCGCGACCCGGCTTGTCCAGTTCCTTCAGGATGTCCATGACGGTGGGCAGGCCAAAACGCTCGTCGGTGTAGTCGGTTGCCTTGACCGACTTAAGGGTCACTGAATCACCCAACAGGGATTTCACTTCTCGTCCCAGTTTGGCAACGATCTTTTCCACTACCGGGTAGGCTTCCGGGTGCACTGAAGAAGCATCCAGCGGATTGTCGCCGCCGCTGATACGCAAGAAGCCTGCTGCTTGTTCGAATGTTTTGTCGCCCAGGCGCGGCACTTTCAATAGTTGCTTGCGGTTTTTGAACGCGCCGTTCTGATCGCGATAACTCACGATATTGGCAGCCAGCGTGGCATTCAGGCCGGAGATGCGCGTCAGCAATGGTACAGAAGCAGTGTTCACGTCCACGCCTACCGCATTGACGCAATCTTCCACCACGGCATCCAGTGCACGCGCCAACTGGCTTTGATTGACGTCATGCTGATACTGGCCGACGCCAATGGATTTCGGGTCGATTTTCACCAGCTCGGCCAAAGGGTCTTGCAGACGGCGAGCGATGGAGACTGCGCCGCGCAAGCTGACATCCATATCGGGAAACTCTTTGGCAGCCAGCTCGGATGCCGAATACACCGATGCGCCTGCCTCGGATACCACGATCTTGGTCATGCCCAATTGCGGGTAGGCTTTGATAAGGTCTTGCGCCAGCTTGTCGGTTTCCCGGCTGGCCGTGCCATTGCCAATGGAAATCAGGTCAACATTGTGACGGGTGCACAGCGCGCCCAGGATGGCGATGGATTTATCCCACTCGCGGCGCGGTTCGTGCGGATAGATGGCGGTGGTGTCCAGCACCTTGCCGGTACCATCCACCACAGCAACCTTGACGCCGGTGCGCAAGCCCGGATCCAAACCCAGCGTGGCGCGCTGACCGGCCGGTGCGGCCAGCAGCAGGTCGTGCAGATTATCGGCAAATACCTTGATGGCTTCACCATCAGCCGCTTCTTTCAGCTTGCCCATCAGTTCCAGTTCCAGCGACAGGAAGATCTTGGCGCGCCAGCACAGCCGCACGCTGTCCAGCAGCCATTTATCAGCCGGACGGCCTTTGTCTTGCACACCAAAGCGCTGTCCGATCAGCAACTCATAAGTCGAGCGCTCGGTAATCGGGGTTTCGTCGGGCTGGTATTTGAGCGCAACGCTGAGCACACCTTCGTTACGCCCGCGCAGCAAAGCCAGGGCGCGATGGGACGGTGTGGTGCGGATGGCTTCGCGATGATCAAAGTAATCAGCAAACTTGGCACCCTCCTGCTCCTTGCCCGCCACAACGGTGGCGGCCAGTTCGCCTTCATTCCACAGTTTTTCGCGCAGGCGGCCCAGCAGTTCGGCATCTTCAGCAAACTGCTCGATCAGGATGGCGCGCGCACCATCCAGTGCGGCCTTGGTATCGGCTACGCCAGCTTCAGCGTTGAGATAGCCTTGCGCCAGGGTTTCCGGTTGCTGCGTGGGATCGGCCAGCAAGCTATCGGCCAGCGGCTGCAAACCGGCTTCGCGAGCAATCTGCGCCTTGGTGCGGCGCTTGGGCTTGTAAGGGAGGTAAAGGTCTTCGAGTGCCGTCTTGTTGTCGGCACCGTATAGCGCAGCAGTCAGCGCCGGGGTGAGCTTGTCCTGTTCGCGGATACTGGCGAGGATGCTGTCGCGGCGGTCGTCCAGCTCACGCAGATAAACCAAGCGCTCAGCCAGGGTACGCAGCTGGGTATCATCCAGCCCGCCGGTCACTTCTTTCCGGTAACGGGCAATAAAAGGAACGGTGGCACCACCGTCGATCAGTTCGATAGTGGCCGCCACCTGGTTTTCGCGGACGGCTAGTTCAGTAGCAAGACGGCTGGCAATGCTTTTCAACATCGGTTTTTATTCTTTCGTGCTGAACAAAAACCGCTACTGTACCGTCATTTACCCCAAAATCAAGCGACAACCGGCCCGGCCAGCCACGCCTGGGCTTCCTCGACCGTATCAAAGTATTCAAGATGGTTATGTGAAAGCAGGCCGGCAATGTGCGCTGCCAGCTTGATCCACACATCACTCACCACCAGCGCGATACGGCCAAAGTCCTGCTCGTGCGCACGCACGAACTTGACCTCTTCCACTGCCATGTCCAGGGTAAAGTCCACCAGCTCGGTCAGATCCAGCAGTACGTCCGGCTTGCCTTGTTCGGTAACACGCTTCACCAGCGCGTCTTCAAACAGCTTGAAATCTGCCAGCGAGAATTCATTGAACAACGCCACATCCAGACCATAATCCTGTTCGCGGATAGAAATCATGCTGCATCTCCTAAAGTGTGAGTCCTGCCTGTTATTGTTGAGTCGTGCCAACGCTGACCGCACGGCCATGATTGCATTCTAGCCCCTGTCAGTTGGGATTCTGCTGATAACCATCAAGCTATCGCATGTTTTTGGCATGCTTCAGCGCAAAGCCGCCAGCAAACCCGCCCCGACAATCAGCGCCATGCCCAGCACGGCATCCGGCCCCAGCGCATCACCCCATAGCAGCATTCCCAGCAGGGCAGAAAATACCACGGTGAGGTAGGCAAAGCTGGCCACCAGGTATTTACTTCCCACCTTGTAGGCCATGGTCATGGCCAGTTGCCCCAGCATGCCGCAGACACCCACGCCCAGCAAGGCCGTGACATTGCCAGCATGCACCGGGGAAAAGCCCGGCCCCAGCAACAGCCAGACCGCACCAAACACACTGGCGATGGCAAAGAACCAGAACACCACCCGCCATGACGGCTCGCCCATCTGCCCCAGCTCGCGCACCTGAAACACGGCAAACCCGGCACTTACCCCGGAGAGCAGCCCGATCACCCCCGCCAGCCACTGATCCGAGCTGAAAGTTGGCCGCAGCAGCAGCACAATTCCCAGAAAACCCAGCCCTAGCGCCAAGGCAGCCGGGCGCGACAGTCGGTCTTTAAGTTTAACGACGCAGATCAGCGAAAAGAATAACGAAGAGGTGTAATTGAGGGTAACCGCCGTAGACAGCGGCAAATGCGTCAATGCATAAAACAGTGCCGACATCGACAGATAGCCAACAAAGCTGCGTTTGACATGGCCTTGCCAGTGCGGCGTTGACAATGACAGGCCACGCCAACGGATACCGCCGCCCAGAATGATAGTGCCGATCAGTGTGCGCCAGAACAGCAGCTCCACCGAATTGAAATGCTGCGCACCAGATTTGACAAAAACCCCCATCAGCGCAAAAAAAGCAGCGGCCACCACCATCCAGCCAGCCCCTAACTGACCTCGACACAGCCGGGCAGTCAAGGATTCAGACATGATGGCGACACTTCAGACAAGCGCATTGCACTGCAGAATGCATCATGGTTTGCGCAAACTAGTGGCCGACAGACAGATGGTTTCCATCTGGTGACGGTAGGTTTTGAACTCTGAGGCATTGGCCGCGCAGCGCGCCTCCAGCATCCGCTTGCCAGGCGTTGGCAGGAATACATGCAGATTGAGCCGCACAATCCACAAGCGGCCAGAAACAAAGCGGCCCTCGCGATACTCGGTTACCAGCCGCCCGCTGTGCGGGTTAAGCCGGGTGTAGAGCGCGGCCTCGCGGTCGCCGCTGGCCTGTCGATAGCGGCGCTGCAGCCGCTCCGGCGTATCAGCGCGCCCGGCCTTGTATTCCTGCAGGCTTACCTCGATGGCCGCACGCTCGCGCTGGTCCGCCTTGGGCGGCACCACCTTGATCACGCGCACGCCTTCCTGCACCACGCTGCGGACTTTCCAGCCTGGGGGCAATGTAAAGCTGATTTTGCTGGCCGGGTCGGTAAAGCTGGCGGCCAGCACAGGCCCGGCCAGCAGGCCAAGGGCGAAAATAAGTAAATGTTTTTGCCAGTGCATTGTCATCAAGACAAAGAAAAAGGCGCGGAAACCCGCGCCTTTGCCATTCTGCACTGAAATGTCCGGCTTAGCCAGCCATGGCATCGCCCATCAGGCGACGATAGAACTCGTGGAAGTGTTGCATACCTTCCTCGGTGGGGAATTGATACGGCCCCACTTCGCTCTCGCCACGCAGCCACAGCGCACGGCGGCCCTGGTGCATGCGGTAGCAGATTTCGTCGTCTTCCTTGGCGGTTTCGAAGTAGGCGGCCTGCTCTGCCTCAACGAATTCCGGCTCGAAATACACCACATCTTCCGGGTAGTAAAACTCGGTAAGGACGGTGCATTTTTCCGGACCACGCGGAATCACCACGCTGACCACCAGCACATGCGGATACCACTCCACCATGATGTTGGGGTAATAGGTGAGCCAGATGGCACCGAATTCGGGTTGCTGGTCGGCAAAGCGGCGGCGTACTTCTTCGTGCCACTTGCCATACACGCGGGAACCGGAACGGGCCAGCTGGTTTTTCACCCCCACCGTCTGCACGTGATACTGCGCACCCCACTCCCACTTCAGTTCGGCGCAATCAACAAAATTGCCCAACCCCGGATGGAAGGGATCAACGTGGTAGTCCTCGGAATAGACTTCAATAAAGGTTTTCCAGTTGAAGTCGTACTCAGTGGTATGCGTTGAATGGAAGGCAAACTCTGAAAAATCCAGATGTTTGGCCACACCAAGCTGCGCCAGATCAGCAGCGATATCGCGACCGGCATCAAACAGCAAACCGTTCCAGTTGGTCAGTTGCGTCTGATTCAGGTTCAGGCAAGGCGTTTGCGGGAAATGCGGCGCACCCAGCAGCTTGCCTTCGGCGTCGTAAGTCCAGCCATGCAGATTGCACACCATGTGGTTACCATTGCCGCGACCCTGATAAATCAGTGCCTGACGATGGCGGCAGACGTTGGAAATCAGCTTGATTTCCCCGCCCACATTCTTGAGCATCTTGCCGTGGCCCAGCCATTCCAGCGTGTGATAGTCGCCCTCATTGGGCACCATCAGCGCATGGCCGTAGTACTGCGGAGCAGTAGCAAACAGTTGTTTTTGCTCCAGCTCGTAATGAGCCGGGTCAAAGTAGCTATAGATAGGCAGCTGAGCAGCAGATGCTTGTAGCATCTGCGAAGAAGCCAGATCAGACATTATTCCCACACCTCCGTGGAAGAAGATATAAGACCAGCCGAATCTCGCTAAACGAGTTTACGGAACCATCAAAACAATAATGAAAACAAAGGCCAAGCCCCTGCTTTTCGAGGCCGGGATTATGCCCCGCCCCGAAAGGGGGGGCAAGCTATTTTTGGTGATGGCAAGCATTCGCAGAATGAAACGATGTGGTGACAACATGTGTTTTTGCGGAATTTGACACAACATCTCCACCCGGATCCTTAAAAATCATTGCGTTAGCGCAAATTGTGCGCAGCAATATCAGCACTTCATAATGGCTATGCTATACTCGTCGCACGGTTGAACCGGCCGTATTGCCAGTAGCTAGCTGAAACGTGACAGCACACCTGTACACCACCGGCACTGGCAGACAAGAGCAGCCCGGAGGACGCCGGGCAAAGCCCCGCCAGCAAGGCCATGCGGCTGCAAGGTAAAACCCGTATTGCCGCCTTGCAGGATGCGCTGGATAATCGCCGCCCGGTTCAAGCCGACCAAAGGAAAATCAAGAGGAGCCCGTCTACTGCACAGCCGGTCATCAGGCCGACATAGTCATAACCCTAATATGGCCAATCCACCGGATTGCTGCAGTGATTTTCCCAACGGACCCCTTTTTCGTCATTTACGACCCCCAGCGCCTATGAAATCAAGCATTCTCGTTATCAACTGCGGCAGTTCCTCGCTGAAATTTGCCCTGATCGACACCACCACCCAGCAAGCCGTCCTGACCGGTCTGGCAGAAAAACTGGGGCTGGAGCAAGGCCAGATCAGCTTCAAGCATGCAGGCCAGAAAGATAGCCAGCCGCTGAGCGAAGCCAATCACACCGCCGCCATGCACGCCATCATCGCCCGCCTGCGCACGCTGGATTTGCTGGACAGCGTAAAGGCCGTTGGCCATCGTGTGGTACATGGTGGCGAGCACTTCAAGGCCTCCGCAGTGATCGACGACACCGTCATCGCCGAAATCGAGAAATGCGCCAAACTGGCACCGCTGCATAACCCGGCTCACCTGCTGGGCATTCGCACTGCCATGCAACAATTCCCTGGGCTGACACAGGTGGCCGTATTCGACACCGCCTTCCATCAGACCATGCCCGAGCAAGCCTATCTGTATGCCGTGCCGATGCAGCTGTACCGCGAACATGGCGTGCGCCGCTACGGCTTCCACGGCACCAGCTACCGCTTTGTCACTGGCGAAGCCGCCCGTCTGCTGAACAAACCGCTGGAAGAAACTGCTTTTGTCTGCGCCCACCTGGGCAATGGCGCGTCTGCCGCTGCCATCAAGGGCGGCAAGAGCGTGGACACCACCATGGGCCTGACCCCGCTGGAAGGCCTGGTGATGGGCACCCGCTCCGGCGACATCGACCCGGGCATTTTCGGCTACCTGGCTTCCGAGCTGGGCCTGGATGTGAATGGCGTGACAGATCTGCTGAACAAAAAGTCCGGCTTGCTGGGCCTGTCCGAGCTATCCAGCGACTGCCGTGAGCTGGAAGACGCCGCCATGGCCGGCAAGCCCGAAGCCATCCTGGCACTGGATATTTTCAGCTACCGTCTGGCCAAGCACATTGCCGCCCTCACCGTGGCATTGGGCCGACTGGATGGCGTGCTGTTTACCGGCGGCATTGGCGAGAATTCGTCCTACCTGCGCGCCCGTGTAATCAAACAGCTGGGCTTTTGGGGCCTGCAGCTGGATGAGGCAGCCAATGAAGAGTGCATTCGCGGCAAGGCTGGCCGCATCACCACCGCCGACTCCGTGCCTGCCCTGGTGATCAACACCGATGAAGAACTGATGATTGCCCTGGACACCGCCCAACTGGCGGGCTTGTCCGTCTGAGGCAGCGCAAGAAAGAGTCCGAAGCATGCATACTTTTTTCCTGGCACCGACCGGCTTTGATGCCGGACTCACCTCGGTAGCGCTGGGCATGATCCGCGCGCTGGAGCAATCCGGCCTGCGCGTGGGTTTTGTCAAACCCATCGCCCAGGGTGCAGACAGCTCGCCAGAGCGCTCCACCCACTTTGCCCGCGCCATCTGCCACCTGAACCCGCCAGAACCCTTGGCGATGGAACGGGTGGAGCACCTGCTGTCGCAAGGTGAAATCGACCAGTTGATGGAAGAGGTGGTCTCGCTTTACCAACAGGCCTCGCACAATGTGGACCTGATGATTGTGGAAGGCCTGGTACCCGACCAGAAACAGGTGTTCTCCACCTTCCTCAACACCAAGATTGCCCGCAACCTGCAAGCGCAAACCATTCTGGTGACCGCTGCCGACAAGCTGGCCAGTCATGAAATTGCCGAACAACTGGAACTGAGCGTACAAGCTTTTGGCGCTCAGCCCGGCCACGTGGCGGGTTATATCCTTAACCGCTTGTCCAAGGAGCAAAACGCCCCGCAACTGGCGATGGAAATTCAAGAGTCCGGCCATCTGCTGCAAAAAAACCGCTTGCCGATGATTGGTGCCATCCCCAACGAGCCGGAGCTGCTGGCCCCGCGCACGCTGGACGTAGCCCACTACCTGCAAGCGCGTGTGCTGCATGCCGGACAGATCAGCCGCCGCCGCGTGCGCAGCATGGCGGTAACCGCCCGCACCGTACCCAACGTGGTGCATCTGCTGAAGCCGGGCGCGCTGATTGTCACCGCTGGCGACCGCGAGGACATCGTACTGGGCACCTCCATGGCCGCCATGAACGGCGTACCGCTGGCCGGCCTGCTGCTGACCTGCGACTCCCTGCCCGACCCGCGCATCCAGCAACTGTGCCACCAGGCCTTCACCAGCGGCCTGCCGGTGATGTCCACCACGCACAACACCTTCGAAACCGCCAGCTTCCTTAGCAATATGAGCCGCCAGGTACCGGCGGACGACCTGGAGCGCATGGAACGGGTGATCGACTTTGTCGCCGAACATCTGGACGCCGACAAGCTCAAGCGCAATGTGGGCGCACCGCGCGAGCACCGCATGCCGCCGCCAGCGTTCCGCTATCAGCTGATGGAAAAGGCCCGCCGTGCCGGCAAGCGCATCGTACTGCCGGAAGGCAACGAACCGCGCACCGTCAAGGCCGCCGCCATCTGCCAGGAAAAAGGCATTGCCCACTGCGTGCTGATTGGCAACCGCGTCGAGATCGAACAGATTGCCGAAGCCCAGGGCGTCACCCTGCCCGCCTCGATTGAAATCCTCGACCCCAACGAAGTACGCGGCAACTACATCCAGCCCATGGTGGAACTGCGCAAGGGCAAGGGCCTGAACGCGCCGATGGCCGAGCAGCAACTGGAAGACAATGTGGTACTGGGCACCATGATGCTGGCGCTGGGCGAAGTGGACGGCCTGGTATCCGGCGCGGTACACACCACCGCCAACACCATCCGCCCGGCCCTGCAGCTGATCAAGACCGCACCGGAGGCCAAGCTGGTTTCCAGCGTGTTCTTCATGCTGATGCCGGAACAAGTGCTGGTTTATGGTGACTGCGCAGTCAACCCGGACCCAACAGCAGAAGACCTGGCCGACATTGCCATCCAGTCAGCAGATTCTGCCGCCGCCTTTGGCATTCCGCCGCGTGTGGCGATGATTTCCTACTCCACCGGCAGCTCCGGCAGCGGTTCGGACGTAGAAAAAGTACGTGAAGCCACCCGCATCGCCAAAGAAAAGCGCCCGGGCCTGGAAATTGACGGCCCGATGCAATACGACGCCGCCAGTGTGGAGTCCGTAGGCCGCCAAAAAGCCCCGGACAGCACCGTAGCCGGCCGCGCCACCGTGTTTGTATTCCCCGACCTCAACACCGGCAACACCACCTACAAGGCGGTACAGCGCTCGGCTGGCGTGGTGAGTGTGGGCCCGATGCTGCAAGGCCTGCGCAAACCGGTAAACGACCTGTCGCGCGGCGCGCTGGTGGACGACATCGTCTACACCATCGCCCTGACTGCCATTCAGGCCGACAAGCGCTAACGCTGCTCCACACCCGACAGACAGCCCGACAAGCCTTGCTTGCCGGGCTGTTTTTTTGGCCATGCCCGCTATGCGCCGAAGATGCAGGAACTGCCTTGAATGGTTGAGACAGCCGCGCAGGCTGGCGACAACCCCGACCACACCATCCACCAAGCCACCGCTACCGGTTTGGCTGTCTTGCTACCTAGCCATGGCTAGCGACCGTTACCTTGTGTGCTTCTTGCCTTCCCACCCGCTGCACTAGATAATCCCCTCCGTGCTGTTCAATAGCGGCACCGGGATTGGCGTCCCGTTCCAGACGGACTTTGCACAAGGCCAAGCTTTGTCGCGTCCGTAACCATTGCACGTCTTCTATGGCGGGCCATGGTGGGAGCCTCTCACGAGGCACCGCTCCTGGAACGGTACGCCAATCCTGCCATGTGCCTGCCACCCCCGATTGGCGTCGGGCGGCAGGTAAACATTCCAGGAGACCATTCATGATTTTCCCTGTTTACTTGCTTGCCGCCTCCGCCCTATGCCAACCAACGGGAGGGCGCAGCTCATGACACACCAAACCACCACACACGTCCTCCCCCTGATGCGCCAACACATCGTACTGCTACAAGCCATGTTGCAGCAGGACCGCTTTGCCGCGCTGCGCTGCCCGGTGCAGGAGTTGGCACGCAGTTTTGATCAGCTGGAATCGGCATTACGGGAGCAGGCCCAGACGCTGGAGGCGGTATTGGCCTTGCTTGCCCTGCACCCGTCTGATGCCTATCGCAGGCACTTGATGCAGCGCTTGCAGCGCTTGCAGCAGCAACAACAGCAATTGCTGGCTTAAACCCGCGTAACCCTCCCATGAGTAACAAGCCCGGTGGCCTGATGGAGAACCGGGCTGTTGCTGCTAGCGCCCGAGTGAGCGACAGAACCCGCTTTTAGCGGATAGGCTCATGCCGGTAATGGCTGGTCAGTCATCGCCTGACCATTCCTCACGCACAGGCTGTCGCTGCGTTGCAGAACAAAAAATGCACCGCTTTCACTGACTGACCACCCAGCTATCACGTGCTCAGCTGACACCACGATTGCCGATTTCAAACACTTGTTTTACATTAGCCAATCGCCCGAAATCAGGCGTAGAAATCAAAACAATACTTACAAATCAAGACGCAACGAGGGAGACTCACCACATGACTGCCAAGTCCGTAACCGACTGGTTCATACCGGAATCCATCCGCCAGTCGCCTGCCCAGGCCATCGGCGCACGTACCACCGTAGGGGTTGGCCTGCTGGCCGGCTGTATTGCCCCGCTGTTTTCCATCGAGTATTTCATGCTGCATCACCCGGCCATGGGCACTGGCATTGCGCTGGGTGGCTTGGGTTTGTTGCTGGCACCACTCTTGCTGAAACTCACCGGCGCGCTACGTTTTTGTGCCGAGCTGATTACCAGCTGCATGTTCGTGATGGTGTGCTGGATGGTGTATGTCAACGGCGGCATCATGTCCACCAGCGTGGTGTGGTTTGCTTCCATCCCGTTTACCGCCATTTTTGTGTCCACCCGCCGCTCCGGCATGGTGTGGATGGTGCTGACCATTCTGGCTATCGGGCTGTTCTTCTTGCTGTCGTCCGACCCCGGCGCGCTGCCGCCGGTGCCGATTGACCATGCTGAAATCCCCAAGCTGCAAGCCAAATCCTTGATCGGCCTCACCATCGTGGTGTTGTCGCTGGCCATGGCGTTTGACAAGGCCAAGGTAAAAAGCCTGGAGAAGCTGGAACAGGCGCGCGCCGAGTCCGAGCTGGCCAGCCGCGCCATGCGCGAGATGATGGAACAGGTGGCCCGTTCCATCCGCGCCGCTTCCAGTGCCAGCCGCGATATCGCCAACAGCACCGGGTTGATGGCCGAAACCATGGCCGACCAGCGCAGCCGCGCCGAAGACATGATGGTGGTGGCGCAGCAGATGGCGGTGACAACCAGCCAGAACGCCGCCCAGTCCGACAGCGCCACCCGGCTGGCACAAACCGCAGGCCATGCCGCCAGCAGCGGCGGCCAGGTGATGGACCAGGCCGTGCTGCAGCTGGGTCGGGCCGGGGAAGTTATCTCGCATGCCGCCAGCAAGCTGGAAGACCTGGGCCAACGCAGCACCGAGGTTAACGGCATTGTGCAGCTGATTCGTGACATTGCCGACCAGACCAACCTGCTGGCGCTCAATGCCGCCATCGAGGCCGCCCGCGCCGGTGAAATGGGTCGCGGCTTTGCCGTGGTGGCGGACGAAGTGCGCAAGCTGGCCGAACGCACCCAGAACGCCACGCTGGATATCGAAACCAAGATCAAGCTGATTGTGGATGGTACCAATCAGGCCATCATCGCCATGCGCGACGGCAATAGCCAAATGCAGGCCGGGCGCAGCAATGCCCAGGAGGCACAGCAGAACCTGCAGGGCATCATTCAGGAAACCCGCCAGCTGGCCAGCCTGCTGGAAGAGGTATCCCACGCCGAAAGCAGCCAGAACCAGGGCTTTGCCCAGTTTGCCGGTGACATTACCGCCGTGGGCGAATCTACCCGCTCGCTGTCCACCGAAACCCGCTCCATTGCCGATGCCATCAAACGGCTGGACCAGCTGCTGGACGAGCTGGGCCGCACCTCGCAGGCGCAGCAGCCAGTAACGGCTTAATCGCCAGACGCACACTTCAGCCGCAGACCGCCGCCCAGGCGGTCTTTTGCATTCTGCCCCCCTCCCCCCTCTGCTATACTGGCGGGCTTGTGTAAACCAGTGCTCTTTGCCCGATGACCACCCCAGTCCAGCAGCTGTCCCAACTCAAAACCCGCCTTGCCCATTGTCTGATCCGCGATCGCCATGTATTGCGCCGCAAGTTGAACGATGCCGGTGAGCGCCTGAAAAAAGGACAGCCTGCCGACAAGCAACTGGCCGACATCAGCCAGCAACTGGAACGCTCGATCGCCCGCGCCGAAGCGCGTCGCAGCCACCTGCCACGGCCACAGTTTGACAATGCGCTGCCGGTCAACCAGAAGCTGGACGATATCAAGGCCGCCATTGCTGGCAATCAAGTGGTGATCATCTGCGGCGAAACCGGCTCCGGCAAAACCACGCAGATTCCCAAAATCTGCCTGGAGCTGGGCCGTGGCGTGTACGGACTGATCGGCCACACCCAGCCGCGCCGTCTGGCCGCGCGTTCGGTGGCCACCCGCATTGCGCAGGAGCTGGGCTCACAACTGGGTGAGCATGTCGGTTTCAAGGTGCGCTTTACCGACAAGCTGTCGGAGAAATCCGTCATCAAGCTGATGACCGACGGCATCATGCTAGCGGAAACCCAGACCGACCGTTATCTCGAAGCCTACGACACCATCATCATTGACGAGGCGCACGAACGCAGCCTCAACATCGACTTTCTGCTGGGCTTTCTCAAGCAGCTGCTGCCGCGCCGTCCAGACCTGAAAATCATCATCACCTCGGCCACCATCGATGCCGACCGCTTTGCCCGCCATTTTGATGGCGCACCGGTGATTGAAGTGTCTGGCCGTACCTTCCCGGTAGAAGTGCGCTATCGCCCGCTCAAACAGCGTGACGAAGACGAGCGCGAGATGGAAATGGAAGACGCCATTGTCGATGCCGCCGACGAGCTGTCACGCCAGGGCGCAGGCGACATGTTGGTGTTTTTGCCCGGCGAGCGCGAAATCCGCGAAACGGCGGAAAAGCTGCGCAAGTCCGGCATTCGCGGTTATGAAATCCTGCCCTTGTTCGCCCGCCTGTCCAATGAGGACCAGCAGAAAATCTTCAAGCCATCAGGCGGACGGCGCATCGTGCTGGCCACCAATGTGGCGGAAACCTCGCTTACCGTGCCGGGCATCAAGTATGTGATTGACACCGGCCTTGCGCGCATCAACCGCTACAGCCCGCGCGCCAAGGTGGAACAGCTGCAGGTAGAGAAGATTTCCCAGGCGGCAGCGCGCCAGCGTGCCGGTCGTTGCGGCCGGGTAGAAGCCGGTATCTGCGTGCGCCTGTATGCCGAAGAGGATTTCAACGCCCGCCCGGCGTTTACCGACCCGGAAATCGTCCGCTCCAACCTGGCGGCGGTGATATTGCGCATGGCCGCGCTGCGACTGGGCCAGGTGGATGCCTTTCCCTTTCTGGAAGCCCCCAGCAGCCGCCTGATTGCCGACGGCTACCAGGTGCTGACCGAGCTGGGCGCAGTCACCGACAGCAATGAACTGACCCCGATCGGCAAAGAGCTGGCGCGCATTCCGGTGGACCCGAAAGTGGGCCGCCTGCTGCTGGCCGGTCGTGATTTTGGCTGCATGCGCGAGGTGTTGATCATCGCCTCGGCGCTATCCATTCAGGACCCGCGCGAGCGCCCGTTTGAAGCGCGCGAAGCCGCCGAGCGCGCACAGGCCCGCTTTAACGACGAAAAATCTGACTTCCTGTCTTACCTGCACCTGTGGGACTTCTTCAGCGACGCCATCAAGCACAAAAAGTCCAACCGTCTGCTGGTGAATACCTGCCACGAACACTTTTTGTCCTACCTGCGCCTGCGTGAATGGCGCGAGCTGCATGGCCAGTTGGCGGAAATTGCCAGCGAGCTGGGCCTGATCAAGCGTGAACAGGCCCATGCCGACGCCGAACAGCCTGACGCCCAGATGTCACAGAAAAAGCGCCAGCAGCTGGATGCCGTGGCCTACGAAAATCTGCACAAGGCGCTGCTGACCGGCCTGGTGGGCAATATCGGCATGAAGAATCTGGAAGGTGATGACTACCAGGGCGCGCGCGGCGTCAGCTTCCATGTCTTCCCCGGCTCCGGCCTGAAAAAGAGCAAGCCCAAATGGCTGGTGGCGGCCGAGCTGGTGGAAACCACCCGTCTGTACGCCCGTTGTGTGGCCAAGATTGAGCCGGAATGGGTAGAGAAACTGGCCCCGCATCTGGTGAAGTACCACTACTTTGAGCCACATTGGGAAAAGAGCCGTGGTGAGGTGGTGGCCAACGAGCGCGTCACCCTGTACGGCTTGACGCTGATTCCGCGCCGCGCCGTCAGCTATGGCCGCATTGCACCAGAAGAAGCCCGCGAGCTGTTTATCCGTGGCGCGCTGGTGAATATGGATTACGTCAGCAATGCACCCTTCTTCCAGCGCAACCAGCAGCTGATCCGCGAAGTGGAGCAACTGGAACACAAGGCGCGCCGTCAGGACGTGCTGGTGGATGAAGAGGCGCTGTATGCCTTCTACCATGAGCGCATTGCCGCCAGCGTGGTGGATGCCGCCAGCTTTGAGGCCTGGCGCAAGGAAGCGGAAAAAACCGAACCCAAGCTGCTGCACCTGACCCGCGACGAACTGATGCGTCACGCCGCCCAGCACGTCACGGAAAACCAGTTTCCGGAATGGCTGGAGCTGGAAGACGGCAAGCTGCGGCTGAAGTAC
This sequence comes from Aquitalea sp. FG25, assembly GCF_057809375.1. Lineage (NCBI taxonomy): Bacteria > Pseudomonadati > Pseudomonadota > Betaproteobacteria > Neisseriales > Chromobacteriaceae > Aquitalea > Aquitalea sp. FG25. The sequence continues at coordinate 15,186 of NZ_JBMDJV010000002.1, forward strand.
CGCTTTGAACCCAAGCACCCGCTGGATGGCGTGACCATGGATGTTCCGTTGGCCATTCTCAACCGCCTACAGCCCGCCCCGTTTGAATGGCTGGTGCCGGGGATGATCCGCGACAAGCTGCAACAGCTGATCAAGGGCCTGCCCAAGCAGGTAAGACGCTGTTGCGTGCCGGTGCCGGATTTTGTCACCCGTTTTCTCAGCAGCAATCCGGACTTGCAACAGCCCATCGCCGCGCAACTGGCGCGCTTTATCTTGCTCGAAACCGGTGGCGTCAAAGTCGACATCGACGAGTTTAATAAACAGGAATTGCCTGAGCATTTGCTGTTCAACTTCCGCATCATCGACGATGGCAAACAGGAAATCGGTCTGGGCCGGGACCTGATCGCCCTGCAAAAGCAGTTTGGCCAGGCGGCACAACTGACTTTCCGCGACAGCAGTGCCGACTTCGAGCGTGACGAAGTCAGCAGCTGGGATTTTGGCGATCTGCCGGAAAGCATCCAGTTTGCCCGTGGCCGCCAGCAACTTACCGGTTATCCGGCGCTGACGCTGGAGCAGGACAAAGTAGCCATCCGCCTGTTTGACACCCAGCCAGAGGCCGAACGCCACCACCGCGCCGGGGTCATCCGCCTGCTGCAATTGCAGTTGAAGGAGCAGATGAAGCAACTGGGCAAGGGCCTGTCCGGCATGACGCAAATCGGCCTCAACCTGCGCAATGTGGCCAATGTGGAGCAACTGCTGGCCGATGCCATCGCCTGCATCTGCGACCGTGCCTTCATTGGCGAAGACGCCCTGCCACGCAGCGAAAAAGCCTTTAACGAGCAGAAAACCCGCGCCCGCACCCGCCTGCCGGCAGTGATTCAGGCGGTTACGCAGTATTTAAGCCAGATCGGCAGCGAATACATGGTGCTGTATACCAAATTGCAGAAACACCGGCTGGGCAGTGAGCTACAACAACAATTGGGCAAGCTGGTTTATGCCGGTTTCCTGCAAGCCACACCGTGGGCGCAACTGCCGCACATCACGCGCTATATGCGTGCCATGAGCCTGCGCATGGACAAACAACCGGCCAACCCACAACGCGATGGCCAGCGCGCGGCAGAAATCCGCGAACTGTGGAACAAGTGGGAAGCCAGGCTGGCTGACGAGCGCGAGCGTGGCGAACCATCCGCCGCCTTGCTGGATTTCCGCTGGCAGCTGGAAGAGCTGCGTGTCAGCCTGTTTGCTCAGGAACTGAAAACACCGTATCCGGTTTCGGTAAAGCGATTGCAAAAAGCATGGCAGGACTTACCTAAACAATGATCATTATCAATATTTAACCAGGGCAAACACTGGCCGGCCTAATGACATATCTATAAAATCCTGCCATTACACGATAACGGCCCGCCATGTCAGACAACCCGCTTTCGGACAAGCTGAAATCCAGCGCCATTTCCATCGGCAAGGAGTTGCCGATGGATGTCTACGCCAAAAATGGCATCCTGCTGCTCAAGCGTGGTCATTATGTGCTGTCGCCGGACATGAAGCACCGGCTGGTCAAGCTGGGTTTTGCCGAGCACCAGGAAGAAAACAAACCGGCAGAAAAACCAGACCCGGACCAGCTCAAGACCCAGTCGCTGTTTGAAGAAATCAACTTCCTGCAACAACGGGTGCGCAGCATGCTGCTGCACGCCTTGAGCCGACCGGGACTGGAAAGCCGCGTCCGCTCCATTGCCCAGAAAATCATGGAACTGAGCGAGCGCCATCCCGACGGGCTGCTGGCCTCCATGCTGCTGCTGCCGTTTCAGGACTACGGCGCGGCACATACCCTGCATACTGCCGCCCTGCTGGCACTCATCACCCGCCACATGCCGCTGCCCGCCGGCCATCGGGAAGTGCTGCTTTGCGCGGCACTCACCATGAATATCTCGCAGATCGAACTGCAAAACGAACTGTTCAGCCACCAAGGCATGCTGGCACCAGAACAGCAGACGGCCATCCGCGAACATCCGTTGCTCAGCTCGGCCATCCTGCGTGAAGCCGGTATCGAGAATGAGCTGTGGCATGCGCTGGTACAAACCCACCATGAAAACTGGCAGGGCAAAGGCTACCCCTTTGGACTGGAGCGCAAGCAGATATTGCCGCCAGCCCATTTGCTGCATCTGGCCGACGTTACCTGTGCCAAGCTGGCCCCGCGCCGCTACCGCCCGGCCCAGCTACCCGCCACCGCACTGGGCAATCTGTTCCAGCGCAAGGATGTCGACTTTGACACCGCCTTCACCACCATGCTGATCCGCGAGCTGGGCATTTACCCCCCCGGCAGCTTCGTCAAGCTGGCCAATAATGAAATTGCCGTGGTGCTGGCCCGCCGCAACAAACCCAGCGAACCGCAAGTAGCCGCACTGCGCAAGGCGGATGGGCCAGCGTATGCTGAAGTGTTGCTGCGCGAAACCAGTCAGTCCGCCTACAAGATTACCGGCGCCTGCTCCGCCAGCCTGGCGGGGGTGCGCATTTCGTTTCTGGCCAGTCTGTGGAAGGGCTAAGCAGCCAGCCCGACACCAGAAGCTGCGGATAAAAAGCAAACGTTGCTTGGTAGTTGGCCCTATAATTGCCACTGTCCGACAGAACTGACCTTTTGGCCATTTGCAAACCCGAGCCGACGATACCCGCCGCATGACCACCCGCTTCAAAAAGCAACTGCATGACAAGGTAGTGCCCGAACAAATCCGCATGGGCAAGGAACTGCCGCTGGATGTCTACGCCCGGAACGGCCTGTTGCTGCTTAGCAAGGGACATTTCGTGCTAAGCGACCGCCAGCGCGAAAAGCTGCTGGAAATGGGTTATTCCGTAGACGGTAACCGCATGGTCGCAGTCAGCCTGCCCGAACAACCGGACACCATGACCGTGCGCGAGAGCGTACTGCATGAAATGGCCTTTCTGCAGCAGCGCACCCGCACCCTGCTCACCTATGCCATGCAGCTGGAGGATTTTCCGCGCAAGGTTGGCCTGCTGGTGCGTGATATCGTCCAGCTAACCGAGCAGCACCCGGATGGCGTGATTGCCAGCTTGCTGCTGGTGCCGTTTAACGAGTACGGCCCGGCGCATGCCCTGCACACCACTGCCTTGCTGGCCTTGCTCAGCCGCCGCATTCCCGACCTGTCCGCCACCCGGCGCAGCAGCATGCTGTCGGCGGCACTCACCATGAACATGTCCATCTGCCAGCTGCAGAACACGCTCTATCATCAACAAGACGCACTGTCACCACAGCAAGAAGATGAAATTGCCGGCCATCCCTTGATGAGTTCCGCCATTCTGCGCGCAGCCGGCGTGGCCGACGAGCTATGGCACTGGCTGGTGCAGACCCACCATGAATCCTGGCTGGGCAATGGCTACCCCTACGGCCTGGCACGCAGTGAAATCGAATCGCTGGCTCATATGCTGCACATGGCCGACATTACCTGCGCCAAGCTCACCCCGCGCAGCTATCGGGCCGGCATGGTACCGGCCGCCGCGCTGGGACATATTTTCCAGCGCAAGGACAGCGAGTTCGACCCGGCCTACACCACCCTGCTGATCAAGGAGCTGGGCATTTATCCGCCCGGCAGTTTCGTCAAACTGGCCAACGATGAAATCGGCGTGGTGCTGGCACGCAGCGAAAAAGCCAGCGAACCGCAAGTGGCGGCCATCCGCCGCAGCGACGGCCCGGCCTATATCGATGCGCTGATCCGTGATACCAGCCTGCCGGCGCACAAGGTGGTGTCTCCCTGCCCGGCGTCCATGGCAGGGGTGCGTGCCTCACACCTGGCACGACTGTGGCGCACTCAGGTCAACTGATGCCATCATCCAGTCCATGAAAAAAGCCGGCTTAATGCCGGCTTTTTTGATTAGATCAACGCACTTAGCTGGCCTCACCCACCGCCGGGCCTTGCAACACATTCTGCGGAATGGTCAGCGCCTTCACCTGCGCCTGACGGGTAGCAAAATCAGCGCTGCGGATTTGCTGCTGCCAGCCAGAAACCGTTCCGGTGCCGGCCATGCGCTGCAGGCGCTCGGCCAAACGCGGCTGCGCGGGCGGCTGCAGTCCGGCCAGCACTTCGTCGGCGCGTTCCGGCTGATTGCATACCAGCACCATATCGCAGCCAGCAGCCAGTGCAGCCTCTGCCCGCTCGACAAACCCACCCACACCGGCAGCACCTTCCATGCCCAGGTCGTCGGAGAAAATCACGCCGTCAAAGTGCAGCTGGCCGCGCAGGATGTCTTGCAGCCATACCGGCGAGAAACCGGCCGGACGGCTGTCCACCGCCGGGTATACCACATGCGCTGGCATCACCGAGCCCATGCCGGCCTGCGCCATGCGGGCAAACGGAATCAGGTCGTCGGCTTCCAGTTCGGCCAGCGTGCGGTCGTCCTGCGGCATCACAAAGTGGCTGTCGCCAGCAACAAAACCGTGGCCGGGGAAATGCTTGCCGCAAGTGGACATGCCGCCTTGCTGCAGGCCACGCTGCAAGGCCAGTGCCAGTTCGCTGACAATGTGCGGGTCACGATGGAAGGCCCGGTTGCCGATCACGGCACAGCGGCCCCAGTTCAGGTCCAGCACCGGGGTGAAGGACAGGTCGATACCGCAAGCGCGCAATTCGCCAGCCAGCACCACACCGACATTTTCAGCGGCAGCACGGGCGGCAGCTTCGTCCTGCTGCCATAGTTCGCCCAGCACATTCATGGGCGGCAGACGGGTAAAGCCATCGAGAAAACGCTGTACGCGGCCACCTTCGTGGTCAACGGCAATCAGCAGTTCCGGCGTGCGCAAGCTGCGAATTTCAGCCGTCAGCGCCTTGAGTTGTTCGATATTGTGAAAATTGCGGCGAAACAGAATGACACCACCCACCAGCGGATGGGACAAACGCGCCCTTTCCTGCTCGCTCAGGGCAAAGCCGTGTACATCCACCATCACCGGACCACGCGGCAAATTCAGCGCTTGCATGGTTGCTTCTCCAGACTGTGCGAAGGCAAATCCTCCGCAATGATTGATTGAGCCAGGCGTCGCCCGGCAGCGCTAGGCTTGCTCCAGCACCACAAAGGCCAGCGCATGTTCCCGTTCATCAGTAATGGAAACATGGCTGCGCACGATACCGCGCTGACTGAGAAATGCCTGCAAGCCAGCAGAAAAGACCAGTTGCGGCTTGCCCAGTTCGTCGTGACTGACCGCAATGGCAGTCAGCAGCACCGGCTCCACCACGCCGGTACCGACGGCCTTGGACAACGCTTCTTTTACCGCAAAGCGCTTGGCCAGAAAGCGGGCCTGATCGCGCGACTGCAGAAAATCCGCCATTTCGGATTCAGCCAGAATGCGCCGCCCGGCCTTGTCGCCCCAGCGCTGCAGCAGGCCCTGCATGCGGGCGATTTCCACCATATCGGTACCGATGCCGTAGATCATGCGCCCGTTTCTCCCTGCCGTGTCTTAGCCGCGACGGGCTTCTTGCATCAGCGCCTTCATGTCGCGCACAGCGCGCTCCAGGCCGATAAACACCGCCTGGCCGATGATGGCGTGGCCAATGTTCAGCTCGCTGATTTGCGGGATGGCGGCAATCGGCTTGACGTTGTGATAGTTGAGGCCGTGACCGGCATTCACCACCATGCCCAGCTCGGCGGCAAAGGCAGCGGCGCCGCGAATACGCGCCAGTTCGGCCTCGCGCTCGGCTGCATGCACCGCGTCGGCATAAGCACCGGTGTGCAGTTCAATCACGCGGGCACCCGCCTCGTAGGCTTTGCTGATCTGGGCGCGGTCCGGGTCGATGAAGATGGACACCCGGATACCGGCCTGCTGCAGGGTTTCGGTGTAATGGCAGACATCGGCATAGTGGCCCAACACATCCAGCCCCCCTTCCGTGGTGACTTCTTCGCGCTTTTCCGGCACCAGGCACACGTCTTCCGGGGCCACCGCCAGCGCATTGGCCAGCATTTCAGGGGTCATGGCCATTTCCAGATTCATGCGGGTCTTGATGACCTGGCGCATGGCCACCACGTCGGCATCCTGGATGTGGCGGCGGTCTTCACGCAGATGCAGGGTAATCAGGTCGGCACCGGCGGTTTCGGACACCAGTGCAGCCTCTACCGGGCTGGGATAGCGGGTACCGCGTGCCTGACGCAGGGTGGCAACGTGGTCGATATTCACACCAAGCAAAATCATGTTCAGCTCCTGTTGGCAGGCCTCAGTCGGCAATGGCGTTGATGGCCTGCAAGAGTTCACGCGAGGCAAACGGCTCCTCGCCCAGCAAATCGGTCAATAACAGCCGTAGCAGGCTGCGCGCCGCACGGCGGGTGCTGATGGCACTGTAGTTGTCGGCCTCGATGTCCAGCAGCGCGCTACCGGGCAGGCGCAAAAACGGGCCAACCGGGTCGAAACCGGCATCACGCTCCGCCAGCGCACCGCCACGGCACAGGTAGTTTGCGGTGGCATCGATGACCTCGCCGTGCTGATCGCAGGCAAAGCTGCCGGCATAACCCAGCGCCTGCAGCAGCCGCAATTCGTAGCGTCGCAGCGTGGCCGCCAGGGAGTCTGTGGTGGCCAGCGCCCGTACTGCCTGGTCGTAGACGGCAAAGGCACGCGGCTCGGCATCATCGCGCGCGGTCAGCTTGAGCATCAGCTCATTCAGGTAGAAACCGCACACCAGGCGAATGCCGGCCAGTTGCGGCACGCCGCCATTCCATTCTGCCGTGTGCAGGGTACGCACTTCGCCCTTGCCAAACCAGGACAGGGTGAGCGGCTGAAACGGCAGCAATACGCCGCGTACATCGGCACGCGGTCGGCGCGCACCACGCGCCACCATGGTGAAGCGGCCATGCTGTGGGGTAAGCACTTCCACCAGCAGGCTGGTTTCCCGATAGGGTTGCGCATGCAAGAGATACGCCTGCTGGCGATCCACCCGTCCCGGCTGGCTCATGCGCCCTCACCTCGGCTGGCATCGGCCACCGGCTCGACACGGTCCACCTGCAAGGAGAACGGCAGCTGGCCCTGAGCGCCGCTTTCGCGTGCTAGCAGGTGTTCGGCATGCACGCGCCAGGCGGCGATGGCATCGATATCATCCCAGTAACAGCGGGTAAGCGGCATGCCGTCGCCATCCTGGACGGCCTCGGCCCCCAGGTAGCCCGCTTGTAACTGAGCCAGGCGCAACATGCGCCCAGCCATGTCGACAGGCTTGGTGGGTGCAGAAAAAATCACCGCCCAACAGGGCGGTCGTGGCGGCTGCAGCGACATCAGTTCAGGCCGAAGTCCCGCAGGAAGCGTACATCGTCGGCCCAGCCGGATTTAACCTTCACCCACACTTGCAGGAAGACCTTGCCATCGAACAGCTTTTCCATGTCCAGACGTGCTTCGGTGGAGATCTTCTTCAGCTTCTCGCCACCCTTGCCGATGACGATGGGTTTCTGGTTATCCTTATCCACCAGAATGGCAATGTGGATGCGGCGCAGCGCACCGTCCATCTCGAACATTTCCACTTCCACATTCATTTCGTAGGGCAGTTCTTCGCCCAGGTAGCGGAACAGTTTTTCCCGCACGATTTCAGCGGACAGGAAGCGCTCGCTCTTGTCGGTCACCATATCGTCCGGGTACAGCGGCATGGATTCGGGCAGGTGCGGACGTACCTTGTCCAGCAGCTCGGACAAACGCTGACCATGCTTGGCGCTCACGACTTCGCAGTCGGCAAACTGGAATTCGGCACGCACGCCATCAATGAATTCCTGCAGCAGAAACTTGTCCTTGACCTTGTCCAGCTTGTTGATCACCAGGATGACCGGGGTGTGCTTGGGCAACAGCGCCATCACTTCACGGTCGGCAGCGCTGCAGCGCATGGCTTCCAGAATAAACAACACGCAATCGACGCTGCCCAGCGAATCTTTCACGCTCTTATTCAGGGTTTCATTGAGCGCCCCCTTGTGGAAGGTCTGGAAACCCGGGGTATCAACAAAAATCAATTGGGCATTGTCTTCGGTATGGATGCCGTTGACGCGATGGCGCGTGGTTTGCGCTTTTTTCGAGGTAATGCTGACTTTTTGGCCGATGAGATGGTTCATCAGCGTGGATTTGCCCACATTGGGGCGGCCCACGATGGCCACAAAGCCACAATGATATGCGTGTTCGTTCATGCGTTTTTCTTGCCTGTGGCCAGTTTTTGTTCAAGGCGCTGCAGCGCGACTTCGGCTGCCTGCTGTTCGGCAGCCCGGCGGCTGCCGCCCTCGCCCTCGGATTCGATCATCAGCTCGCCCAGATCGCACACCACCTTGAACCATTGTTCGTGGGCCTCACCGGTCTGGGTGAGGATGCGGTACTTGGGCAGCGGCCATTTCCGTGCCTGCAGCGCTTCTTGCAGGCGGGTCTTGGCATCCTTGGCATGTTTGGTGGGGTCGATGGCGGCGATGCGGCTGCTGTACAGACGGCGCACCACCTGTTCAGCCCGCTGGAAGTCCGCATCAAAGCTGACCGCAGCAAAGGTTGCCTCCAGCGCATCGGCCAGGATGGACGGGCGGTTGAAACCACCGCTTTTCAGCTCCCCCTCGCCCAGATACAGGTAGTCGCCCAGCTTCAGCTCATGGGCAATTTCTGCCAGCGTGTTCTGGTTGACCAGATTGGCGCGCAAGCGGGACAGCTCACCTTCACTCAGGCGCGGAAACTGGTCGAACAACATACGCGCCACGGTGTAATTGAGGATGCTGTCGCCGATGAATTCGAAGCGTTCGTTATTAGAGGACGCAAAGCTGCGGTGTGTCATGGCCTGACGCAAAAGGTCAGGCTTCTGGAATGAATAATCCAGCGCCTCAGACAGGCGCCGGAATCGGGTATCAACGTGGTTCACTGTAGTTACTGGGGTGACTGTCCGGCCTGGGTATCAAAATCGAAAGCCAGGCTGACATTGGCAAACAGCGGTACTTCGCGGCGATAGGCTGCACGTACGAAGACGGTGTTGGCAGTGGTAATGATGGTGAGGTTTTCCGGTTTGATCGAGGAAATGTCACCCACCATGGCGTGATTCATGAACTCGCGACGCAGTTCGGTTTCACCACGTCCGGGTTGGCTGGCCATAGCCGCTACCGCCTTGCGGACCTCGGCATACTCGCTGTACACCGGCAGCACCTTGCCAGCCAGCAAGAAGCAGGCTCCGACAATAAGCATGATGAACAGTACTGAAATGACTGATAAACCCTGCTGACGCTGCATGTAAGCCCCCTGGCGAAAACGGTTAGCGGATGGTGGTGCCAATGCGGGACAGCGCGCTGAAGTTAATCCAGATCAGGAAGGCCTTGCCCACCATCAGACGATCATCGACGAACCCCCAGTAGCGGCCATCCAGGCTGTTGTCACGGTTGTCGCCCAGCATGAAGTAATGCCCGGCAGGTACCTTGCAGACAAAGCCATTGTCATCATACTGACACTGATCACGCGAGGGGAAGTCAGCAACCTGCCCCAGCGCCACCACCGGCGCATCCGGAATATTCAACACCTTATACGACTTGCCATCCATCACTTCCTTGAACTGGTCGTTGTGAATCATCGCCATTCCTTGTTCAAGATAGTCATAAGTACCATCTTTTTCATCCGGTACGGCCTTGCCATTAATGCTGAGGCGCTTGTTGCGGTACTCCACCACATCACCAGCCACGCCGATGACGCGCTTGATGTAGTTAACCTTGGGATTGGGCGGATAGTTGAACACCACCACATCGCCACGGCTTACCTGACCCACTGGCACCACCACATTGTTAAGCACCGGCACGCGGATACCATAGGCAAACTTGTTCACCAGAATGAAGTCACCCACAACCAGCCCCGGCCGCATGGAGCTGCTGGGAATCTGGAAGGGTTCTACCAGGAAGGAGCGCAGCAGGAACACCACCAGGATGACCGGGAAGAAGCCGCGTGAATATTCAACAAAATGTCCGGGCTCGCCAGCACGTTTCTTTGCCAGCAAAAACTTGTCCAGGCCCCATACCACACCAGTTATCAGCACAAACACCAGCATGACTGCGGTAAAGCTCATGTAGTTGGACAGCAGGCCGAAGGCACCGATCACCAGGGCCAGATAGCCCCACTGTATCGGCACCGGCCAATCCTTCTGTCCGACTTCGCGCTGTCCGCCAAACGCCACCAGCATGCCGCCGATGATGACGGCCACGGTAAATACCCAGAACAGGTTTTCGCCCACTTATTTTTCCCCTACTTGAAGAATGGCCAGGAAAGCCTCTTGCGGGATTTCCACATTACCTACCTGCTTCATGCGCTTCTTGCCGGCCTTTTGTTTTTCCAGCAGCTTTTTCTTGCGGGTGATGTCGCCGCCATAGCACTTGGCCAGCACGTTCTTGCGCAAGGCCTTGACGGTTTCACGGGCAATGATATGGCCGCCAATGGCTGCCTGCACCGCAATGTCAAACATCTGACGCGGAATCAGCTCGCGCATCTTGGACACCAGTTCGCGCCCGCGATACACACTAGAGGCACGGTGCACGATCAGGCTGAGTGCATCCACCTTTTCGCTGTTGACCAATACATCCAGCTTGACCAGATCTGCGCACTGGAATTCCTTGAATTCGTAATCCAGCGAGGCATAGCCACGGCTGGTGGACTTGAGGCGGTCAAAGAAGTCCATCACCACTTCATTCATCGGCATATCGTAAGTAAGCATCACCTGACGACCCAGATACTGCATATTGCGCTGCACGCCGCGCTTCAGGGTACACAGGGTAATCACCGCACCGACATAGTCTTGCGGCACCAGAATATGTGCGGTGATGATGGGTTCACGAATCTCTTCCACCTTGCCCGGGTCCGGCAGACGCGACGGATTGTCCACATGGATCACGCTGCCGTCTTTCAACACCAGCTCATACACCACGGTCGGAGCCGTGGTGATCAGGTCCATGTCGAATTCGCGCTCCAGACGTTCCTGCACGATTTCCAGATGCAACAGACCCAGGAAGCCGCAACGGAAGCCAAAGCCCAGCGCCTGCGACACCTCGGGTTCGTACTTGAGCGAGGCGTCGTTCAGCTGCAGTTTTTCCAGCGCGTCACGCAGTGCTTCGTAATCGTGGCTTTCCACCGGATACAAACCGGCAAATACCTGGGATTGCACTTCCTTGAAGCCTGGCAGCGCCTCGGTGGCCGGGGTTTTCATCAGGGTGATGGTGTCACCCACCTTGGCCGACTTCAGCTCTTTGATACCGGCGATGATGAAGCCCACTTCACCGGCGTTCAGCACATCGCGCTGCACCGATTTGGGCGAGAACACCCCCACCTGCTCCACCAGATGCTCGGCACCGGTGGCCATAAACTTGATCTTGTCCTTGGGGCGAACCTGGCCATCCTTAACGCGTACCAGCATCACCACGCCGACATAGTTGTCGAACCAGGAGTCGATGATCAGCGCCTTGAGCGGGCCATCGGGGTTGCCTTCCGGCGGCGGAATCTTGCTGACCACCACTTCGAGGATGTCCTGAATGCCAATGCCGGACTTGGCCGAGGCACGTACGGCATCAATGGCTTCGATGCCAATGATGTCTTCGATTTCCTGAGACACGCGCTCGGGTTCGGCTGCAGGCAGGTCGATCTTGTTCAGCACCGGCACCACTTCCACCCCCAGATCGATGGCGGTGTAGCAGTTGGCCACGGTTTGGGCCTCTACCCCTTGCGAGGCATCCACCACCAGCAATGCGCCTTCGCAGGCGGACAGCGAGCGGGAAACTTCGTAAGAGAAGTCCACATGCCCCGGGGTGTCGATCAGGTTCAGGTTGTACACCTGTCCGTCGCGCGCCTTGTACTGCAAGGCTGCAGTCTGCGCCTTGATGGTAATGCCGCGTTCTTTCTCGATATCCATCGAGTCGAGTACCTGGGCACTCATTTCACGCAGTTCGAGGCCACCGCAAAACTGGATGAAGCGGTCGGCCAGGGTCGATTTGCCATGGTCGATATGGGCAATGATCGAGAAATTTCTGATATGTTTCATCGGTATCCAGCAAAAAGATAAGGGCACGCTGGCGTGCCCTTGAACAACTCACACTGGCGCGGATTTTAGCCGATTTCGCCCAAATGTGCAGCCAAAGCAGGAATATCCAGATGCCAGTGACAAATCTGGTGTTCACCGTCCATCAATACCGGCACCAGTTCATTGAATCTGGCCTCCAGTTCGGGGTCGGCATCCACATCCACCACATCCAGCTCAAAGCCATGCCTGGCTTGCCATGGCTGCAGCTCGGCCAGCATCTGATGGCACAGGCTGCAGTACTCACGAAAATACAAAGTCAGTTTCATTCTTCTCCACCAATGCCCAAGGGCACAAACAGGATGATGCCCTGACGCCAGAGCTGCAAGGCCAGCGTACTACCCTTGGGTGCACCAGCCACTGCGGCCTTGAACTGGGCAAAACTGCTCAGTGCCTCGCCACCCAGGCCGACAATCACATCCCCCGGCTGCACACCAGCCCGTGCTGCAGCACCGCTGGCACGCTTGACCTGCAAACCGTACTTGACCCCCACCTTGGCCAGTTGCTGCGGCGACAGCTCCTGCAATGCCAGACCGATCTGCTTCATGTTTTGCGAGTCAGGCACGGCTTGCGGGGAACGATATTCGCGCTGGGCGGTACGGGCGTCTTCGGACTTCAGCTCCTCCGGCACCACCGTCAGCTTCTGCATTGCACGATGACGCCACACTTCCAGCACCACCGGCTTGCCCGGACGCATGGCTCCAATCAGGCGCGGCAGATCGGAAGAGGACTCAACCGGCTGACCGGCAACGGACAGGATGATATCACCAGTACGCAAGCCCGCCTTCTCCGCCGGGCTCTTTTTCTCCACATCATTCACCAGCGCACCAGATGGCTTTGCCAGGCCGAATGAAGCCGCCAGATCTTTGTTCAGCTCCTGTATTGCCACGCCGATACGACCACGGCTGACCTTGCCGGTGGCCTTGAGTTGATCTGCCACATTCATGGCCACATCAATCGGAATCGAGAATGAGATGCCCATGAAACCGCCAGAACGGCTGTATATCTGGGAGTTGATGCCAATCACTTCGCCTTTCAGATTAAACAGCGGACCACCGGAATTACCCGGATTAACCGCAGCATCGGTCTGCAGGAAAGGGACAAAGTTCTCATCCGGCAGCAAGCGATTCTTGGCCGACACAATGCCGGAAGTGACGGTATTTTCAAAGCCGAACGGCGAACCAATAGCCAGCACCCACTCGCCCACCTTCACATCCGCCATATTGCCCAGGCGCACCACCGGCAGGTTTTTGGCATCAATCTTGAGCAGTGCCACATCGGTGCGAGCGTCCGAGCCAATCACCTTGGCCTTGAATTCACGTTTATCAGTAAGGGTGACGGTAATTTCATCCGCCCGCGCCACCACGTGGGCATTGGTCAGCAGATAGCCATCCGGCGAAATGATGAAACCGGAGCCCAGCGAGCGCTCCTGCCGCTCCTGTTGCTGCTGCGGCGCAAAACGGCGGAAGAATTCGAAGAAAGGGTCACCTTCCATGCCTTCGGGCATGGCACTGACATTCTGCTTGATGGTGGCAGTGGTGCTGACATTGACGACAGCGCGCCCTTCGGTCTCGACGATGCGGGTGAAATCTGGCAGCTCAGCAGCCCAGGCGGCCTCGGGTTGAACAGTGTATGCAGCTGCCGCCAGCATGGCAGCAACGATCAGCTTCTTGATCGACATGGTCGCTCCATCTTGATGTGGTTTGCACAGGAAACAGCGGTGAAGATTAAAACAGCCCACTCTCCCGAACAAGGCAGGAAAGTGGGCTGGCACCATCATGGCTTGAGTGTGATCTTAAGGTTCCGGATCATGGCCAGCATGGTGGGTTCAGGCAGGTCGCCAACCAGGGTGACCAGGTAATCGCCCTGCATGGCAGTTGCCATATTGACGGCACCATGCAGATTGACCGCCCTCTCGACACGACTATCAGTCTGCGGCTCGATAAACAGGGACAGCATGACCAGCCCATCACTGAACACCATATGCCTTACCGTGCGCTCGGCCTGGCCCGGCAGGCTGCGCTGCACGGCACGCAGCAGCTTGAAGCCAGGCGGCATGCCGCTAACCTCAGAAGGTGCATCGGCATCCAGCGTCATCTGCGGTGCATTGGCACTGCGCAATACATAGTTCTGCTTGTACTGCGGCCGGTAAGCTGATTTGTCTTTCGGCCCCTGCAGCTCGATCTCGGTAAAGGTGAACTGCTCCACCGCATCACCCGCAGCATTCTGGGTAATGACTTTCAGCGGCAAGTTGCTGACCGGCTCGACACACAGGCGCAGCAGATAGCGCTTGCTATCCCTGGGCTTGAGATCAATCCAGTTGCAATCCCGCTGTGCCACCCGGTCCTTACCGCTGCGTTTAAGCGTATAGGATTGCGCAATATTGCCGATGTCATCGGGCAGAATGGCGGGAAACAAGCGCATGGCGCTCACCTTGGCTGCCGACAGCGATTTTGCATCCGGCGCATAGCAAGTCAGCTCCATCCCCTTGCGGATGATTTCCCGCGACGGCCCATCCAGCGAGGTGCGTTTTTCCTGAATGTTATCGCCGGCTCCTCCCCGAACAATACGGAAAGTTTCCAGCGAACCGTTCATCTGGTGCAGGTAGGTTCCCGTCAGAGGCTGCTGCCTTGCGGCAACAGCCGCCTTCTTCACCACCAGCCAATCATCATCTGCATGGGCGAGCATGGCCACGCCCATCAGACAGACCCCGGACAGCTGTGTAAGACGCATCAGTGGCGGGCTCCATTTCCATAAGAGACCTTATAGACGCTTTGGTCCGCCGTCATTTCCTGATGTGCAGTCAGATAAAGGTCGTCATGCTCCTGGGCCGGCTGTACCGCCGCCACCGGAACGCCACGATCAGCCACCGCAGAGGCCGCATTGCCATGCGACAACTGCTGCCATCCCACTACGGCGGCAAAGCTGACGCTGGCCGCCAGTGCAACCGCACCAGCGCGCCGGTTACGCACTGGCGCAAACCAGCGGCGCGGCGCCAGCACGGTGGGCTCGCCGGCAAGGCGTTCGGCCACCTGACGGCGCACATCCACCGCAACATGGGAATTAGCACGCATGGCATCACCGATCAGGTGATAGGCATCCCACACCTGCTTGAGCTCCTCTTCTTCAGTGATGGCTTTGATGGTTCTGTCTGCGGGCTGCCCGTCCAGCTCGCCATCCATCAGTGCAGATAATTTTTCTTTCATACCTACCACCTTCTGTTCTTGGCCGTATCCAGCAATGGCCTCAATTCGGCAGCAATGGCCTCCCGCGCCCGAAAAATGCGCGAGCGGACGGTGCCGATGGGACAATTCATCACTTGTGCAATCTCTTCGTAGGACAGCCCATCCATCTCCCGCAGGGAAATGGCCGTTCTGAGTTCCTCAGGCAGAGCCTGCACAGCGCTGTTCACTGTCGTCACGATTTCCTTGTTCATCAGCTCGGTTTCGGGCGTGTTCATGTCGGGAACTTGCGACGCCAGGTCGAAGCTCTCGCCATCCTCGTCCTCAAACTCGCTGTTCACCACCGGGCGTCGCCCGGCGGAACTGAGGAAATTCTTGGCAGTATTGATGCCGATCCGGTACAGCCATGTGTAAAACGCGCTCTCGCCACGGAAAGATGGCAAGGCGCGATACGCTTTGACGAATGCTTCTTGCGTCACATCTTCGATGTCGGCACCGTCGCGAATGAAACGTGACAAAAGTCTGGCCAGGCGACGCTGATATTTTGCAACAAGCAGGTCGAAAGCTCTTTTTTCACCTCGCTGGGCACGCTCCACCAACTGTTGATCGATCTCACGATCACTCATGTCGTTGTAATGCTCCCTGAATTGTCCACTGGTTTAGTTGTATGTGCGTCTGTGTGGACACAGCACTAGACCGTAGCACTTGCAATGAGTTCCCCCGTGCTTTGCTGCCGGGAAACATACCAGACTGAACCCAAAACTGAAACTTTCCTCCGGCAACACTTGCGATAGAGCATTTGCACTCCAACCAAGCACTTGCTAGAATAATCGCAACATCACCCGCACTCCATATAAGGACCTTGCCATGAGTACTCCCGGTCAACGCTTCCGCCTCGCCGTAGAACAAGAAAAACCGCTGCAGGTTGTGGGTGCAGTCAACGCCTATGCAGCACGTTTGGCCGAACACTCAGGCTTCAAGTCCCTTTATTTGTCTGGCGGCGGTGTCGCTGCCTGCTCCTGCGGCATTCCGGACCTGGGCATCACCACGCTGGAAGATGTGTTGATTGATGTACGCCGCATTACCGATGTCACCGAATTGCCGCTCTTGGTGGATATCGATACCGGCTGGGGTGGCGCTTTCAATATCGCCCGCGCCATCCGCAGCCTGGAAAAAGCCGGCGCAGCTGCCGTGCATATCGAAGACCAGGTACAGCAAAAGCGCTGTGGCCATCGCCCCAACAAGGCCATTGTCAGCCAGGAAGAAATGGTAGACCGCATCAAGGCCGCCACCGATGCGCGCAAGGATGACAGTTTCGTCATCATGGCCCGCACCGACGCGCTGGCCGTGGAAGGACTGGATTCCGCCATCGAACGCGCTGTGGCTTGCGTGGAAGCCGGTGCCGACATGATTTTCCCGGAAGCCATGACCGACCTGGCCATGTACAAGCAATTTGCTGAGGCCGTTGGCGTGCCGGTGCTGGCCAACATCACCGAATTTGGCTCCACCCCGCTCTACACCACGCAAGAGCTGGGTGACAACGGTGTGTCGCTGGTGCTGTACCCGCTGTCGGCCTTCCGTGCCATGAGCCAGGCCGCGCTGAATGTGTACGGCGCGCTGCGTCGTGACGGCACCCAGAAAAACGTGCTGGATCAGATGCAAACCCGCATGGATCTGTACGAACACCTGGGCTACCACAGCTACGAACAAAAGCTGGATGGGCTGTTTGCCGAAGGCAAAAATAAATAACCATCTGCCGAAGGCAAAAACAAGTAATTGTCTGCCGAAGGCAAAAACAAATACCCGCCTGCCAACGGCAAGACAAGCAGCAAAACTAATCAGGCCGGGTAGCCATAGGCTGCCCAGCCATGCGCACAACAGTAAAACCAGAGAAATTGTCCAAGGAGAAATGGCATGACTGAAGTGGTTCTGACTGGCAAGCCGAAAAAATCGGTCGCCCTGTCCGGTGTTGCCGCCGGCAATACCGCCCTGTGCACGGTTGGCCGTACCGGCAACGACCTGAGCTATCGCGGCTATGACATTCTGGATATCGCCGACCAGTGCGAATTTGAAGAAGTGGCCTACCTGCTGGTGCACGGCAAGCTGCCGAACAAGGCCGAGCTGGCTGGCTACAAGCAAAAGCTGAAAGCCCTGCGCGGCCTGCCACAAGTGGTGAAGAGCGTGCTGGAAGCCCTGCCCGCCTCCGCTCACCCGATGGACGTGATGCGCAGCGGCGTATCCGCCCTGGGCTGCACCCTGCCGGAAAAGGACGACCACAACATCGCCGGTGCGCGTGACATCGCCGACCGCCTGATGGCGTCGTTCGGCTCCATGCTGCTGTACTGGTATCACTTCAGCCACAACGGCAAGCGCATCGACGTGGAAACCGACGACGACTCCATCGGCGGCCATTTCCTGCACCTGCTGCACGGTGAAAAGCCGTCCGCGCTGTGGGTGAAGGCGATGCACACCTCGCTGATCCTGTACGCCGAGCACGAATTCAACGCTTCCACCTTTACCAGCCGCGTGATTACCGGTACCGGTTCGGACATGTATTCCAGCATTACCGGTGCCATTGGTGCGCTGCGCGGCCCCAAGCACGGCGGCGCCAACGAAGTGGCGTTTGAAATCCAGAAGCGTTACGACACGCCGGACGAAGCCGAAGCCGACATCAAGGCCCGCGTGGAGCGCAAGGAAGTGGTAATTGGCTTTGGCCACCCGGTGTACACCATCTCCGACCCGCGCAACAAGGTGATCAAGGAAGTGGCGCGCAACCTGTCCGCCGCCGCTGGCGACAGCAAGATGTTCGACATCGCCGAACGTCTGGAGAGCGTGATGTGGGACATCAAGAAGATGTTCCCCAATCTGGACTGGTTCTCCGCCGTGTCCTACCACATGATGGGCGTACCGACTGCCATGTTCACCCCGCTGTTCGTGATTGCCCGTACCAGCGGCTGGAGCGCACACGTGATCGAGCAACGCATTGACGGCAAGATCATCCGTCCGTCGGCCAACTACACCGGCCCGGACGATCAGGCCTTCGTGCCGCTGGCACAACGCTGATGGTCAGGGGAGCACGCCGCAAGGTCTGCTCCCCGCTTTGCTTCCACCCTTAGAGCTTTAGCGACGCCATGAACAAAAACTACCGCACCCAATTGCCCGGCAGCCAGCTGGACTACTACGACACCCGCGCCGCCGTTGACGCCATTGCGCCCGGTGCCTATGCCACCCTGCCCTACACCTCGCGCGTTTTGGCCGAGCAACTGGTGCGCCGTTGCGAACCGGAACTGCTGACCGACGCGCTCAAGCAACTGATCGAACGCAAGCGAGACCTGGACTTCCCCTGGTACCCGGCGCGCGTGGTATGCCATGACATTCTGGGCCAGACCGCGCTGGTCGACCTGGCCGGTCTGCGCGACGCCATTGCCGACAAGGGTGGCGACCCCTCGCTGGTCAACCCGGTAGTGCCGACCCAGTTGATTGTCGACCACTCGCTGGCGGTGGAATGCGGTGGTTTCGACCCGCAGGCTTTTGAAAAGAACCGCGCCATTGAAGACCGCCGCAATGAAGACCGTTTCCACTTTATCGAGTGGACCAAAACCGCCTTCAAGAATGTGGACGTGATTCCGGCTGGCAACGGCATCATGCACCAGATCAATCTGGAAAAAATGTCGCCGGTGATTCAGGTGCGTGACGGCGTGGCCTTCCCCGATACCTGTGTCGGCACCGACAGCCACACCCCGCACGTGGATGCGCTGGGCGTGATCGCCATCGGCGTGGGCGGTCTGGAAGCGGAAACCGTGATGCTGGGCCACCCGTCCATGATGCGCCTGCCGGACATCGTCGGCGTCAAGCTCACCGGCCAGCGCCAGCCCGGCATTACCGCCACCGACATCGTGCTGGCGCTCACCGAGTTCCTGCGCAAGGAACGTGTGGTCGGTGCTTATGTGGAATTCTTTGGTGATGGCGCTGCCAGCCTGTCCATCGGCGACCGCGCCACCATCTCCAATATGTGCCCGGAATATGGCGCCACCGCAGCCATGTTCTACATCGACCAGCAAACCATCGACTACCTCAAGCTGACCGGCCGCGAAGCCGAGCAAGTGGCACTGGTGGAAAATTATGCCAAGGTGAGTGGCCTGTGGGCCGACAGCCTGGCGACGGCACAATACGAACGTGTGCTGGAGTTCGACCTGTCCAGCGTGGTGCGCAATATGGCGGGCCCGTCCAACCCGCACAAACGCCTGCCCACCTCGGCACTGGCCGAACGTGGTATTGCCGTTGATCTGGCCAAGGCCCAGGCAGAAGAAGCCGAAGGTCTGCTGCCGGATGGCGCGGTGATCATTGCCGCCATCACCAGTTGCACCAACACCAGCAACCCGCGCAATGTGGTGGCCGCTGCCCTGCTGGCCAAGCGCGCCAATGAACTGGGCCTGGTGCGCAAGCCGTGGGTGAAATCCTCGTTTGCACCGGGTTCCAAGGTGGCCAAGCTGTATCTGGAAGAAGCCGGCCTGCTGCCGGAACTGGAAAAACTGGGTTTTGGCATCGTCGCCTATGCCTGCACCACCTGTAACGGCATGTCCGGTGCGCTGGACCCGAAAATCCAGCAGGAAATCATTGAACGCGACCTGTACACCGCCGCCGTGCTGTCGGGCAACCGCAACTTTGATGGCCGCATCCACCCCTATGCCAAGCAGGCCTTCCTGGCCTCGCCGCCGCTGGTTGTGGCTTACGCCATTGCCGGTACCGTGCGTTTTGACATCGAAAAAGACGTGCTGGGTGTGGTGGATGGCAAGGAAATCCGCCTGCAAGACCTGTGGCCGTCCGATGATGAAATCGACGCCATCGTGGCGCGCTGCGTGAAGCCAGAACAGTTCAAGCAGATTTACATCCCGATGTTCGATCTGGGTCAGGTGGAAGAAGCCAAGAGCCCGCTGTACGACTGGCGTCCGATGTCCACCTATATCCGCCGCCCGCCCTATTGGGAAGGCGCGCTGGCCGGGGAGCGTACGCTCAAGGGCATGCTGCCGCTGGCAGTGCTGCCGGACAACATCACCACCGACCACCTGTCGCCGTCCAACGCCATTCTGGCTAGCTCGGCCGCTGGCGAATACCTGGCCAAGATGGGCTTGCCGGAGGAGGACTTCAATTCCTACGCCACCCACCGTGGCGATCACCTCACCGCCCAGCGCGCCACCTTTGCCAACCCGCAACTGGTGAACGAAATGGCCGTGGTGGATGGCGCGGTGAAGAAGGGTTCGCTGACGCGGATCGAGCCGGAAGGCAAGGTCACCCGCATGTGGGAAGCCATCGAAACCTATATGGCGCGCAAGCAGCCGCTGATCATCATTGCCGGTGCCGACTACGGCCAGGGCAGCTCGCGTGACTGGGCCGCCAAGGGCGTGCGTCTGGCCGGGGTGGAGGCCATCGTGGCCGAAGGCTTCGAGCGCATCCACCGCACCAACCTGGTGGGTATGGGCGTGTTGCCGCTGGAATTCAAGCCCGGCACCAACCGCAAGACGCTGGGCATTGATGGCACCGAAAGCTACGACGTCAAGGGTGATATCTCGCCGCGCTGCACGCTGACGCTGGTGATTCACCGTCGCAATGGCGAAACGCTGGAAGTGCCGGTCACCTGCCGTCTGGATACCGCCGCCGAAGTGCGGGTGTATCAGGCTGGCGGCGTGCTGCAGCGCTTTGCCCAGGACTTCCTGGAGTCCACCACCGTTTGAGTTTTGCTGCCCCCGGCCTGCAGGTATGTCCCTGCCGGCAGGCCGGATTCAGGGCAGCCCCCAACCGCAGGGCGGCGCGAAAGTAAGTTTCGCAGCCGCCCTCTTGCTTATCACCCAATACCGGCACAGGCTGCTTGCCCGCCTTGCCCACAGCATTACAGGAGAGACTGCATGGCCCATGCTCCGCAAATCCGCATTCCTGCCACTTACATCCGTGGCGGCACCAGCAAGGGGGTGTTTTTCCGCCTGCAAGATCTGCCTGCCGCCGCGCAACAAGCCGGCCCGGTGCGCGATGCCATCCTGATGCGGGTGATTGGCAGCCCCGACCCCTACGGCAAGCAAATCGACGGCATGGGCGGTGCCAGCTCCAGCACCAGCAAGACGGTTATTCTGGCCCAAAGCAGCCGTCCTGATCACGACGTGGATTATCTGTTTGGCCAGGTGGCTATCGACAAGGCCTTTGTCGACTGGAGCGGCAACTGCGGCAATCTGTCTGCCGCCGTCGGCTCCTTCGCCATCATGAGCGGGCTGGTGGATGCCAGCCGCATTCCGGCCAATGGCGTGGCCACCGTGCGTATCTGGCAAGCCAATATCAGCAAGACCATCATCGCCCATGTGCCCATTACCAATGGTGAAGTACAGGAAACCGGTGATTTCGAGCTGGACGGCGTGACCTTCCCGGCGGCCGAAGTACAGCTGGAGTTCCTCGATCCGGCAGATGAGGGCGAAGGCGATGGCGGCGGCGCCATGTTCCCCACCGGCAATGTGGTGGACACGCTGGAAGTACCGGGCGTGGGCAGCTTCCAGGCCACCATGATTAACGCGGGCATCCCCACCATCTTCCTTAACGCAGCCGAGCTGGGTTACAGCGGTAGCGAGCTGCAGGAAGCCATTAATGGTGATGCAGCCGCGCTGGCCCGCTTTGAAACCATCCGCGCCCACGGTGCCATCCGCATGGGGCTGATCAAGGACATTGCCGAAGCGGCCACCCGTCAGCACACCCCCAAGATTGCCTTTGTCGCCCCGCCGGATGGCTATACCGCTTCCAGCGGCAAACAGATTGCCGCCAGCGACATCGACCTGCGCGTGCGCGCCATGTCCATGGGCAAATTGCACCATGCCATGATGGGCACCGCTGCGGTGGCCATCGGCACGGCTGCGGCCATTCCCGGCACGCTGGTGAACCTGGCTGCCGGTGGTGGCGAACGCCAGTCCGTGCGCTTTGGCCACCCGTCCGGCACCTTACGCGTGGGGGCAGAGGCCAAGCTGGTGGCTGGCCAATGGCAGGTGAGCAAGGCCATCATGAGCCGCAGCGCCCGCGTACTGATGGAAGGCTGGGTGCGCATTCCCGGCGATAGTTTCTGAGCCTTAGCTGCTACTAAATAACAATGGCCACCTTAGCGTGGCCATTGTTATTCCGACACCAGACAAAACCAGATTCAATCCGCCTCCACCACCTGGTTGCGCCCTGCCCGCTTGGCCTTGTACAAGGCCATGTCCGCCTGCTTTACCCAGGCCGCCTTGTCCTGCATCACAATAGACGTTACGGCAACACCCAGGCTTATCGTGACCGAAATTTCCCTCTCATTGCAGTGCAGGGTTCGCGCTGCCATTTGCTGACGCAGGCGCTCGGCCAGTTGCATGCCACCTTCCAGCGTGGTTTGCGGCAGCACCAGCAAAAACTCCTCGCCACCATAACGAATGGCGGTATCGATAGCGCGGATATGCTCTAGCAACAACATGGCAACGCGCTCAATCACCCGGTCACCCACATCATGACCATATTCATCATTCACCTGTTTGAAATGGTCGATATCCAGCATGATCAGCACCGCCGGTAACCCCGAGCGCTGGCTGCGCAGCCACTCCTGTTGCAACACCTCATCACCAGAGCGCCGGTTGAGCAAACCGGTCAGGCCATCCAGACGCACCAGCCTGGCCAGGTAATCATTACTCTGCCTGAGTGCATCCAGTAGCTGTTGATTGCGCCCCTGCCAGTGCAGAAACAGTCGATAGGCAAAAAAAGCATTGAACAATACCAGCAGGGCAAACACCCAAAAGAATACCCAGCCGGTCTGGGTCATCACCAGCGCTGCATGGCGGATATCCGGCGGCAAGCCATGCTGCAGCTGCCCCAGCAGCAGGCTGCTGCCCAGGCTGAGCGACAGATAGCCATACACCAGCGCACCCACGCTAACCAAGGCCAACAACAGCACAATCAGGTGCCGCGACTCCCCCTCGGCTGCCGATTTCAGGACAATGTAGCGACTTAGCCAGCGATCGGTCACTAGCCAAGTCAAGGACAACACCGGCCCCACCAGCAACAGGTTCTGCAGAAAAAAGCCCAGCCACCAGCCCTGCCAGATGGGCAGCAGCTCGCTGAATGGCTGATTATTGCAATAGGTCCAGATCAGCGCACCGCTGGAGCTGAAGATGCTGCCAACGAAGGACAGCTGGATGAAGTGCACTACCGACTCCATGCTGCGCAGACCGCGCAACATGGGAAGCGCGCGAAAACCCAGCACCATCACCGCCACGCCCAGCGGATCGGCAAAGGCAAACAATAGCGCCCAGTGCCACGCCATACCGGCATAAAGCGCCAGCACCAGCGTAGTCAGATACGCTTGCAGCGCGCCCCACCACCACCCCAGGCACAAGCTCCACCACAGGCTGATCAGCAAGGCCGGATACAAGGTGATATAGACCGTCACGCCGCCAAACTGCAGCGGAATGCCAGACCAGTCATCCACCACCGACAACAAACCCAGGCCCAGCGAGAGCAACAGGCTGAACAGCCAGCCACCAAACAGGCAGCACCGCTCATGCCGGGAAATCACGCGCCACAGCCGCCATGGCGTCATGGCGGGTGGCCGCAGTACAGCGTCCGGAGCTGTCAGCGGCAGCACAGGAGAAGAGTCTGGCACGTCTGTATTCATGAGCGAGGTCGAATCACCGCAATAAGGAAGTAGCCCATCACTCGCCCCGGGGAGAAGGGCGCGCCACCTTGTCACATCAAGCAGCAGTGACATTAGCATAGTTCAATGCAGACCATCATGGCGCATGTGCGTTACCGCCGGATATAAAAAAACCGCCCGGGGCGGTTTTGTGTCTCACGCAATATCGGCCATGCACTCGCCAAGCCTAACCGGGCAAGCCGGCTGCCAGCCCGCATTAAAATGCAAGCCTACGCTGGCCGGGAACAACAGCACCACGGTGGAGCCCAGCTGGAAGCGCCCCATTTCCTCACCCTTGCGGATGACAATCTGCTGATCCTGATAATCCCAGCGCTGAATCCGGCCCGGGCGCGGCGGATTCACCAAGCCATGCCATACCGTGGCCATGCTACCCACAATGGTTGCCCCCACCAGCGTCAGTACAAAACGGCCATGCGGGCCGTCAAACTCACACACCACCCGTTCATTACGGGCAAACAGGCCGGACACCCCGCGCGCGGTGGCCGGATTCACCGAGAACAGCGCACCGGGCACATAGGTCATGCTCAGCAAGCGCCCGTCGCAGGGCATGTGGATGCGGTGATAGTCGCGCGGGCTCAAATAGATGGTGGCAAAGCAGCCATCCTGATAGCGCGCCGCCATGTCGGCATCACCGCCAACCAGCGCGGCGGTGGAATAGTCATGCCCCTTGGCCTGGAAAATCTGATCAGCACGAATGGCCCCAAACTGGCTGATGGCACCATCCACCGGACAGATCAACGCGCTATCAGCCAGTGGTCGCGCACCGGCACGCAATGGCCGGGTAAAAAACTGGTTGAAGCTGGCATAGCTGGCAATATCCGGGTTAGCCGCCTCGGCCATGTTCACCTGATAGCGTCCGACAAACCAGCGGATGACCGCCGTGGTCAGGCTGCCGGCCTCGGTGCCAGCCAGTTTGCCGGCCAGAATGGTCAGGGCCTGTTTAGGCAGAAGATACTGCAGCCATACGGCAAAGCGTTCGGACACGATGTAAAACCTTGAATGCGGACAGCCGGACATTATAAGCCCGACTCAGGGTGAAGCGAAACGCTGGCACGCAATCGCATTGCAAGGTGGTCGCCACGACTGGCAAGGAAGGCAGCCGCTGACTAGAATGCACAGGCAGACTTTACCCCTCGTTTAATCCAATGCAAGGAATCAAGATGAGCACGTTGAAAGTCCTGGCCATTTGCGGCAGCCTGCGCCGCGCGTCCACTAATATGGGCCTGCTACGCTACGCCAAGGCACACGCACCGGCAGGCGTGGAAATCACCATTGCCGATCTGAGCAGCATCCCCTTCTATAACGCTGATATCACCGACAAACCGGCTGCCGTACAGCAACTGCTGGCTCAACTGGCACAGGCTGACGCCTTGCTGCTGGCCTGCCCGGAATACAACTATTCCATGGCCCCGGCACTGAAAAACGCACTGGACTGGGCCTCGCGCGAGCCAGAAAACAAACTGCTGGCCGGCAAGGCCGTGGCCATTCTGGGCGCAGGTGGCGGCATGGGCACCTCGCGTGCGCAATATCACCTGCGGCAGAGCTGCGTGTTTCTCGACCTGCACCCACTGAACAAGCCTGAAGTATTTGCCAATGCCTTTGCCGGTGGTTTCGATGCCGAGGGCAATCTCACCGACGAGCGCCTGCAAGGCCTGGTCCAACAACAACTGGCAGCACTGCAAGCCCTGGCCGGCAAACTGACCGCCTGATTCCCGGACTCCGCAGCAAGCAACGCCGGCACGGAATAATCCTGCCGGCGTTTTGCATGGATTTTTACTTCATTTTTCACCCATCCTGCCGATAATCAAGCATCAGCTTGCCCTGTTGCCGACAGACTACCCCTGGCCCGGCCTGCATTGCGCGCAAGCATTCTTGTTGTTGTGAGCAGGAGCCTCCCATGACCATCAACAGCGTCAACAGCAGCCTGCTGCTGAATGCCACCCTCAGCAGCAGCACCGTAACCGACAGCAAAACCGGCAACAGCATCAGCAGCAGTACCCTCACGGTGGATGAGGTGGTAACCATCGGGCAAAACAACGCAGACAGCAGCGCCCTGACCTATGGCAAACCCACCGCCAGCAACCCGCAAAGCACGCCGGTGGATGTGTCAGCCTTGCTGGCCAAATCCAACCAGCAGGTGTCGGATTTCCTCAAGCTGCTGGGCAATCTGGTGCAGCAACAAGGGCTGCAATGGAACAAGGTGGTCAGCGGCGAACAACAGCTGACTGTCGATCCGCAAACCAAGGCGGAAGCCACCCAGGCACTGTCCGAAGATGGCGAGATGGGCATCAAGAACACCGCGCGCCGCATTCTGGACTTTGCCCGGCTGGGCATAGGCAACGACCCCAGCAAGCTGGACACTATTCGCGCCGCAGTGCAGCAGGGTTTTGACGAGGCGAAGAAGGTATTTGGCGGCAGCCTGCCGGAAATCAGCAACCAGACGCGGGATGCCATCATGGCCACGCTGGACGACTGGCAGAAAAACGGCCTGCCCAGCAATAACGACTACACGCTGATCCGCCCGGACTTGCAGCAGGACCAGCAGCAAAACTCACAAAACACCAGCAGTTGAAGCATGCCCGCAGCCTGTGACCGGGCTGCGGGGAAAACCCATTAATCAGTAAATATCGCGGCCAAAGTACTGCACGCTCAGCTTCTTGAAAGTACCGTTGGCACGCACGGCAGCAATGGCCTTGTTCAGCTTATCCAGCAAGGCCTTGTCTTCCTTGCGCACCGCCATGCCAGCACCGGAGCCCAATACCTCGCGCTCGGCGGCGTTATCCCCATTGATGGAGGGACCGACCAAGGCAAACGCCTTGCCCGGCTCGCTCTTGAGAAAACCCGCCTCCACTTGCAGCTCATCCTGGAAGCTGGCATCCAGCCGGCCATTTACCAGGTCGGCATAGGCCTTGTCCTGATCTTCATAGCGCACCACATCCATGCCGCGCGGCCCCCAGAACTTGCTCAGGTACATGTCGGCGGTGGTGCCGCGCTGCACCCCTACCCGTTTGCCTTTCATGCCTTCCACCGTAAATTTCAGCGCGCTGCCCTTGGCGGCAATCAGCCGCTGTGGCGTGCGGAAATAGCGCTCGCTGAAACTAACTGTCTTGGCGCGCTCGGCGGTAATGGTCATCGACGACATGATTACATCGTACTTTTTCGCCATCAGCCCCGGAATGATGCCATCCCAGTCCTGGTTGATCAGGCTGCAGCGGGCTTTCATTTCCTTGCACAAGGCAACGGCCAGATCCGCCTCGAACCCGACAATCTGCCCGGCGGGGTTGAGCGATTCGAACGGCGGATAGGTGGCATCCATGCCGATACGCAGATTGTTCAGATCCGTCGCGCCCGCTTGCAGGGCCACAGTAGACAACAACACGGCACACCAGGATTGCAGCTTCATCTTGATTCCTCCGGACGGGGTGAGTAGACAAACGCACGACAAGGGACGGCTTGGTGTTATCACGCCACACCCGTCAAGGGGCGTGGCGGTACGGCAAGACAGTTCTGGCAATCAGGACAGATCACACTCCAGCAGCAGCATGTCGTCAAAGCGCTCCTGACGGCGGATCAGGCGATATTGACCCGGCCCGTCAATCAGCACGGCTGCGGAACGCGGCTGGGCGTTGTACACGGTCTGGTTTTCCAGCTGGTAAGCACCCACGTCCAGGAAGGCCAGCACATCGCCCGGCACACTGGCCTCGGGCAGCAGAAACTGCTCGCCCAGCGGGCCATGGCGGAAGTAATCGCCACCGTCACACAAGGGGCCGCCCAGCTTGACTGGCTGATGGTGGCTGTCCGTCATGCGACTGGCGTTGTAGACATAGAAATACCAGTCCTTGTAATCCGGAATGGCATTGAAACCGGCATCCAGCATGCACCACTGCACCTGGCCTTCCACGCTGCCATCCTCGCGCAACAAGGTTTTGCGCTTGGCCGTTACCATGCGGGTGAGCAATACCCCGGCACTGCTCACCACCTTGCGGCCCGGCTCGATGCATATTTCGATATCCTCACGCCAGGCATGCACTTCGCGAATGATGGCAGCGGCAAATTCGTCAGCGCCGATCTGCGGTTGCATATTGTCCGGCCCGCCCAGGCCACGGTCGGTCGGGTAGCGGTACGGTGCCGGAATGCCACCACCAACATTGATCATGTCAAAGCGCACACCCAGTGCGGTTTCCAGCTGGCGGGCACAATCCACCAGCACGCGGGTGGCGGCGCCAAACGGCTCGGCATCCGGCACCTGGTCACCCACGTGCATGTGCAAGCCGCACAGCTTTACATAGGGCATATCCAGCGCCAGGCGGCAAATACGCTCGGCATCGGCCAGATCCACCCCGGACTTGGCGCGGAACGCTGTCATCAGGCCCTCATGGGTGGCGGCTTTGACATTGGGTTCCACCCGCAGGCAGATGCGTACCGGAATTTGCAGCTGGCGGCTGATGCGGTCGATCGCCAACAGTTCGTGCTCGCTGTCCACATTGATGGCATGCAGCTGCTGGCGGATGGCGAATTCCAGTTCGTCATCACGCTTCACCACGCCGTTGTACACAATCTGGCTGCCGGCAAAACCTGCGGCCAGGCAGCGGCGGATTTCATTGGCCGAATTGGCTTCGATGCTGATGCCGGATTCGCGCACCACCTGCAGCACCGCCAGCAGCGAGCAAGCCTTGGAGGCATAGCAGATGCGGGTATTGGCATGGCTGGCAAAAGCCTGCTTGATTTCGTCGACATTGCGGCGGATTTCCGGCGCGGAATACACAAATAGCGGTGCGCCGAATTCTGCTGCCAGCGCGGGCAAATCCACCCCCTCCATCTGCAATTGTCCAGCAGCGGCAGACAGGCGACGGTCGTGTTGCAGGGTGTATTGCCGTTGGGAATCGAAATTGTGGTGCATGCTATCTCCGTATGATGGTGCTGTTTGTTGCCAAACATACGGAAATCGCCTAGTTTTCACGAACGAATAATTGGCATGAAACTATTCCAATCTGTCATGAATGAAACCCACCACCTCCCCTCACTCAGCGCCTTGCGCGCCTTTGTCACCGTTGCAGACACCAGCAGCTTTACCGAAGCGGCCCGCCGCCTGTTTCTGACCCAGGGCGCCATCAGCAAGCAGATCCGCCTGCTGGAACAGCATTACGGCACGGCACTGCTACAACGGCAAAGCCGACTGATCCAGCTCACCCCCTCTGGCCGCACCCTGCTGCCGGTAGCACGTGATGTGGTGGAGCGGCTAAAGGAAGTGGAGCGCAAGTTGAAAACGCAAAGCGACATCCTCAGCCTGCAGGTGTATGTGAGCTTTGCCGTGCGCTGGCTGATGCCACGGCTGGGCAGCTTTTATCAGCAACATCCGCTTACCCAGCTGCGCATAGACAGCATGGTGTACGAACCCGCCGAGCTGGACCCGGCCATCAACCAGGCTTACATCCTGTTTGGCCATGGCCAATGGCCTGATATGCAGGCCGAACTGCTGCTGCCCGAGCTGCTCAGCCCGGTATGCGCACCAAGCATGCTGGCAGCGCTCCCCTCGCTGGACGCACTGGCCGGCCACACCCTGTTTCATACCACCCGGGACTATGAAGAATGGATTGCCTGGTTGGCCACACAGGATATTCGCTCGCTGACACAGTACAAGCATCAGGTGGTGGATCTGCATCACCTGGCCTGGACTGCCGCCGCCAACGGCTTGGGCGTGGCTATTGGTGACATGGAATTACTGCAGGACGA
This sequence comes from Aquitalea sp. FG25, assembly GCF_057809375.1. NCBI lineage: Bacteria > Pseudomonadati > Pseudomonadota > Betaproteobacteria > Neisseriales > Chromobacteriaceae > Aquitalea > Aquitalea sp. FG25. Next base: position 44,813 of record NZ_JBMDJV010000002.1, read on the forward strand.
ACTGGAACAAGGCCGTCTGGTGCGGCCCTTCGACAGCGTGCTGCGCACCGGTGCCGGGTACTGGCTGGTGTATCCGTACAGCTATGCCGAGCATCCCGGACTACAGGCCTTGCTAAGCTGGCTGCGCGAGCAAGCCGCACTCAAACGGCTGCCGCAATAGAAAAAGCCCGGCATAAGGCCGGGCCACAAGTCAACAACACAGGAGAAATTACAAGGGAAGATGGCTGGACAAGGCATTGAGCTTGCGTAATGCCAGCCGAAAGCGGGTATGGGCGCGCGACACGGTGGATTCGCTGATATCCATCTGCTGGGCAGCAAAATAACCGGTCATGCCTTCCACTTCCATCAGCCATACTGCTTCACGTGACCGCTTTTTCAGGCCGATCAGGTCGGCCACCTGGTTGAAATCATCAAGTTTCATGGCGCTGATCTCCTACATCATGGGTGGGGGATGATGTACTTGGCCAGTGCTGCTGGACACTGGCAACCCCGGCTGACATCCAGGCACGGGGTCCATATCTGCAGCATAGATGCTTGCATTAAAAATGCATCATCAGATTTTACCCGCAGGCAAAATCCTTACCCCTTAGGCTGCTCCAGCCAGTCCAGCACCCCCAGGCCCGCCGCCCGGCCACTGGCCAGGCAGCCGGTGAGCAGGTAGCCGCCAGTGGGGGCTTCCCAGTCCAGCATTTCGCCAGCACAGAACACCCTGGGCAGCGCCGTCAGCATTTGCCGCTGGTCCATGGCTTCAAATCGCACCCCGCCAGCCGTGCTGATGGCTTCGTCGATGGGGCGGGTGGCATACACCGTCAGCGGCAGGCGCTTGATGCCGGCAGCCAGGCTGGCCATGTCATTAAAAGCCTCCTTGCTCAGGCACTCGCGCAACAGACCGGCGCGTACGCCTTTCAGGTTGAGCCGGCTTTGCAGATGGCTGGAGAGCGAACGGGAACCACGTGGGTGCATCACCTCTGCCGCCACCTGTTCGGCATTTTTTTGCGGCAGCAAATCCAGATACACCGTGGCACTGCCATTGGCCAGCAAGCTGTCGCGGATGGGCGAACTGAAGGCGTAAACCAGATTGCCCTCTACCCCATAACTAGTGACCACGCACTCGCCGGTCTTGCGCACGGTATTGCCAGCCAGATCAGTAAACTCCAGCATTACCGACTTGAGCGGCTGGCCGGCATACTTGTCGGCAAAGTGTGCACTCCAGTTACAGTCAAAACCGCAATTGGCCGGCAGCAATGGCCGCACCTCCACGCCACGCGCAGCCAGCACAGGCAGCCAGCTGCCATCCGAGCCCAGCTTTTTCCAGCTGCCACCGCCCAAGGCCAGCAGCACCGCATCTGGCCGGGCTTCAATCTCGCCCTCTGGCGTGGCAAAGCGCAGCGCCCCTTGATCGTTCCAGCCCAGCCAGCGGTGGCGCACGCAAAACCGCACCCCGGCCTCGCGCAAGCGCGTCAGCCAGGCACGCAACAGCGGCGCAGCCTTCATTTCGCGCGGAAATACCTTGCCGGAACTGCCGACAAAGGTCTCCACACCCAGGCCATGTACCCAGTCACGCAGACGGTTGGCATCAAACCCGGCCAGCAAGGCCGTCATTTCGGCCTCACGCTCCCGATAGCGCCCCAGAAAATCCACCTGGGGTTCGGAATGGGTAATGTTCATGCCGCCCACTCCGGCCAGCAGGAACTTGCGCCCCACCGATGGCATGGCGTCGTACACCGTTACCCGCACGCCTGCGCCGGACAACACTTCTGCGGCCATCAGCCCGGCAGGGCCACCCCCGATAATGGCAACATGAAACGAGGACGCGGATGAGGGCATGACAACTCCTGATTCCTGGCCGGGAAGCCAGCGCTAAAGCACATAAAGCGGGCAGCGGTAAATACCCGCCACGCGATGGAGGGCGGATTGTTGCAGAAAACCCGCCAGAGCCCAAGCGTGTTGATGATTGGCCTCTGCAGCACGGCAGATATTTGATATAAGCCAAGCATTGGTCATATGTGATGCGCTAGGCTGCGCGCTGTCAGCAGCGCATCACATTGCCATGTAACAATAACAACGCTGCAACATAACAACAGAAAACAAAACCAAAGGAGGCGGGATTTCCCGTTTGCAATGAAGAAATTTTCCGAGTGGCCGATCTGGCTCAGGCTGACCAGCGCCATCTGGTGCTGTCTTGTCATTGCATGGAGTGGTCTGATTGCCTGGGAAACCACAGTCAGTCGTGATATTGCCGTATCGCAGGCCAAGGATCTGGCCAGCAGCATGAACGAAATGACCCTGGCCGGGCTTACCGGCATGATGATGACCGGCACCGTCGGCCAGCGTGATGTGTTTCTGGATCAGATCAAGGAACTGTCCGCCGTCCGCGAGCTGCGCGTCATTCGCGGCGATGCCGTCAGCAAACAGTTTGGCGCGGGCAATGCCGGTGACAAGGCCCATGCTGCGGATGCCGCCGAAAAGAGCGCCCTCTCCAGTGGCCAGCCCTTTGTTGCCATCGAATCCAGCCCGCAACTGGGCGAGCACCTGCATGTGATTTATCCGGCACGTGCCGCCAGCAACTACCTGGGCAAAAACTGCATGGGCTGTCATCAGGTGAGCGAAGGCACCCCGCTAGGTGCGGTCAGCATGCGCATCTCACTGGAAAAACCCTATGCCTCGGTGGCACAGTTCCGTAACCAGAGCATCCTGTTTGCCTTGGTGGCGTCGCTGCCGCTGATGCTGGTGGTGTTCCTGTTCATCCGCCGCTTTGTCACCCGTCCGCTGCAAGCCATGGCTTCCGGTCTGTCCGAACTGGCCAAGGGTGAAGGCGACCTTACCCATCGCCTGGAAGTAAAGCACCAGGATGAAATCGGCAAAACCGCCAGCCTGTTCAACCAGATGCTGGCGTCGATTGCCGACCTGGTCAGACAAGTGGGCACCGCCGCGCGCAGTGTGGCTACCTCGTCCGCGCAATTGCGCCAGGGTGCCGAAAAGCTGGCCGATGGATCGCGTGCGCAAAACGATCAGTCACGGGATGCCGCTCAGGCAGTAGAACAGCTGGCCGAGCATATCGGCGATATCGCACGTCATGCCGAGCAGGTACTGGTGCAATCGGACGAAAGCCTGCAACGCTCGCAGCAGGGACGGCAGAACCTGGCCCAGTTGCAACAGGAAGTAGGCCAGATTCAACAGGCAGTCGAGATGATGTCCGAAGCGGAAACCGAGCTGATGCAATCCACCAGCTCGATTACCAGCATGACCCAGCAGGTGCGCGACATCGCCGAGCAGACCAATCTGCTGGCACTGAATGCCGCCATTGAAGCCGCCCGCGCTGGCGAAGCAGGCCGTGGCTTTGCCGTGGTGGCAGACGAAGTACGCAAGCTGGCGGAAAAATCCGCCCTGTCTGCCCGCGAAATCGATACCGTAACCAGCACACTGAACAACAAGACCGAAGCCGTACGCCAGGCCGTGGCCGCCAGTCTGACCTCGCTGGAAGCCAGCCACCAATCGGCCGGCCAGGTTGCCAGCGTACTGGATGCGGCCAGCGCCTCGGCCACCTCGGTACGCAACGGCCTGCGCCAGATCGTGCAAGTGACCGAGCAGCAACGCGAAGCCAGTCAGCGCGTAACCCGCAATATCGAAAGCATTGCCGAGCTGGCCAGCACCAACGATGCCGCCATCCAGCATACGGTTCACTCCGCAGAAGCACTGGAAGAACTGGCAGGTGGACTGAATGATTCGGTAGCACGCTTCAAGGTATAACTTTCCGGCCTTGCCGCTTACACCACGCCAGTGCGCCACCGCCCACTGGCGTTTTTCATCTTCGCAAGCGCACCGGGACATGGGCAAAACCACACAAAGCAGCTGGAATTGCCAATGTAGCCAACACCTTGTTTGGACAATGCGCCGCCAACTGTTACACTGCCCACCCTTTCTGTCGTTACATCGCCAAGTCCGTGAAAAAAATCGCCTTTTCCAGCCTCACCGCGCTGCCTGAAGCCCTGCTCTCCAACCTGGACAGCCTCGGTTACCACAGCATGACCCCCATCCAGGCCGAAAGCCTGCCGGTGATTCTGGAAGGCCGCGACCTGATCGCCCAGGCCAAGACCGGTAGCGGCAAGACTGCTGCCTTCGGCCTTGGCATGCTGGCCGGTATCAATCCGCGCTGGTTTGCCGTACAGGGGCTGGTGCTGTGTCCCACCCGCGAACTGGCCGACCAGGTAGCGCAGGAAATCCGCCGCCTGGCGCGCAGCATCGACAATATCAAGGTAGTCACCCTCACCGGTGGCTCGCCCATGGGCCCGCAGCGCGGCTCGCTGGAACACGGTGCCCACATCGTGGTGGGTACGCCGGGCCGCTTGCAGGACCACCTGTTCCGTCAGTCGCTGGATCTGTCCAATGTGAAAATGCTGGTGCTGGACGAAGCCGACCGCATGATTGACATGGGCTTTATCGAAGAAATCGTCGGCATCGTGCGCGCCTGCCCGCGCACCCGCCAGACTCTGCTGTTCTCCGCCACTTACCCGGACACCATCCGCAAGGCCAGCGCGCAATTCCTGCGCCAGCCGGTGGAAGTGAAGGTGCAGGCCCTGCACAGCGGCGATCACATCGAGCAATGGTTCTACAAGGTAAAGCCGGAAACCCGGCTGGAAACCGTTACCCGCATCCTGCAGCATGTGCGCCCTGCTTCCGCGCTGGCCTTTTGCAATACCAAGGAACGCTGCAAGGAGCTGGTAAAAGATTTGCAAGCGCGTGGTTTCTCCGCGCTGGCGCTGTATGGCGATCTGGAACAACGCGACCGCGACCAGATCCTGCTGCGCTTTGCCAACAAGAGCACCACCGTGCTGGTGGCCACCGACGTGGCCGCGCGCGGGCTGGACATCAAGGAGCTGGATCTGGTGATCAATGTGGACGTGAGCCACGACCCGGAAATCCACATCCACCGCATTGGCCGTACCGGTCGCGGCGAGCTGCACGGCCTGGCCATGACCCTGACCTGCGAAAACGACGCGCGCCGTCTGGTGCAGATCGAGGACTATCAGAAAGCCCCGCTCACCTGGGCTGAAGTGACCGAACTGACCCCCGCGCCGGGTGGCCAGCTGGTACCGGCCATGGTGACGCTGGAAATTGCCGGCGGCAAACGTGACAAGCTGCGCCCCGGCGACATTCTGGGCGCACTGACCGGTGAAGGCGGCATTGCCGGCAGCCATGTCGGCAAGATCAATGTGCTGGAAGGTGCCAGCTTTGTTGCCCTGCAACGCGACATCGCCCAGCAAGCCTTCGAGCAGCTGTCGGTCAGCAAGATCAAGGGCCGCCTGTTCAAGATGCGTTTTGTCGAATAAACCTTGCGCGACGCACTATGCAAAAGCCACCCCAAGGGGTGGCTTTTTGTTTGGCTGACGCACACTTGGTTGTTCAGAACGGCTTGTCACCCAGAATGGTCGCCCTGTGCATGATGCGACGGTTGGGACGGTAATCATCCACCGCATAATGGCTGGTGGAGCGGTTATCCCAGAAAGCCACATCCCCGGCCTGCCAGCGCCAGCGGATGGTGAACTCCGGCCGCGCCTGATGGGCGAGCAGGAAAGCCAGCAAGGCCGCGCCCTCATCTTCCGGCAGTTCGTTGATTTCGGTGGTGAAACCACCATTGACGAACAAGCCCTTGCGCCCGCTCACCGGATGGGTACGCACCACCGGATGACTCAGCGGCGGATTGTCGCGCCGGGTTTGCTCCCATTTTTCCCGGTCGGCTGGCGTCAGGCCAAAGCGCTTGAGCGGGAAGGTCTTGGTAAAGTCATGGGTGGCGGTCAGCCCTTCCAGCAGGGTTTTCAGGCGGTCGGACAGCGCATCCCAAGCGGCAAAGCTGCTGGCCCACAGCGTGTCACCGCCAAACTCAGGCAACAGCCGGGCAGCCAGCACTGCCGCCGCAGGCGGGGTTTCGATAAAGGTGACATCGGTGTGCCAGATGGCATTGTCCTTCAGGTCGAAGGCATCGGTGTCCAGAATCATCACCTGCGGGGCATCCGGGTGTTGCGGGTAGATAGGGTGGGTGTGCAGATCGCCAAAGCGCGCGGCAAAGTCACGCTGCTGACGCGGGCTAATGTCCTGATTGCGGAAAAACAGCACCTGATGCTGCAACAGCGCCTGCTGCAGATCTTGCTGCAGGCGGTCCGTCAGCGGCTGTGCCAGATCCACGCCTTCAACAATCGCCCCCAGCGCCGGGGACAAACGGGTAAGAGACAGACTCATCTTGCATTCCTTGTTCTTTGAATTCGATGACGGCAACGCGCCATCCGTTTGCTGATGCGATCAATCCGGCCGTCAATCCAGCTGGCCATGCCAGGGCGCAAGCCGCCGCTGCAACAGGCGCAAACCCAGTTCCAGCGCAAAGGCAATCACCGCGATGACGGCAATGCCCAGAATCACCACATCCGTCACCAGAAACTGCGCCGCCGACTGCACCATGAAACCCAGCCCGCGCGTGGCTGCCACCAGCTCGGCCGCCACCAGGGTGGACCAGCCGGTGCCAAGGCCAATGCGGATGCCGGTGAGGATTTCCGGCAAGGCTTCCGGCAGGATGACAAACCACAGCAACTGGCGGCGGCTGGCCCCCAGTGTCTGGGCGGCACGCAGGCGGTTACGGCTGACCTGTGCCACGCCATGGCTGGTGGCGATGATGACCGGGGCCAGTACCGCCAGGAAAATCAGCAACACCTTGGACAATTCGCCAATGCCGAACCAAATGACAATCAGCGGCAGATAGGCCAGCGGCGGCACCGGGCGATAGGCTTCGATCAGCGGATCCAGCAGGCCACGCGCCACCGGGCTGACGCCCATCAGCACCCCCAGCGGGATGCCCAGCAACACCGCAGCCAGCAAGGCCAGCACAATACGTTGCAAGCTGGCCGCCAAATGCTGCCACAAGGTGGCATCCATAAAGCCCTGGGTGCTGACGGTGATCAGCTTGGCCAGCACCGCTTCCGGTGATGGCAAAAACAGCGGCGGTACCATGCCGCTATGCGACAGGCCCCACCAGCCGCCCAGCACTGCCAGCAGGCTGATCAGGCTGAGCCAGCCTTGGCGGTATTGCCGCCACCACGCGCCACGTGGCGGCCGGGTGCTGACCGGCAACTCATCCGGCACCGGTTTGCTGGCAACAACGCTGGCCAACTTGTGCTGCAGGGTGTTTTCCAGTGTGTTCATGCGGCAATCTCCTCAGCCTGGCGGCGATGATCAAACAGCGTGGTCAGCAATTGCTCGCGCAGCGCGATAAAGGCCGGGTCAGACTTGATAGCCCGCGCCGACTCCCCCGCCCGGTAGCGCTGGCTAAAGCCCGGACGCAAGCTGTGCACGATGCGGCCCGGCCCCGGCGACATCAGCACCAGTTCGGTGGCGAGAAACAGCGCCTCTTCGATATCGTGGGTAATCAGAAAGATACGGCGGCGTGCCTGCTGCCATACCTTGAGCAGCAGTTCCTGCATTTGCTCGCGGGTAAAGGCATCCAGCGCACCGAAAGGCTCATCCATCAGCAATACCTGCGAATGACTGGCCAGCGCACGGGCAATCCCTACCCGCTGACGCTGGCCGCCGGACAGCTGCCAGCTATAACGACTACCCGCTTCCGGCAGATCAACCAGACGCAGCACCTCGTCGGCCCGCGCCAGCCGTTCGGCCTTGGCCACGCCTTGCAGACGCAAGCCAAAAGCCACGTTGTCACGCACATTCAGCCAGGGCAGCAGCGCGTCGTGCTGAAACACCACCGCCCGCTCGGCCCCCGGCCCGGTCACCCTGCTATCACCAAAGCGCAGCTCGCCGCTATCCGGCTTAACAAAACCGGCAAACAGATTCAGCAAGGTGGTTTTGCCGCAACCGGACGGCCCCAGTGCCACGGTCAGGTCATCCGGGCCGATGTCCAGCGACACCTCGGACAAGGCGGGCCGCTGCTGACCGGGATAGCGCACGCTCACCTTGTTGGCGGAGAGAATGGCCATGATTATTTCGCCGCTTTGACAAACTGGCTTGTGACATAGGGGCTGTAATCAGGCTGCAGGCTGTCCACCTTGCCTTGCGACTTCAAAAAGGCTGCGGTATTGGCCACCGCCTGCACAAAAGGCTTTTGCAGCAAGGCAATCTGGTCTTTCTGGGTGAGGAAGCGGTTGCCCTGCAAGCCCAGCACCACGTCGGACGGAGCCGCGCCGGTCAGGCGGCTGATCTTGTCGATATTGTCCTTGTTGGCAATAAAGGCCTTGGGGTTGGCCACATAGCCAGCGATGGCATCCAGCGATACCTTGGTAAATTTGTTGACGAATTCCGGATGGGCATCGGCAAAGTCCTTGCGCACAATCCAGATATCGTAAGTGGGTGCCCCCCACTTGGACACTTGTGCCGAGCTGGTCAGCACCTTGCCACTGGTCTTGAGTTTGCCCAGCGCCGGGTCCCACACATAGGCGGCATCAATATCGCCACGCTGCCAGGCAGCGGTGATTTCGCTGGGACGCAAGTTCAGCACATTGACCTTGGTCGGGTCGACCTTCCAGTGTTTCAGCGAAGCCAGCAGGCTGTAATGGGTGGTGGACACATAGGGTACGGCCACTTTCTTGCCGATCAGGTCTTGCGGCTTGGCAATCTTGCTGCCATTGCGCACCACCAGCGCCTCGGCGTCACCGATTTCATCGGCCACCAGGAAGGTGACGATGGGCAGGCCACGGCTGGCGGCAGCGGCCAAGGGGCTGGACCCCAGATTGCCGATCACCACGTCGCCGGAGGCCACGGCGGCAATCACTTCCGAGCCACTTTCAAACTTGCGCCAGTTAATTTTGCTGCCGGTAGCTTTTTCGTAACTGCCATCGGCTTGTGGAATTTTGGTAGGGTCGATGCCGGTCTGGTAGGCGATGGTGACAGTATCGGCGGCGTGGGCCAGATTACCCAGCAGGGTAAGGGAAGCGGCAATCAGGGACAGTCGGATTATCTTGGCTTGAGTCATGGTGTATTCCGCAATTGGCTGTGTGTTTGATGGACACCAATCTAGCAAGCGGCACCACGAAAACTAAGCAAGAAAAAACGGTTTGCTTAGCAGAAAATTGCAATAAGCTCACCCGTCTGGCAAGGCGGGCCAGCCTGTCCACACCACAGCAAAAATAACGGGATATCGCAGCCCTGATTGATATTACGCAAATCGCAGACCATCACTCCGCGTCACTATTTAAACCATTACTCAGTAAAATTAATATCCAGCTAAAAGATATTCTTGTAATTTTCAGTAAAATATAGGGCGCAGTACAAATACTTTGCCGATTTCCTACCAAGCCAAGTAAAGTAATTGAAAATAACAAAATTAGTTTCAACAAAATATAACAACTCACCAATAGTCGGAGACCTGCATGTTTGGGACAGCAAAAAATAGACGCATTGAAGAACTACAACAACGCGTACACCAACTGGAACAGGATCTGCAGCAAAGCCAGGCACGCCAGCATGACAGCGAACAGGCGCGTCAGCAGGTCGAGCAGCAACTGCAGGACCTGCAGCTTTCCAGCCAGCGCAATCAGAGCTATATCGAACCGTTTGGCGACTTCTGCGGCAGCCTGGCCGGTATCCGCAGCTCTTTTGCCGACCTTGCCACCCTGATGGAAAACAATTTCGGAGCCGCTGCCGATGCCGTCAGCACCCTGCATGCCACCCGTGGGGCAGTGGACACGCTGGCACACAGCTTTGATGAAATTGCCCAGGCGCAGCAGAAAACTGCCGAATCGATGGATTCGCTCAACAGCAAAACCGGACAAATCCGCCAGTTTGTGCAGTTGATCAAGGACGTGGCCGACCAGACCAATCTGCTGGCACTCAATGCCGCCATCGAAGCCGCCCGTGCCGGCGAGCAAGGACGCGGCTTTGCCGTGGTGGCCGACGAAGTACGCAAACTGGCCGAACGCACGGCCAATGCCACCAATGAAATTTCCAGCCTGGTAGGTGATGTAGAAAATGCCTCGCTAAGCACCAAGCAGCAGGTAACCGAGGCCGCCAGCCAGGTGGCAGGCTATCGCGAAACCGGCATCAATACCGCTGATGCCATCCGCAGCATGGTGAATGTCAGTGAGCAGATGGCGCGCGTGATTGCCCAGGGCACCAACACCAGCTTCATGGAGGTGGTGAAGCTGGATCACATCGTGTTCAAGCTGGATGTCTACAAGGCCTTCATCGGCTATCACGATCTGTCGTCGGACAAGGTGTCCTCGCACCAGCACTGCCGCCTGGGCAAGTGGTACTACGAAGGCCGTGGCGCACAGGAGTGCAAGGGCAACAACAACTACACCCAGCTGGAAGCGCCACATGCCAATGTGCACAATTTTGGCAAGGACGCGCTGGATGCCTTCCACGCCAAAGACTTTGCCAAGGCCCAGCAGGCACTGCGCCGTATGGAAGAGGCTTCCCATCAGGTCATGAACATCCTCACGGCCATGGAACACGAACCCTGCACCCGCCAGGTCTGAAGCCGCTGGCGGCTCAAACGTAGTAACAAGAAAAAGCCGGTCCGTGACCGGCTTTTTGCTTATCCCCCTCCGCTATTCAGACTGGCACGCAAAGCGGCAATATGCGCAGGCCCGGTGCGGCAGCAACCGCCAATCAGCCGCGCACCGGCCTGTCGCCAGCACCGGGCCTGTGCAGAAAAGTCGTCGGTACTGGCGATGCCATGCCAGCACTTGTGCACGCCATCCCACTGCTCGCCGGAATTGGGGTAGGCCAGCAAGGGCTTGCTGCTGACCGATGCCGCCTGCCGTAGCAGGCTTTCCACCCAGCGCGGGTCGGTACAGTTCACCCCCACCGCCACCACTTGCGGCACGCTCTCCAGCATGGCAATACAATCGGCCAGCCGCTCGCCCTGCCACACATGCTCGCCATCGCAGCAACAAAAGCTGAACCAGGCGGGTGTCTGCGGAAATTCGTCCTGCAGCAAGCGTGCCAGCGCTTCGGCCTCCTCTGGGCAGGGAAGGGTTTCGCAGGCCAGCAGGTCCGCACCGCTGGCCGCCAGCACCGCCAGCCGGGGACGGTGAAAATCCATCAGCTGCTGCACGCTCAGGCCGTAATCACCCCGGTATTCCGAGCCATCCGCCAGCATGGCCCCATAAGGCCCGATGGATGCCGCCACCAGCGGCACTGTCGCCCGGCCTGGCTGGCCTGCCATGAAGCTGCGACGCGCCTGCAAGGCCAGGTCAACCGACAGCTGCATCAGCCCGACCGCCTGCACTGCACTCAGTCCACGCCGGGCAAAACCCTCAAAGGTAGCCTGATAACTGGATGTGGTGATGATGTCGGCCCCGGCCAGCAGATAATCCAGATGCAGCTGGCGGATCTGCTGCGGTGCCTCCAGCAGCACCCGCGCCGACCACAGCGGATCAGCCAGATCACACCCGCGCGCCTCCAGCACTGTTGCCAAGGCACCGTCCAACAACAGGCAGTCGCGTTGCTGCAGCCTGTCTTGCAGCAGCGTCAAGGCAGCACCACTCATGCGGCACTCCCCGGCTTTTGCTGCATGCGCTGGCGCAAGGCTTCGATGGCATAGCGCACCTTTGCCGGTTGGGCATCACGCCGTGGCGTCACCACAAATATGCCCAATACGGGCAGGCGCCATTGCGGCAGCACCCGCAGCAGCCGCCCCTCGGCCAGCTCTTGCCTGACTTCAGGCTCGGGCTGAATGGACAGGCCCATGCCAGCCAGCACAAACTGCCGGGCAGCCAGAATATTGTTGCTGCCCACCCGCCGCTCTACCACCGGGCGCATTACCTCGCCCGCTGCATTTTCCATGGTTAGCCAGGTGTGGCTGCGTTCATGATCCAGCATCACCCATTGATGCTGCTCCAGTTGCTGGGGGGTGGTGATGGCAGGATGGCGCGCCAGATAGGACGGTGCCGCACACAACACGCTTTCCCAGTCCGCCAGATGACGCGCCACCAGCGAGGAATCTTTCAGATCGCCAGCGCGCAAGGCCAGATCAATACGGTGCTGTACCAGATCAATCATCTCATCGTGGAAAAACAGCTTCAGCGTCAAGCGCGGATGCGCCGCCAGCAAGGGGGCCAGCGCTTCGGTCAGCATCGGTCCGGCAAAGCCGGTGGGCGCAGACAGGCGTAGCTCGCCCACCGGGGCGTCACGCATTTCGTTCAAGCGCTGCTCAGCCAGCCGGGCGGCAGCCAGCATGTCGGCGCAGCCCTGATAAAACAGGCTGCCGGCCTCGGTCAGGGTCAGGCTGCGCGTGGTCCGGTGCAGCAAGGACACGCCATGCTCCGACTCCAGCTTGCTGATGTGCTGGCTAACCGCCGAGGGTGTCATGCCCAGGCTACGCGCAGCGGCCACCATCGACCCCTGCTCCACCACGGTGGCAAACACCGCCATACGGCGCAAGATATCCATATTGTTAAGCCCTGCTAATTTATCAATGCCAGTATTGCCAGATTATCAGCTGGCCCGCAAGCAATTACACTGCAATCCATCCACTATCGAAAGGAAAGCAAGATGAAAATCGCTCTGATTGGTGCCACCGGTTTTGTTGGTTCTGCCGTACTGCAAGAGCTGCTGACACGCGGGCATCAGGTATCCGCCATTGTCAGCCGCCCGGAACGCCTGTCCGCCCACCCGCAACTGACCGCCGTCAAGGCCGATGCCTATGATGCTGCCGCTATTGCCCAGGCCGTGACCGGCCACGATATGGTAATCAGCACCTTCAACCCCGGCTGGGACAAGAGCGACATCCGCGCTCTCTTCCTCAAGGGCCATGCCGCCATCGTTGCCGGGGTGAAACAGGCTGGCGTAGCCCGCTTTCTGGAAGTGGGCGGTGCCGGTAGCCTGTATGTGGCCCCCGGCCTGCAATTAATCGACACCCCGCACTTCCCCGCCGAATACAAGGAAGGTGCCGAAGGTGCGCGTCAGGCACTGGCCAACTTGCAACAGGAAACCGGGCTGGACTGGGTATTCCTGTCGCCACCGGCACTGCTGGCACCGGGCGAGCGCAGCGGTCAGTACCGTCTGGGTGGTGATCAACTGCTGATGGATGGTGACAATCCGGCTGGCATCAGCGTGGCCGACCTGGCGGTGGCCATTGCCGACGAGGTGGAAACGCCGCGCCACAGCCGCCAGCGTTTTACGGTCGCACACTGATTTCTGCCTCCCCCGCCTTAGCCGCCTTGCTCCTGCAGGCGGCTTTTTTCATTCGCCAGCGCATGCTGCAACTGCACATCAAAACCCGCACCAATATTGGCGTTGACAGGCATTCCCGGCTTATCTACAGTGCCAGCCAGCCGTACTGGATGGCGCAGGAGAGATCACCCCGGAGGTGACGCCGAAGGGGTATCGCCCCAGAAACTCTCAGGCAAAAGAACTGCGCCATCGTCTGGCTCTCTGGAGAGAAGGTCCGGGCTTGTTTTCAGCCCTGCGGCCTCGCCGAAGGAAGATCGCGCTGCGATCACAATCTCTCAGGCAAAAGGACAGAGGGGGCTGCGCTGCGTGAAGTCTGCATGGCTACCCTGCCCGGCTGGCCAGCAAGCGACGGCCCATGCCTGCTTGCCCCTGCCTGGCAACTCATCTGCTGCAGACCCGCGCCTGTCTGCCACCCCTTGACCGCCGTTGACGCTTCACGACGCCTGATGGCCGGAAGCAGAACAGTCAGCCGGCACAAAGCATGACACGCTGACGTATAACACCAGGCTGGCTCCCCTGACGGAGACGGCCTCCCTACCCGCAACACCCGCAGCCCGCGTGGCGGACTGCCCGCATCAGACAAGAGAACATCATGGCAATCAGCGTTTTTGACTTGTTCAAGATTGGTATCGGCCCATCCAGCTCCCACACTGTGGGCCCCATGCGCGCCGCGCGCCAGTTTGTCACCCGGCTGGAAAAAGACGGCCTGCTGGCCACCACCAGCCGCGTACGTAGCGAAATGTATGGCTCGCTGGGAGCCACCGGCAAGGGCCACGGCTCGGATACTGCCGTTTTGCTGGGCCTGGCGGGCGAACTGCCAGACATGGTGGATACGGATGCAGTGCCAGACATCCTGGCCAATATCCGTCGTGAGAAACAATTGAAGCTGCTGGGCGAGCACGCCATTGCCTTTAGCGAAGCAGACGACCTGATCCTGCACAAGCGCAAAACCCTGCCCTACCACCCCAACGGCATGATTTTTGAAGCCTTCGACGCTGAGGGCAACAGCCTGTCCAAGCGCGCCTACTATTCGGTAGGCGGCGGCTTTGTGGTGGATGAAGCCGCCATCGAGGCTGGTTTCACCCCGCCGGGCGTCACCGAACTCAAGCACCAGTTCAACAGCGCCGCCGAACTGCTGGCGCTATGCAAGGAACAGGGCAAGAGCATCAGCCAGATCATGCTGGAAAACGAACTGGCCTGGCGCAGCGAGGAAGAAGTGCGCCGCGACCTGCTCACCATCTGGGGCGTGATGCAAGCCTGCGTCAAACGCGGCTGCCAGCGCGAAGGCATTCTGCCCGGCGGCATGAAGGTAAAACGCCGCGCTGCCGACATGTACCAGAAACTGCTGGCCGCACCGGAAGCCGCGCTGCGCGACCCGCTAACCGTGATGGACTGGGTCAATCTGTATGCGCTGGCCGTGAACGAAGAAAATGCCGCCGGTGGCCGCGTGGTAACCGCTCCCACCAATGGCGCGGCTGGCATCATCCCGGCGGTGATGCATTACTACGCCCGCTTTGTACCGGGTGCCAGCGAAGACGGCATCGTGCGCTATCTGCTGACCGCTGGTGCCATCGGCATCCTGTTCAAGCTCAATGCCTCCATCTCCGGTGCCGAAGTCGGCTGCCAGGGTGAAGTGGGCTCGGCCTGCTCGATGGCGGCAGGCGCACTGGCCGAGGTGATGGGCGGCACGCCGGAACAAGTGGAAAATGCAGCGGAAATCGGCATGGAACACAATCTGGGCCTCACCTGCGACCCGGTAGGCGGCCTGGTACAAGTCCCCTGCATCGAGCGCAATGCCATGGCTTCGGTCAAGGCCATCAACGCCGCGCGCATGGCCTTGCGTGGCGATGGCCAGCACTGCGTGTCGCTGGACCGCGTCATCAAAACCATGCGCGACACTGGCCGCGACATGAGCACCAAGTACAAGGAAACCGCGCGTGGTGGCCTGGCCATCAATGTGATTGAAGTGCCGGTCAACATCGTGGAGTGCTGAGCGCACTACCCATCCCACAGACCCAAACAAAACGCCGTGGACAATGTCCACGGCGTTTTTCATGTGCATATCGGCCAGAAAACTAAACCGCCAGCGGCTCCAGCTTGCGCAGCTTCAGGGCAATCAACAGCAACATCAGCAGGCCCAGCGCAATCATCGCCGCCACGCCGCTCCACTTGCCCATACCCCACAGCAAGCCGGAGAACGAGCCCACCACACTGGAACCCAGATAATAGGCGGTAAGGTAAAAGGCCGATGCCAGCGCCTTGCCACGCAGCGCCCGGCGGCCTATCCAGCTGCTGGCCACCGAATGGCCACCAAAAAAGCCAAAGGTAAACAGCGCAATGCCCGGCACCATCAGCCATAGCGAATCACTCAGCGTACTGGCCAAGCCTGCCGCCATCAGCAGCACCATCAGCCACAACATGTTGCGGCGGCCAAAGCGGTCGGCCATGCGCCCCACCCAGGCCGAGGCCCAGATGCCCACCATATACAGCGAGAACACAAAGCCCAGCACGCTGTGGCTGAGGTTGAAGGGCGCGGCCAGCAAGCGGAAGCCCAGGTAGTTGTACAGGCTGACAAAACAGCCCATGAACAGGAAGGCACACACATACAACCAGGGCAACCCGCCGTCGGCAAAATGGCTGCCGACGTCACGCCGCAGTTCGGCCAGATTCAGCGGCACCGGCTTGAAGTGGCGCGAATCCGGCAGGCTGCGCCAGAATTCGATGGCACCCACCACGCCCAGCACACCCAGGGCCAGCACTGCCGCGCGCCAGCCAAAGTGGTCGGCAATCACCGCTGCCAGAAAGCGCCCGCTCATGCCGCCCAGCGCATTACCAGCGATATACAGGCCAATGGAATGGCCCAGTGACAAGGGCTCCACTTCTTCGCTCAGATAGGCCATCGCCACCGCAGGCAAACCCGCCAGCACCACGCCGAAAATGGCGCGCAGATAGAGAAACTGCTGGAAGCTGCTGGAGAAAGCCGCCAGCAGCATCAGCAAGGCGGCAAGGCTCAGCGCAATATTCATCACCGGCTTGCGCCCCACCTTGTCCGCCAGAAAGCTGGCCGGAATCAGCGCCAGCGCAAGGCCGGTGGTGGGCACCGACAGCACACTGCTGGCCGCAGCCGGGCTCAGGGCAAAGTCTTGCGCAAACATCGGCATCAGCGGCTGCATGCTGTACAGCATGGAAAACGTGCAGAAACCACCAACAAACATGGCGCGTGCAGTAGCACGAAAAGCTGGCGTATTTGCTTGCAGACGTGTGCTGGGGGGAATGGGGTTCTCCTGTGCAGATGCAGTGCCTGCATGTAGCGTAGCAGCACAGGAAGCAGAATCGGGAGGCATGATGAAACCAGTAGCAGTGATACAGGATTCGAGCTTAATCCTTGACAAAACAGCAGTCCAATATATCTTTATTCAATTATTAATACTTTAAAAGTATCAATATGGAACTGCGCCACCTGCGTTATTTCGTCACTGTCGCCGAAGAGCTGCACTTTACCCGCGCCGCAGAACGGCTGCACATGGCCCAGCCGCCCTTGTCGCAGCAAATCCAGGCGCTGGAAGCCGAGCTGGGCGTGGCCCTGTTTCTGCGGGAAAAACGCAAGGTCATGCTGACCGCAGCCGGTCAGCAATTTCTGCAGCGTGCCCAGCGCATTCTGGCTGATACCGAAGACGCCGCCGAGCAGGCGCGTCGCGCGGCACGCGGGGAAATCGGCGAGTTGCGTATCGGCTTTACCTCCTCCTTGCCGCTTACCCCCATTCTGCCAGCCACCCTGCATGCCTACCGCCAACACTACCCGGCGGTACGGCTGACCCTGCGCGAAATGTTCACTACCGATCAGTTTACCGCCTTGCAGCAGCAGGAAATCGACGTGGGCTTTGTGCGCTTCAACGGCCTATCCCCCGCCGACAACATTCTGGTACAGGAGCTGCGGCGCGACCCGCTGCTGGTGGTGATCAACAGCAACCACCCGCTGGCGGGTGAGCCCAGCCTGTCGCTGGCGCAACTACGTGACGAGGGCATGGTGTGCTACCCACGCAGTGCCGGTACCGGCCTGCACAGCGTGATACGCCAGTTATGTGAGGCCAAGGGCTTTGAGCCGCGCATCACCCAAGAAGCGGGCGAAGCCACCACCCAGGTGGGGCTGGTGGCCGCAGGCCTTGGCATCGCCATCCTGCCCTCCCCGCTCAACTGCGTGCAGCTGCCAGGAGTGCGCTATATCCCGCTGACCGACGAGGGGGCGTATCTGGCCATGGGTATTGCCACCCGCGAGGGCGATAGCTCACCACTGGTGACCGGATTCATCGCCCGTTTGTGGGACGAAATTCCTGTCAACTGATCCACTGCTGGCAGGCTGTTGCATTTTGTCTATCCAAAATTGGCAAAAATGGCGGATTTTTCATCCCCGGCAGCCGTATTTTTCACTGATGGCGGCTTATCCCGCATTTGCAGGATAGTCAGCCGTGAATTGCTGCATGACACTGGCTCCATAACAACAGCACAGACGGCAGGCCATGCAGCCACCGCACGCCAAACAGAGGAGAACACCATGCAGCAGCCATCAGACCGGCAGCCGGATCTGGCCATGTTCAGCGCCATCTTGCTGGAAATATATCGACTGGCCCGCGAGGAGTCACTGGAGCGCTTTCATCACACCGTGCTGGAATGCCTGCGCCCGCAACTGGCCTTCGACAAAGCCTGGTGGGGCCGCGCCGCCCAGGCGGTGGATGGCCCGCACGAGCACAGCTCCTTTCTGTTTGGCCTGCCGGATCACTACATCGACGACTGGAAGTCCATCCGCCAGCACGATGTCACCGTGGCACGGGTGCATGCCCGGCCCGGACAGGCCGTGATCGTTGACATGCAGGCCGACAATGCACCACCGCAACTGCAATGGCTGGGCCAGCGTCACGACATTGGCGAATTGCTGTGCGTGATCCACATCGACCCGGTCACGCAGCTGAGCGACCATCTGGCGCTATACCGCCGCCCCGGCACCCCGCGCTTCACCGCCGCCGACTGCCTGCTGCTGTCCTGCCTGATGCCGCACCTGGCTTCCACCGTGGCCATCAACCAGATCCGCACCTTGCAAGCGCTGCGAGAAACCATCAGCGGACCACGACTGGCCATGGCGGTGTGCGACCAGCACGGCACCCTGCACTGTGCCGAACCCGGTTTTGTCGACCTGTTACTCACCGAGTGGCCGCGATGGACCGGCCCCGCCCTGCCTGATGGCCTGTCGCCACAAGGCCATGATGGTGCCCGGCTGAATATCGAGGCGCGCCGCATCAGCGACCTCTACCTGCTGACCGCGCGCTACCGCTGCGCCATGGAGCAGCTTTCCAGCCGCGAAAACGATGTCGCCCGCCTGTTCGGCGAAGGGCTCACCTACAAGGACATCGCACGCAAGCTGGGCCTGTCGCCCCATACCGTGCGCCATCACATCCGCACCATCTACGCCAAGCTGGGCATCAACGGCAAGGCGGGCATTGCCCATCTCTTGCACCAGCAAGCGCCATTCGGCTGATCTCCTCAGCCTGCTGATTCCCCCCGTACGTCGCTGAAGCTGCCATGGCCCGCCATGGCTGGCAGGGATAGCTGCGTCCACGATTTTTCGCCCACCCACCCAAAGGAGCATGCCATGACCCCGTTTCGCCCCGTTCCAACCACACTGGCAGCCAGCCTGCTGCTCGCCAGCCTGCCCGGCCATGCCGCCGACACCAATGCCCGCGACTTTTTCAGCGCGCCGGTTGGCACCTCGCTGGGAGTGCTGTACCTGCCCGCCACCTGCGGCCGACAGTTTTCACTCCGCCAGCGGCAACGACAACCATGCCCGGCTGAATGTAGAAGCCCTGGCCTGGCGCCAGCTGTGGTTTTCCGATGTCTGCGGCACGCTGTGCACACCGCAGTTCATTATCCCGGCGGCTCACATCAAGGCCACCCTGCCCGGCAGCCAAACCAGCCAGCAAGACAGCGGCATCGGTGACCCACAAGTAGGCGGCACGCTGTTCTTCATCAACCAGCCGGACAAACGCGAATACAGCGGCCTGCTGACGCTGATCACCCTGCCGGTGGGCAGTTACGATGCCCAGCACCCGGATGTTTCCGCCGGGGCAAACCGCTGGGGTGCCACTTTTCTCTACAACTACACCCGTGGCGTGGGCAAAAACTGGGTGCTGGAAGCCTCGCTGGAGGCCCAGTTCTACGGCAACAACGACAACTATCTCGGCAGCAGCCTGAAACAGCAGCCCTTGTATCGCCTGCAGGCCTTTGCCTCCTACGACTTCACACCAGGCACCTATGGCGCACTGCGGCTGTACCACACCCGTGGCGGCACCCTGCGCCTGAACGGACAGGACCTGGCCGACACCCGGCAAAACAGTACCCAGCTGGGCGTGGAACTGGGCCACTGGGTCAGCAAGCAAGACCAACTGCTGCTGATGCTGGCGCGCAATGTACATACCAGCAACAGCTTTGACAGCAGCCAGGCCATGTTGCGTCTGGTTCATGTTTTTTGAGCTGGCTGCCAACAAGAAAATCCGCCCGACGGATCACCCACTACAGAGGAAAAACCATGAACACGCTCTCCCAGGCCAAGCCTGCCGAGGTTCCGCACCATACGCGCCCGGCCATGGCCGCCATTGTCGGTTTTGCCACCATCGTCCCCGCCGTGCTGATGATGGCCCCCGCCGTCGCCAGCCAGTTGGCCAGCCAGCTGCAACTGGGGCCGGTCGATATCGGCAATCTGTTTTCCGCCGAACTGGGGGCCATGAGTCTGGCCACCCTGCCGGCATTGTTCTGGCTGCCTCGCGTCAACTGGCGTAGCGCCGCCTGGCTGGCGGTGGCCATTTTCATCATCGCCAACCTGCTGTCCGCCACCACCATCAACTACCCGCTACTGCTAGCCCTGCGCTTTGTCAGTGCACTGGCCGGGGGATCGCTGATGATTTTGTGCCTGTCGGCAGCGGCCACCCTGCCCACCCCGGACCGGGCCTATGGCTTGTGGGTGATGGGCCAGCTGGCGCTGGGTGCCGTGGGGCTGATGGTGATGCCGACGCTGTTTGCCCACTTCGGCATTGCCGCCTGTTATGTGGGGCTTGCCTTGCTGATGGCCCTGTGTGCGCCGCTGGCACGCTGCTTTCCCCAGCGCCAGCAGAACGCGCGGCCAGCCAGCGTGCCAACCGCTCCCGGCCCACACCGGGGCCGCGCCACCCTGGGCATCATCGCCACGCTGGCGTTTTACATCAGCCTGAGCGGGGTGTGGACCTTTGTCGGCCAGATCGCCCGGCAATCCGGTATCGATGCGCAGCAAAGCGGCACCATCTTCGCCATTGCCACCCTGCTGGGCGTGGCTGGTGCCGGTAGCGCCTCGCTGATTGGCCGCCGCCTGCCACGCGCCCGGCTGCTGCTGGCCGGTTTCGCCATGATGATGGCAGCCATGCTGCTATTGCTGAATAACCCGGCCCTGGCGCGCTTTGCCAGCGCCGCCTTGCTGTTCAAGTTCAGCTGGACCTTCATCCTGCCCTTCATCCTGGCCACGCTGGCCGACATCGACCACAGCGGCAAGCTGATGAATGCCACCAACCTGGTGATCGGCGGCGGCCTGGCCATTGGCCCGGCGCTGGCCGGTCAGCTGATCGCCGCCAATGGCGGCAGCCTGCACTTGCTGTTGCTGCTGGCCACCCTGGTAGCCGCCCTGTCGCTGGCCTTGTTGCTGTCCTTGCAGCAACGCCGCACCACCCCTGCCCACGCCTGAACACAAGGAGAAGCCATGACTGCCCGTACCGCCTTTTATTTTGATGAACTGTGCATGTGGCATAGCGCTGGCCTGCATGCACTGACGCTGCCAGTGGGGGGCTGGGTGCAGCCGCCAGCCGCCGCCGGCCATGCCGAATCGCCGGAAACCAAGCGCCGCCTGAAAAACCTGCTGGATGTGGCCGGCATCAGCCGCCAACTGCTACAGCGCTCAGCCGAACCAGCCAGCCGTGACGACCTGCTACGCGTGCATGGTGCCGCCTATCTGGATGAATTCAAGCGCCTCAGCGATGCCGGTGGTGGCGAACTCGGCCCGCAAGCGCCGGTCGGGCCGGGCAGCTATGACATTGCCTGCCTGTCTGCCGGATTGGCCATGGCAGCGGTGGATGCAGTGTGGCGCGGCGAGGCGGCCAATGCCTATGTGCTGACACGCCCGCCAGGCCACCATTGCCTGCCGGATGCCGCCATGGGTTTTTGCTTCCTGTCCAATATCGCCGTCGCCATCGAAGCGGCCAAGGCGCGCTACGGCATAGAACGAGTAGCAGTGCTGGACTGGGACGTGCACCACGGCAACGGCACTCAGGCCATCTACTACCAGCGCCCGGACGTACTCACCATGTCGATTCATCAGGATGGCTGCTTCCCACCGGGCTACAACGGCAGTGAAGACCGGGGCGCAGGAGCCGGACTGGGTGCCAATATCAATATCCCGCTATTGCCGGGCAGCGGCCACGATGCTTATCTGTACGCCATGCAACGCATCGTGCTGCCGGCGCTGGAGCGCTATCAGCCGCAGCTGATCATCGTGGCCTGCGGCTATGACGCCAATGCGGTGGACCCGCTGGCGCGCATGCTGGCGCACAGCGACACCTTCCGCCAGATGACCACCCTGCTGCGCAACTTTGCCGAACAACACTGTGAGGGCAAGCTGGTGCTGGCCCATGAAGGTGGCTACTCCGAAGCCTATGTACCGTTCTGCGGGCTGGCCACCATCGAGGCCCTGTCCGGCCTCTGCAGCGAGGTAGTGGACCCGCTGCAGGACTTCATCCGCCAGCAACAACCCTGCACGGCCATGCTGCAATTGCAGCGCCAGTTGCTGGATGGCATGGCTGCGCTACACGGGCTGTAACAGGCGGAAATGACCATGCACAAGGCCCGCCATTGGCGGGCCTTGTGCATGGCGATGGATGACGCCCTACATGACTAAAGCTGTACTGCAGCATGGCCCGTCATGGACTGCACCATGCCCCAGCACCGACTCAAGCATTGGAATGGGTCTTGTCATGGCGCTGCCGGGCTGCAAGCGGTGCCGGGACAGACGGAGTCAGCAAGGCAGGACTGCTATTCAGCGTGAAAGGCACTTTGGCATCCAGATAACGGGCAAAACGCATGGCGCTGGTGGCAAACACGGCATACACCAATGTTTCATCGTTGTCGGCTGCAATTCCGCTTGGATAGCAGTGATGCTCCTGATCGCAGCGCCACTGCAAGGGGAGGTCTTGTTCATGTGCATCCTCATAATGCGTGAACAAGGCAGTAATGCGCTGCCTGTTGGCATCAATTTCCAGGCTGGTCTTACTCGCATCAATAGGAATGAGTGGCAAATCAGCCTTGCCACCGAAAGCATGATTAAGCATTTCCTGACTCAGGTGAATCACCCGCTTGGCCTTGATGGCAAAAATCACCGGCAATTGGTGATTGGGCAGGCAGGACACGGTTGCCAGGCTGCGCTCATCACCCTTTTTGTCACAACGCACACTGCGCTTGGCCATCTGCTGCAAGAAACGACGGTAGTCACTGCCCGGTACCAGTTCATAAATGGCCGGATCTACGGCCAATAGTGCCTGTATGTGGTGGCTAGCCATATTGACTCCCCCACTCAGAAACTGCGCTGCATTTTCCAGCTTGATGCCACCAGACTGATCTTGCTGATACAGAAACAGAATGGCTGGTGGCATATCGGGACTTAACCAGGCGTCCAGGGCATCAGGTTTGTCCGGCATCACCACCGCTCCCGGACTACCTTTTTTACTGTAGCTGCGCCGAATGACATAGGAGTCAGAATGGTAGCCCTGTAACAGCTGGCCATCATCCAGCCTGACCCCGCCCTCAAGTGGACGAACCGACTCCAGCTCCCCATCCTGATTGAGTTTGGCATAAACAAATGGCAGTTCACCCACATCAATATTTACCACGCCTCCATTATCAAACAGCATAGAAATAAACGGAATCGCCTGATCGGTATCCGTATATTGACCACTCCCGGAATGGCGAAATGAATCCAGAAAACCAGTCAGATTGGCACTGGCACAGCCTGCCAGCGTCGAGGCAATCACAACAATGGATGCAAAGTCTTTTAATTTCATCGAATACTCCTTGAATATATAGGCAAGACAAACAGGTATTCAGATAGAGAATATTCATTGCATTACGTTCCATTAAGGGTAATTGCAACAAGCAGGCCAATTCAGCTCAAATCCTTTTCAAATGTCATCACATCGTGAATATCAGTTACCGCCCTGCTTATTTACAGGCAAATCCGATCGCTAATATAGGCTCAGGAATTTACATGACATACTCCGACGATACTGAACTAAAGTGCAGTTAATAAGAAAAATCCAATATAACCCATTGCTAATTCAGTGCAATGACTCAACAATTCATACCGCAGGGCAAGAAAATTCTCAGCAATGAGCCGCCTTGCTGCTTGATTAACAATTGATTGGATTCATCATGAACAAGATTGAAAGCAACAATAAAACATACGTCGCCCTACAAAAGGGTTTTAATTTGCGCTGGCCGATTACCAGCGAAGATGGAGCGCAGCGAATTTATATTTGCAGCACCCCGGAAGAAGTGCAGACCGCTGCCAATGAAGCCCTGAATGAAGGTTTCCGCATTACTGTACGCAGCGGCGGCCATTGCTATGAAGGCTTTGTTTCCAACCGTCTGGATAGTGCAGAAAAACTTGCCATCATTGACGTTGGTGAAATGAAAGGCATGGATCATGATGCCGCTGGCAAGGTCAAGTCACCTTATGACAAGGATGGGCACGGCTATCAGTTCCGTATTGCAACCGGTAATCAAAACTGGGATGGATACATTTCACTATACAGACAAGCAGGAAAAACCATTCCAGGCGGCTCTTGCTATTCGGTTGGTGTTGGCGGGCACGTTAGCGGCGGTGGCTATGGCCTGCTGTCGCGTCTGCAAGGTTTGACCGTAGACTGGGTCAGCGGTGTGGATATCCTGGTTGCAGCAGCCGATGGTAAAAGCTTGCAATTCAAGCATGTGCGCGCCGATAGCACTGACGAAACCGACCGCATGCTGTTTACTGCCTGCTGCGGTGCGGGTGGTGGCAACTTTGGCATCATCATCAATTATTACTACGCAGAACTGCCTGACGCTCCGCAACAAGCATATTGGTATCCGCTTAAATATGACTGGAAATGGTTCCAGGAGCACCCGGAAAATCTCACCAAACTGCTGCAGGCTTATTGGCAATGGTTTCATGACAATGATGCCAATTCCAATAACCCGGACCCGGCAATTGGCAATGGTGGCTTGTTTACGCTGTTCAAACTGAATCACATCAAGAGCGATGACAATATTGTTCTTGCCATTCAGTACACCGGTATTGACGGTCTGGTTGGCGGCGAGCGCGACAAGCCACTGAATGACTTCATCCAGAAGATGAATGATGCAGCAGGCAAACCCGGCGTGGTTCATGATGCCTTCCTGCTTCCCAATATCAACCCGTTGGGACGCCGTGATGCCGGCATGACCCTCAGCCAGGCAGACCCGCTCATGGCCATGGACTGGATTTATGTGACCCAAAGCATCAATGGCTCTGGTAATAATCAGCGCGGCAAATACAAATCTGAATATCAGATTGAAAACTTCAGCGATGAAGTATGCAAAGCGCTGTTTGAAAACCTGACCAATGTTAACGACACGGCAATGACGCAATCCCTGGTGCAGATTGACTCCTATGGCGGCAAGATCAATGCCAACGGCACTGGGCATACTGCTGTACCGCAGCGTCAATCCATCCTCAAGGCACAGTATCAGACCTACTGGACTGACCCGAAAGAGGATGACGTGCAAGTAGCCTGGATTCGCCGCATTTACAATGCTGTGCATGCCTCGACGGGTAATCGTCCGCTACTGCCTGCATACCAGGGGTGCTATATCAATTATCCTGATGTGGACATGAAATATGTCCAGGATGGCTCAACCCAGATTGATCCCAACTGGCTGCATCTTTACTACCAGGATGAGGCATTGATTGACCGGCTGATTGCGCTGAAAAACAAGGTTGACCCGCATAATCTGTTCCGGCATGAAATGTCCATTCCATTGCAACGCCCTACCCGCTAATGGGCATGGTTTTGCCATCTGAGACAGGCTGAGCCTGTTCAGCGCAGGCCCGCAATTTTGCGGGCCTTTTTGCATGGCAGGTACGCCAGGGGCAAGGTGCGCGGAAGCCAGGCTTGGCTCGCGGGCGAATCAGGGGTTTGCCAATAATATGACGGCCCGCCATTGGCGGGCCTTGTTACATCACCGGTTCACACCCGGCGTGGCAGCTTTACTGCTGTTGTCCAGCGGGCTGCGGCATGCTGCAGCCCTGCTCCGGTGCTGCATCAGGCAGATTGCCTTGTGGTGCCGAAGCCTCTGGCTGCTCTGACTGTGTCTGCGGCGCGGGCGTGGCGGCATAGACCAGATTGATCAATCCCAGGCTGGCCGGGGGCAGGGAAAGCATGGCAACAACAAGCAATTTCTTTTGCATGAGCTTCTTTCAATGTGGTTGGAAGACAAGCCTGTCTTTGCAAACACCATGCCAGCCACGCATTATCATTTTAAAACAATGACTTATATCCATACACACCAACCCAAACCATGCCAGTTGTCGGCAATGAGCGACAAGCATTGCAACAATTGACCCAAGCCATTGAAATGGCAGCACTTTTGGGGTCGTCAATTGGCGACAGCCAGGCGCCGCCTGACGCACCTTCTTGATTTGACGGACTTTTCCAGCACAGCAGCCATAAAAAAACCCGCCGTAGCGGGTTGATGGGTAATGCGGCAGCAGAAAGCCGGTCAGGCCGGTTTGCTGGCCAGCTTGAGCTTGCCTGCCAGCCAGGTATGGTCGTAGCTGACGATCTCGAACGGGTTGCCAAACGGGTCGACAAAGCTGATGGAACAGAAAAACTGGTGATCCATCACCGAGTCACGCGCCACGGTCTGACCGGCGCGGTCAATCACCCGCTCGCCAGCCAGCTGGTCTATCCACTCCAGGAAATCCTGCCCGCTTACCAGAAAGGCCACCGAGCCGGGTTCGCATACCGGCTTGTCTTCCTGAGAAATGGCCAGACGCACCGAACCATTGCTGTTCATCAGCATCACGACGCCGTGCGGGCCGCTCTGCATGTGCTTGTAGCGGGTGTCGGGGGCCAGGTTCAGCACACGCTGGTACCAGCCCTGCGCCTTTGCCAGATCGGTGACACGGATATGGATATGGTCAATCTTGCCAAGCGATAGCATTGCATCCTCATCGGGTGTGGGTGACGCGCCAACAAGTGGCGCGTGCTCATTCTACGGTGTTTGCCGCAGCCGGCAACGAATGGCATTTGCCGCCGACTGCAGGTTTGTACTGCGCTGCGCTTGCCGCACTCAAGTGCGCGGTTGCAGCAGGGGCTTGAGATAACGCCCGGTATGACTGACCGGATTATCCGCCACCTGTTCCGGCGTGCCGGTGGCAATAATCTGGCCACCGCCCGCACCGCCTTCCGGGCCAAGGTCGATCAGCCAGTCGGCGGTCTTGATCACGTCCAGATTGTGTTCGATCACCACCACGGTATTGCCGTTTTCACGCAGACGGTGCAGCACTTGCAGCAGCAGGTCGATATCGTGGAAATGCAGGCCGGTGGTGGGTTCATCCAGAATATACAAAGTGCGGCCAGTGTCGCGCTTGGACAATTCCAGCCCCAGCTTCACCCGTTGCGCTTCGCCGCCAGACAAGGTGGTGGCACTCTGCCCCAGGCGGATATAGCCCAGGCCCACGTCCATCAGCGTTTTCAGCTTGCGCGCCACTGCCGGTACCACGCTGAAGAACTCCAGCGCCTGCTCCACCGTCATGTCCAGCACTTCGTAAACGTTCTTGCCCTTGTACTGCACTTCCAGCGTTTCGCGGTTGTAGCGCTTGCCGTGGCACACATCGCACGGCACATAGATGTCCGGCAGGAAGTGCATTTCCACCTTGATCACGCCATCGCCCTGGCAGGCTTCGCAGCGACCGCCCTTGACGTTGAAGCTGAAGCGGCCCGGCCCATAGCCACGCTCACGCGACAGCGGCACCCCGGCAAACAGTTCACGGATGGGGGTGAACAGGCCGGTATAGGTGGCCGGGTTGGAACGCGGGGTGCGGCCGATCGGGCTCTGGTCGACGTTGATCACCTTGTCCAGCAGCTCCAGCCCTTCGATGCTGTCGTAATGCGCCGGTTCTTCGCTGGCCCCGTTCAGGTCACGCGCAGCAATCTTGTACAGGGTGTCGTTGATCAGCGTGGACTTGCCGGAACCGGACACGCCGGTAATGCAGGCCAGCATGCCCAGCGGCAGTTCCAGCGACACATTCTTCAGATTATTGCCGGTGGCACCATGCAGCTTCAGCACCCGTTCCGGGTTGACTTCACGGCGCTCGCCCGGCCAGTTAATACGGCGGCGGCCAGACAGGAAAGCACCAGTCACCGAATTTTCACTGGCGGCCACATCCGCCGGCGTACCGGCCACCAGCACCTCGCCACCGTGTTCGCCAGCGCCGGGGCCCATGTCCACCAGGTAATCCGCCGCGCGGATGGCGTCTTCGTCGTGCTCCACCACAATCACGCTGTTGCCGATGTCGCGCAGGCGCATCAGCGTGGCCAGCAGGCGGTCGTTATCGCGTTGGTGCAGGCCGATGGACGGTTCGTCCAGCACATACATCACCCCGGTCAGGCCGGAGCCGATCTGGCTGGCCAGACGGATACGCTGCGCCTCGCCACCCGACAGTGTATCGGCGGAACGTGACAGATTGAGGTAATCCAGCCCCACATTATTAAGGAAGGACACCCGCTCGCTGATTTCCTTGACGATTTTTTCCGCTACCGCATGCTTGTGGCCGCTGATATTCAACTGGGAGAAGAAAGCGGCAGCCTCTTTGAGCGGCAGCTGGTTCAATTCGTGCAGGGTACGTCCGCCAATGAATACGTGACGGGCTTCCAGCCGCAGGCGGGAACCGGCGCAATGCGGGCAGGGCTGGTTGTTCTGGTATTTGGCCAGTTCTTCGCGCACCGCGCTGGAGTCGGTTTCGCGGTAGCGGCGTTCCAGATTGGGAATGATGCCTTCAAACGGATGGGCGCGGGTAAAGCGGGTGCCCTTCTCCGACATGTAGACAAACTCGATGCTGTCGCGCCCGGAACCGTGCAGCACCACATGGCGCACTTTTTCCGGCAGGTCTTCAAAAGACAGCTCGGTGGGCGAGAAACCGTAATGCTCGCCCAGCGCCAGCAGCATCTGGAAGTAAAACTGGTTGCGCTTGTCCCAGCCTTTGATGGCACCGGCAGCCAGTGTCAGTTCCGGGTGCGCCACCACGCGTTTGGGGTCGAAAAAGGTAATTTCACCCAGGCCATCACACTTGGGGCAGGCACCCATCGGGTTGTTGAAGGAGAACAGGCGCGGCTCCAGCTCCGGCAGGCTGTAGCTGCACACCGGGCAGGCAAACTTGGCCGAGAACCAGTGCTCCTGAGCGCTATCCATTTCCACGGCGATGGCGCGGCCTTCGGCATGGCGCAAGGCAGTTTCAAAGCTTTCCGCCAGGCGCTGTTTCATGTCCTCACGCACTTTCAGGCGGTCGATCACCACTTCGATGGTGTGCTTTTTGTTCTTGTCCAGCTTGGGCAGGCTGTCGATTTCGTACACTTCGCCATCCACCCGCACGCGAATAAAGCCCTGAGCACGCAGATCATCAAACAGATCCAAATTTTCGCCCTTGCGGCCCACAATCACCGGGGCCAGAATCATCACCCGCGTTTCTTCCGGCAGCGCCAGCACGTGGTCCACCATCTGGCTGACGGTTTGCGATGCCAGCGGCACGCCGTGCTCCGGGCAGTGCGGTTCGCCCACGCGGGCAAACAAGAGGCGCAGGTAGTCGTGGATTTCCGTCACCGTGCCCACGGTGGAGCGCGGGTTGTGGCTGGTGGCTTTTTGTTCGATGGAGATGGCCGGTGACAGCCCTTCGATCAGGTCGACATCCGGCTTTTCCATCAACTGCAGAAACTGGCGGGCATAGGCCGACAGGCTCTCTACATAGCGGCGCTGGCCCTCGGCATACAGGGTGTCAAAAGCCAGAGAGGACTTGCCGGAACCGGACAAGCCGGTGATGACGATCAACTGGTTGCGCGGCAGGTCCAGATTGACGTTTTTCAGATTGTGCGTCCGAGCGCCACGAATGCGGATGGTGTCCATGTGTGAGAGCGTTACTCTGTCGGTCGGGGAACCTGATAATATACCCGACTTGGCGACCACTGCTCCACCAAAGTATGCGCTGCAGCAAAAAAGCTAGTCGCATGGCAATGGCCCGCGCGGTAAACCGGCAGCGTTTATAGCCTGACTCCTGAATCGATAACGACAACACACATGAATTCGCTTGAATTGCGCGCCAGCCTGGGGCTGGCCGGTATCTACGCCCTGCGCATGCTGGGCATGTTCCTGATCCTGCCGGTGTTTGCCATCTATGCGCAAACCCTGCGCGGGGCCGACAACCACACGCTCATTGGCCTGGCACTGGGCAGCTACGGCCTCATCCAGGCCTTGCTGCAACTGCCGCTGGGCATGCTGTCCGACCGCATCGGCCGCAAAAAGGTGATTTACGGCGGGCTGGTGCTGTTTGCCATTGGCAGCTTCGTGGCTGCGGGGGCGCACGACATCGTCACCCTCACCATCGGCCGCGTGATTCAGGGCTCAGGGGCTATCTCGGCCGCCATTACCGCCCTCTTGGCCGACCTGACCCGCGAAGAAAACCGCACCCGTGCCATGGCGATGATTGGCATGAGCATCGGCACCACCTTTGCCGTCAGCCTGGTGCTGGGGCCGGTGCTGGCGCAGTACATCGGCGTCAACGGCATCTTTGCGCTAACCGGCGTCCTGTCGCTGGCCGCGCTGGTAGGCGTATGGCTGATCATCCCCAACCCGGCCATTTCGCGCTTCCACTCCGATACCGAGGCCAATACCAAGCGCCTGCCTGCAGTGCTGAGAAATCCGCAGCTGCTGCGGCTCAATTACGGCATCTTCGCCCTGCATGCGGCGCAAATGGCCATGTTTGTCACCATTCCCTTTGCCCTGATCAAGACCGCAGGCCTGGACAAGGCACACCACTGGGAGGTGTACCTGCCGGTCACGGTAATCGGCTTTCTGCTGATGGTGCCGGCCATTATCTATGGCGAGAAAAAAGCCAAGCTGAAACAGGTATTCATCGGTGCCATCGCCATCATGACTGCCGCCCAACTGGGCATGGCGCTGGCGCTGGACAGCTTCTGGCAGATCGTGGTGTGGCTGGGCCTGTATTTCATCGCCTTCAACATCCTGGAAGCCACCCTGCCCTCGCTGATCTCAAAAATCGCCCCAGCCGATGCCAAAGGAACCGCCATCGGTGTGTATAATACGGCCCAGTCTTTTGGCCTGTTCATGGGTGCCGCTGCTGGCGGCTGGCTGTACACCCATTACGGCCCGTCCGGCGTGTTCGGCTTTACCAGCGTGCTGATGGCCAGCTGGCTGCTGGCATCGTTCAGCATGCAGGCCCCACAGGCGGTGCGTTCGGTCATGTTTCACATTGGTGAAGACTGGCAAGGCAACCCACAGCAGCTGTCACAGCAACTATCCACTCTGGCCGGCGTGACAGAGGCCGTGGTGGTGCTGGAAGACCGGGTGGCCTACCTCAAGGTAGCCCAGCAAGGCTGGGACGAGGAAGCCGTCAAGCAAATGGTAGAGGCTACTTATTCCTGACGGTGCGGCGCTTGCCAGCACGCACCTCACCCTGCAATCATGCGTCGGCCAAGACCGGCGCAGCATTATCGAATTGAATCGGAGACCCACATGAACAGCATCACTTTTGACGGACGCCTGGCGGCAGACGCCGAACTGCGCTACACCCCGAGCGGCGAACCGGTGCTGAGCTTCCGCGTGGCCAGCGACATCGGCTTTGGCGAGCGCAAAACCACCAACTGGTTCAGCTGCCAGGTATGGGGCAAGCGCGGCGAATCGCTGAAAAACTTCCTCAGCAAGGGCCAGCAAGTGACCGTATATGGTCAGCTCACCCTGCGCGAATGGCAGAACAAGGAAGGCCAGAAGCAACTGTCGCCGGATGTGCGCGTGAACGAACTGAGCCTGCAAGGCGGCAAACGCGAAGGCGGTTCGTCCATGGACGACAACTACGCCTACGGCGAACCGGCAGCCCAGTCCCGCCCCGCAGCGGCACCGGCTGCCCCGCGCCGCATGGAAGCCAAACCGGCACCGAAGCTGGACGACATGGATGACGACATCCCGTTCTGAGGCGGAACCCTATATCAAGAAGTGAACAAAGAGCCCGCTCCCTGATGGAAGCGGGCTCTTTTGTCATTTGGTCACGCCAATCAGGCATGCATCGTATTACTGCAATTCCGCGCAACCACAAATTTACCTCAACGCACATCCAAGCCAAAGCTGAGCAGCATCCACCACACCACGCGCAGAGATAAACCGAAACCTGCTCTAGAAAAACCTGCCGAGCCAAGAATGCCAAGCTGCATCCTTTTCCGGTGCAAGTCACGTTACAGTACAGCCTATGTTCCAGACCGCAACAACAAGTAATTAAGTGTAGCGGCTCGCTTTAAACCACCAACCGCCATCTTTAATCATCCATTGTTTCGACTTATCGCCAACGGGTCGAGAATACCTGCGATAAATGCAGGTCAGCAGATTCCCTGGCCTGAGCAAAGGTGGTCAACTCATACATGCCATATCGTCAACAGACAAGTTCGTGCTGACTCCCCCTCCTGTCTCCAGGTCGAACACAAAGTCCATCAACCAGGCCTGATTAACAGCAAGCTAGTCTTCCAACAGAAATAATCCGCCATCAGCACACCTACACTGCCTCAGCACGCATTCACGCCACCAACTGCATGAGTCGCTAGTCAATCGCAATCTTCACACCCAAAACCAATACAGCCTGCGCTATTAACCGGCTTCCGACTAAGCGTGCTTGCATACACCGCCCAAGACAAAACCATCCCAGTTAGCACTTTCCACGCTTCGCATAAAAAGATGATCTGTATTTAAGCGAGACATCTCTCCAGGGCTGGTTTCCATGCCTAATTGAATGAACACGAGATTCCCGAACTAGCGAATGCCCAAAGAGCTTGCAGTAGCCTAGTAAAAATCTTGTGCCATATAAGCCTCACCACATCAATCATGACAATAGAATTCAAATCAACTACAAGCACTCGAAAGTAAAACCCTTAAAAACCGCAAATAAAGATAAATATTTACTAATAAGTAGAAATTTCCACAAGCAAACTAGATAAATCAATAGTCTGTTAAGAAATTTCTTATTATTTAAAATAAATATTTCCAATAGGTTCTAAATGCGTTTGAAATTTCAAATGCCAGCCACCAATAAAAGGAGTTACCCATGAAGAATATAGTGAAGCTATCTCTTATTATCGCAACAAGTGTAATGGCAAATGAAACGATTTACGCCGCATCAAACACTGGTCAAATTTCATTTACCGGAAGCATTGGAAGTAGCACCTGCCTTATTGATGGGGAGCTACAAGGCTTCAAAACAGTTGATTTTGGTTCTTTGCAACCTTCAGAAGTACCAGCAGCGGGTGCAACCCCTATTCCATTCACACTGACGATTTCCGGAGATGCCGCATCCTGCAACAGAGACACCGTATCTATAGCATTTAATCCGAACAATCCAAATATCGACAAATCAACAGGCAACCTCAAATTAAATGGACCATTACCTGCAGGCAATGTAGGAATCGAGCTTGCAGCTATTCCATCAGGAGGCGGTGCAGCCACAAAAATTCGACTAGGTGGAAGTAATGGATTTACCAATGTAAACATCACCCCTGCCATGTCAACCACACCAACGGGAAATCGTTCAGGGACGGCAAATCTACAAGCCAGATTAGTACGCGTGGATCCAACTTCAGCGCCAACACCTGGTTCGATATTTAGTCAGATTGACTATGTATTAGTTTATCAATAACTAATCGCAGCCCATCACTTCAACATATCATTAATCGCAACAACCTCAGCTTCGCCCAACAAAATGAGCGAAGCTTTTTTATCCATAAAAAGCAAAGCGACATACATGATATTAAACTCCATAAATAAATTCACCTTTATAGGTGGATGCATAACCCTGCTAATGTCCACTCAACAAACACATGCGGCAATAGTGATGAAAGGCACTCGAATCATACTTGAATCAAACGAGCAAGAAACAAGCATAGAAATTAATAATAAAGGCGCAGAGCCATCACTAGTACAAACATGGATAGACAGAGGAAACATAGAAAAAACACCTACCAATATACAAGTTCCATTTATTTTATCCCCACCCATATTTAGGATAGATGGAAACAAAAGACAAATATTAAGGATAATCTACACAGGAGAAAAATTACCAGACGATAGAGAATCAATTTTCTGGCTAAACATCCTGGAGATACCACCCAAAAATAGCGAAAACAATAAACTACAGTTCACTTATAGAAGTCGAATAAAGTTATTTTTCAGACCTCAATCACTCTCATCCGAGGCAAATGATGGGATAAAAAACCTATCGTGGAATTTATTACAAGAAAAGAACAAGTATTTCCTAGAAGCAAAAAATACCAGCCCTTATTTTGTATCGCTAGTAAACATAAAAATTGCAAACACAAATTTAATCACTGAAATAAAGCCAAACATGGTAGCCCCATTCGCAAACGAAAAATATGAACTGGACGAAAAAAACATCAAAATGCCGCTAAAAGTAGAATACAAGGCGGTAAACGATTTTGGAGGAATCACCACAGAAAATATAGAAATAAAAGATACCAAAAAAATACCGTAGCACGAGAGAAACTTGAAGAAAATGGCAGGCAATGCAAATGGAATAGCACGATGCACATGCGAGGAATTGGAAAAACAAAAATAATACGCCCAAAACATTTGCCATATATATCTTACTACATATAGCAAGTCAGTGTTCAATGGCTGAAGTTTCAAATCAAGACACAAGTTATTCCAAAAAAGATTCTGCAATCAAGAATAAAGATATTGAATTTGATCCTGCATTTTTATATCAAGACCCAAACACGCCCACTATAGATCTAACAAAATTTAGTAAAAGTGCGAAATTAATAGCTGGAAAATACAGATTTGAAATATATATCAACAACACACCAAAAGGTTTAAAGGAAATATCAATAAATGACAATACGGACATATCCAATCAAATTTGCATAAGCAAAGAACAATTGATTGAACTAGGTGTTAATTTCAACAAAATTAATCAACTAGCAAAATTAAACGATAAGCCAATAATTTCAGATCAAAATAATAATTGTTATAACATTTTAAAAGGCATACCAGGAGTATCGATTGACACCGACCAAAACTCCCAAAAAATTTCATTAACTATTCCAGAAATATTCTTAACAAATCCACAAATTGGCACATACGCCGACCCGGCCACTTGGCACCAGGGCGAAAATGGATTGCTGGTGAACTATAACAGTAATTTTTTTCAGAGCAATGCAGCGCAAAGTGCATATATAGGAATAAACAGCAGTATCAATTTCCAAAGATGGCGACTTAGGCAGTCAGGATCATTCAGCTGGAACAATCAAGACAAATCTAAAATTCAATACAACTCAAACAATACATATCTACAGACAGATAGCACAACACTGAAATCACAAATAATTCTCGGAGAAACCATCACAGGTGACGGTTTATTTGACAGTATTCCATTCAAAGGCATGCAATTATACAGCGATGATAGGATGCTCGAAGATATTGCACAGAGCTACGCACCAATAGTTCATGGAATTGCAAATAGTAATGCAAAAGTATCTGTTTATCAAAACGAACAACTTATTTACGAAACAACAATAGCGCCCGGGCCATTTGAGCTCGACGACATTAATGCTCAAACTGATGGCGGAGATTTAAAAGTAATCGTAACAGAATCAACGGGTACTCAGCGTAGCTTTATTGTCCCTTATGCATACTCCCCAGAATTATTACGTTCTGGCCAATATCGTTACAACATAGCGTTAGGAAAAGTGCGTCTCAATTCAATATCAAACCATCCCAACATTTTCCAAGGCGTATTAAGGCATGGTTTTAGCGGAAACTGGACAGGATATAGCGGCCTGATTTATTCAGGGAATTATTCAAGCGTATTGGCAGGAAGCGCACTCAACACAAAATTTGGAACATTTTCGGCAGATCTTACACAATCAATGTTTAGACCAAGTCATGATGAATCACAGATTGGAAATAGCTTGCGCCTTGCATTTACCAAGTCACTACCTGACAGCGGGACAAATATTTCTATTATTTCATACAAATACTTATCGAGTCAGTATTTAACTCTGCGCGACGCAATCAGATTAATGGAGCAGCGCACGACATGGTCAAGTCCACAACTGTTAGCTCCCAAACAACAAATTGAAATCAATCTCAACAAAACCATAAAATCAAAATATTTATATATAAATAGTTCTATTTTGCAATTTTGGGAAACGAATGAAAAGAAAATAAATATATCCGCAGGATACAGCGATACTTGGAATAACATAAGTTACAGCCTAGCACTACAAAGAAGTAAAGAAATTTACAACAACACCTCCTCATTAAAAAATAGCATTAGCTTAAATATTAGCATTCCATTCGAAAAAGAATCCTCAAGATCATTTATTAACAGCCTACTTACTTATGAAGGAAATGAAGTTTCACAGGTAAACACAAGCATATCCGGGAGATTTCATAGTAATAATAATGCTTCCTATACAGCATATAGCAACTCAGACAGTAATAAATCGCTAAATGGAGGCCTACGGCTTGGATATATACTTCCGCAAACTACCGTATCAGCAGGAATAAGTTCAGGGCCTGGATATCAACAATACTCTGCAACTGCGACGGGTGCCTTAATTGTACATTCTCACGGGATAACCATGTCACAAGCAACTGGAGAAACCGTTGCACTAGTCCATGTACCAAATGGAGAAGGTGCCGCTATTGGTACATCTGCCGCCTTAATAGATAAATATGGGTATACCATTATTGGCAACCTCACCCCATATCACACTAACAAAATTAACCTTGTAACCAAGAAAATGCCATTAAACATAGAACTTGCTCAAGACAGCAATACCGTTGTAACTCCACGCGCTGGTGCAATTATGCACATAGAGTATGCAACACAATCATCCTACAGCACGATAATTAATAGCACATTAGATAATGGAGACCCGCTACCGTATGGAGCAAGTATATTCGACGAGAATGGAGAAGAAATTGGCATTGTTAGCCAGGGAAGCCAAGTACTAGTAAAAACGACAAAGCAAAATGGGACATTGCTAGTTAAATGGGGAAATCAATCAGATGCGCAATGCACTATTAAATACACAATGGAAACCAACGCAAAGGCAAGTGGATTTAAGTTTAATCACACATCAGAGACATGTCATAAAAATATCAAATGAAGACATTTCATATTCCATAAGAAACAAACCCATACAAATAAAATGATATATGAATCAAAGTGCCATTAAAATCAATACGCGTTACAAAAAAAATAATCTTTACTTTATTACTTTCGGACTTGGCATGTACTCATGCATCGGCAGTGCACTAGCAGCCCCATCCGGTGGTGAATTGATTCGAGAAATTGATCAACAAAACAAAAATGAAATTCGCCCCAAACAAGCACCATTGCAACTCGATATAAACAGCAATATAAACAAAAAAAGTGCCACTTCTGGAAGTGATATAACAATTTTCATTGCCAAGATCATAATAAGAGGAAATCATGCATTTAGCCAGAATGAATTAAACACAATCATCAAGAATGATACCGGCAAGAAACATAGCCTTAAGGAATTGAAAGAAATTGCTCAGAAAATTGAGGATTTCTATCACAAAAATAATTATGCATTTGCACATGCATATATTCCACCACAAGAAATCAATGATGGAGAATTAATCATAGAAATAAAAGAAGGCAAGTATGGAAAAATTAAATACGAAAATAAATCCAGACTTAAAGAATTTGTCATACTCAACACAATGCGCTCTATTAAAAAGAATAAATTAATTCAAACAGCCGATCTAGAAAGCACCTTGACTAGGTTAAATCAAATAGCTGGGATTCAAGCAACATCCACCCTGGAACCTGGCGCAGAAGATGGTCAAGCCGACCTAACAGTAAGCATAGAAGATACAAAATATCTCAGCGTAAATATCAGCGCAGACAATCTAGGCGACAAAAGTACAGGTCTCTACAGAACCATAGGGGACTTTACACTCAATAATCCATTAAAGATTGGTGATCAAGTAAATATAAAAACGCTGATAAGCAATCCAAAAAATTTATATAAAAGAATAAATTATTTGATGCCAACCAATATTGGCGACTCAAAAATTGGAATGACTTACTCCAAAATGCAGTATGCAATTGACGGGGCAATGGCAGAACTGGAAATGCATGGATATGTTAATTCAACCAGCTTTTATCTACAGCAACCTATTATTACTCAAAATAATAAATACTCTGAATTGAAAATTAGATATGAAGAAAGATTATTTAATGACATGACAGACTTTGACAAAGACACAAACAAGAAGAAATCTAAAATCATTACCACATCATTCTCAGCCAGTGGGTCAAGTATTTTTTCTGACAGACCTTAAGTATTTTCTCGGCAAGTTACAGCATTGGTCGTATTACAGTACTTAGTCCATGGTGGGAAGACTATTACCAAAAATCAACAAGAATACAAGGCGGCTTCAGTAAATTAGCAATTAATGGCAGTCACGCGCAATGGATAACAAATAGTACAAGTATATTCGGGCAAATATACATGCAATGGTCTGATAAAAATATGATTTCTGCTGAGAAAATTGGCCTGGGCGGAGTTTATGCAGTCCGTGCTTACTCTGCCAATGATGCTTCGGGTGATGAAGGTTTTATCGGCAGTATTGAATTACGGCATTCAATCAAACCAAGAATTCAAGCTTCCTGGTTTTATGATTATGGACAAACGCATGCAAGCAAAAATGGATGGGGTGAAGCAAACCCCCTTATCCGTAGAGCCGCCATTGGAACGACATTAACATTTGCAAACAAGGGAGGTTCAATCAAGCTTACCGCTGCATTACCGGTTGCTCCTGGAAAATCTAATGCAACACGGAAAGCACCATCCGCATGGGTTCAAACGAGCTATATATTTTAATACATTAAAACCAACAAGAAAGGAGAAAAGAGAATTTATCGTAAGGCTAATTAAATGCAGTGCCTGTTTTAGAGCGGAATATTGATACCGAGCCAAAATTACCACGCCAAGGACTCCATCATGAACACTATCTTCAGCCGTATCTGGAATGCACATAAAGGATGTTGGGTTGCCTGCAGTGAAAAAGAAAAAGCCTGTAGGAAAACAGGAGGCATCAATCGCTCTCAGCTGCAATTGTTAACTAGTATTAGTATCATCTCCATACCATCTGCATTTGCACTGCCAACCGGTGGAAATATTACATCTGGAGCTGGTAATATTCAAATATTTAACAACGGAAAGCAAATTTCCGTCAATCAAAACTCTGATAAAATTATTATTAATTGGGATAAATTTGGGATTAAATCCGATGAGAAAGTGCGTTTTAATCAACCAAATCAAAATTCGATTGCATTGAACCGCGTACTGGGCCTTGAAGGCACAATGATATTAGGTCAGTTATCCGCAAATGGTAAGGTATTCATCATCAATCCGAATGGAGTAGCATTTGGGAATGGATCACAAATCAATGTCGGTGGCCTGCTTGCATCCACACAAAACATATCTGATGCTGATTTTAATGGTGGAAATTATAAATTCTCTGGAATTTCCAGATCAACCATTATAAACCAAGGAACAATCAACAGCACAAATGGCAGTGTGATACTTCTTGCCAATCAAGTCAGGAATGCAGACACAATTAATACGCCAAATGGGAGTACTGTATTAGCTGCAGGCAGTGCATTCACTCTCAGTCTTGATGGCGCTGGGTTGGTTAATGTGAAAGTTGATAGTGCCATCATGGATGCTCTGGTTCAGAACACTAATAAGATAAGCGCCAATGGTGGGCAAGTTATTCTTACTGCACATGATAGCTCTAACTTGATGAAAACAGTGGTTAACAATAGCGGCACTATTGAAGCAAATACACTGAATTTCATATCCGGAAAAATTATTCTTGATGCTGGTCCTAAAGATCGGGCTGATGTGAATGGACAGATAAGCGCAAGCGCTCAAGGACAAAATATTGGCGATGGTGGATCAATTGACATTAGCGGTAAACATGTACGGATAGGATTGAGTACTCTTTTTAATACAACTGCTGAGAATGGGAATACCGGATTAGTCTCAATCAAAGCAGATGATTTTGAAATTGCCACTCGTGGCAATAGCGCTCCATACTCTGATAGCTATATTGCTTCTGATACTTTGTCGCGAGGCCTGGCCTACTCCAATATTTCCATCACCAACTCAAATGGAGATTTAGCCTTAAATGGCCCTGTGGCATGGTCCAGCAAAAACAAACTTGCACTAACCGCGCAGAACAATATCTTGATTAACGATAATATTTCCTCAACTGGAAAAAATGCTGCTTTTGCACTCAACCCAGGCTCTGATAATTATATACTAGCAAAAGGAAAATCAATCACACTTGCAGGTACGGATACCACGTTCAGCATCAACAACAAGAACTATAAAATTATTCAAAACTTTGATCAGCTGCAGCGAATCAATAACAATCTGTATGGTCTCTATGTAATCGGCAATGATATAGATGGTTCTTACAAAAGATTTGACTCGATCGCAAGCGGTAGCAACCCATATGCTTCGTTCAAGGGTGTATTAGATGGTTTTGGCCATACAATAACAAGGCTTTCAATTAATTCTGCCGGTCCTAATTCCGGCTTGATAGCAACAAACGATGGCACTTTGAAAAATATCAACCTAACCTCAAGTACGGTTTCAAATACAGTATCTAATACTTCAGCGGCAATTGCTTCACTTATTGGCTATAACCGTGGCAACCTGATCAACAGTAGTAGCAATGTCTCCATCCAAGCTCCGTATTCATCCAGCCAAACCAACACCCTTGGCGGTTTGGTTGGTATTAATAGCGGGAAAATTGATAGAAGCACATTTACTGGTACTGTATCAGGTAATACCGCTACCCGCGGGATTGGCGGCATTGCGGGGGAGAACAGCCGAGGTACTATCTCCAACTCTATGAACACTGGTTCAATTACCGGAAGAATGAATAATAACTCTGGTTCTGGCAATGGATCTGGTGGATTGGTTGGAATTAACTTCCAAGGGATAGTTGAATCTTCTAAAAACACGGGAAATGTCAAGGTTAGCTACTCACCCAATAGTGGCGGCCTTGTTGGCATAAGTCTTGGAGGTATTATCATAGACTCAAGCAGCTCTGGTACTGTTGGAACTAGTTACAATTATTACTCTCCCGATAGTTCATATATTGGCAGTGCCGGTGGACTTATTGGTTACTTGAGCAACGGTACCGTTTTGAACTCTCGTTCTAATAGTGTAATTGAAGGTGGAATAGGCACAGTGGCCGGTGGACTTATAGGCACTAACTTGGCTGGCACTGTTAGTAATGTTGCCACCAATGCAACCATTAACAACAGTCGAGGACGAGAAACAGGCGGATTGATTGGTATAAACAATTTGGGTGACGTTACCGACGCTATTGCTGCAGTTATTGCAACTGGAGGTAGTAACACTAGTGTAGGCGGTTTGATAGGCAGCAATAACGACGGTAACGTTTCAAACTCATCCGTAAGAAAGATAACCGATGCTGGTGTGGTATCTAGGGTTTCTGCGCGCACGAATACAAATATTGGTGGAGCAATTGGAACGAATACAGGAACAGTAACCGGAGTATCTGCTGAAAATAATATAACAGGAGATTCGTATAGTAATGTTGGTGGCCTGGTCGGATTGAACAGCGGCAGCCTGATGGAAGGAAGCATTTCCTTCAGTAACGCTTATGGAACAGTTATAGGAGGCAGTTCTGCATCTACCGGCGGCTTGGTTGGCTTGAATCAGGGCCTGATTAGCAATTCCTACTCTTACTCTGATGTCACTTCAGGCTCGTCCAGCAAGATTGGAGGCTTAGTGGGTATAAACGAAACTATTGGCAGGGTAGTGGATGCTCAAACTTATGGACTAGTTAAATACTCGAGCAATCAGACTTACGGCGGTGCTGTTGGCATCAACATGGGGAGTATAGAAGGCGTGCAGGTTTTTGGGGATTCTGCACGTCTTAGCCTAATCGGAATCAACCGAGG
The DNA here is from genome assembly GCF_057809375.1 of Aquitalea sp. FG25. Classification (NCBI taxonomy): domain Bacteria; kingdom Pseudomonadati; phylum Pseudomonadota; class Betaproteobacteria; order Neisseriales; family Chromobacteriaceae; genus Aquitalea; species Aquitalea sp. FG25. The sequence goes on from NZ_JBMDJV010000002.1 coordinate 86,406, forward strand.
AATAGTCAGGGATCAATTTTAACAACATACAATAATTTAAGTGCAAGGCCTGGTAACCTGGCTTTGCATTTTTTAATTCAGAATAAAATAATTAAAAATTATCGGCATTACATTCTTCATCTCAATATTGAATACAATGCGAAACCCATTTACCTCACTCAAAATATCATTAAAATATCTAATTTTAGTGCTAAGTTTTATATTTCTATCAAATCCTTCTTTTGCGGGGGCCACTGCAAGTCAGTGTTATTTTGACAATACCCTTGGCGGTCCATGGAATATATATACTGAAGGCAACAGTATAAAAATATTTAACAGCACGCCTATCGGAACCGTTTTGGCTGCACGTGGCATTACCGTTCGTGGAGTTTACACTGGAAAGGCTGGAGAAGCTGACACTGTCAGAATAAAGGGAAGTTGGATTAGCGGTGGCGTTGGTGGTGGTTTAGCAGACTATTACACCGTAGCAACCAATATCCCTGGCATTGGCTTACGCTGGCGATATAGCTCATCCAGCACTGCCAATGGCATATTGCCACGCAATGCTGTGCCAATCATATTAGCGGAAGAAGCAGCCGAACCCAGTGCCGTAGGAACAGGTGCCATTCAGCTTGCAACAGTACAAGAGCTTATATTAACAGGGAATGCTTCAAGTGGAGTAGTTACCAATACGCCTGGTGCAGCGACAAATTTCATCATTGATGCGGTGAACAGTGCAGGTGTAGCATCCAGAATATGCAATGCAACTGGTGACTTTGGCGACAAATACACTCTAAACCTTGACAATGTACCAATCCAAAATACTTGCGAAATAGAGACACCTGCCATTCAAGTAATGATGGGCTATTTCAGTACGATAGATTTTCCTTCTATCAACTCACCTTCCCTGCAAGGGGGAACTCAGTTTAGCATACGCCTAAATAATTGCTCCGCCGCAGCCAAACCAAGTATTTATTTTATCGATATTAACAATCGCAGCAATTCCAGCGACTTACTTGGCTTATCCCCCGCAACAGATTTTGGTGCCCCACCGGCTCAAGGCATTGCGATACGACTAAAATTACTAGCCAACAATCAGACCATCCGCTTTGGCACTAACAATAGTTATTCGATGGGATCGGCAAGTGGAAGCATGGTTGAAATGCCATTGCAAGCTGATTACATCCGCACCGGTGCAGTTACTGCAGGGCATGGCAATGCTGTTGTTGAATTTTTTATTGATTACCCATAGCAAATCATGCCAATTGATGTTGAACGTCTTTTTCGGCCAGCCTAATCTGATTGCCACTAAGCATAATGCAATTACTGCGCAGAAAATTAAATGTCTTTACCCAGACAAAATCTTGCATAGCGACAAACCTTGCCAAGCTTGATCAGGCATCCGTCATGACGGGTAAGGCATGTCGCCTCCCCGTCAGCCTCATTCATACCCCAGGCACGCCATAAGCCGGTGCCTGCTGTGGTGCTTCGGCACGGGTGATGTAGTCCTGCATCTGCGGCTGATAGCGTTGCCACAGCTGCTGTAACTCTGCCACCGGTTCGCCATCGCTCCAGTCCACCCGCAAATCCACCACCGGCCAGCTTTGCGTCCACACCAACTTGAGCCCGGCGGCATGGATGGGCCCGACCTCGCCCCCCGCAGCCACCGCAGCCTGCATGGCAGCCAGCAGACGCTCGGCCAGATGGCCGCGACTGTCCTCGAAGGCCTCCACCATGCGCGCGGGCAAATTGGCATCGGCCAGGATATTGCCACCAGCAGCACAATGCTCCCCCTGTGCCGTGGCAAACACCCCCAGCGCATGCTGGCCGCTGAAGGTGGCGATTTCCCCCTGCGCCGGTACCAGCAGCAGTTGCCGCCAGGCCAGATAGCCATCAGCCTGCGCCAATGCCTGGCACAAGGTGCGGCCCCGCTCCCCTCTTGCCATCAGCGCCAGCGCCTGTGGCCCCAGGGCGGGGTTGGTGACATTCTGGCTCATCACCGCGCCCACCCCGGCTTCTACATGGCAGCAGCGGCTGGCTACAGCAATGCTGGACGATGCCGCCGCCACCCCCAGCATGCCGGTGTGCGGACAGCGTGCTGCAATGGAAAAGGTCATGGCTGGTAGCCTTCCGGAATCACCGCAGTGATGTCGATTTCCACCAGCCACTCAGGCCGTGCCAGGGCAGAAATCACTAGTCCGGTGGACACCGGATACACGCCCTTGAGCCAGCGGCCTACCACCTGATATACCGCCTCGCGGTAGCGGGTATCCACCAGGTAGATGACGATCTTGCACACGTGGTCCAGATGGCTGCCGGATTCTTCCAGCAGCATTTTCACATTGGCCATGGCTTTTTCCGCCTGGGCGGTGACATCGCCGATGCCCACCGACTCGCGGGTATCCAGGTCCTGACCGATCTGGCCGCGCAAAAACACCATATTGCCCGCCACCACGGCCTGGCACAGATCGTTGTCCAGCTTTTGTTCCGGGTAGGTTTCGCGGGTATTGAACGGACGAATGCGTTTGTGAACCATGTTTCACCTCATTGCTGTGTGTGGGGTGGCGGTCTTGCCGCCACCACAGGTTATTGACAATCTCTTCTCGCTTTCTGGAGAGAAAGCGAGGCGCCCTTCTTCAATTGGCAGAGCAAGGCGGGGGGATTGGGAACAGATGGCAAGGCTGCGGAATCAATCAGTTAGTCAGCAGCCTGACACACCGTTTCACGCACCGGCGCTGCGGTGGTTGGGCTACTGGCGTGATAGGCCTGGTATTTGCGCTGGGTGGCAATATGGTCGGCAATGAACTTGGCGTCATGCCATACCCCCCAGATAAAGCTGGAGCCACGCCGTGACAGCCAGGGCAGACCCAGGAAGTACACGCCCGGCTCGCTGGAAATGCCACGCTGATGGCTGGGCTTGCCCTTTTCGTCAAAGGCATTCACTTGCAGCCAGCGGTAATCCACGGCAAAGCCGGTGGCCCAGATCACGGTGCTGACACCGCTGGCAGCCAAATCCAGCGACAGGATGGGCTCCCGCACGCAGGCCGGGTCCGGCGGCAGCTGCCGGGCTTCTGGTTCTGGCGGCAGGTCTAGTCCGTTCTGGGCGATATAGGCATCGGCAGCGTCCAGCAGCCCCAGATAATTTTCATCACCACGCGCAATGTTTTCCGCCAGGTCCGGCTGGAATTGCATCACGCCGTTTTCGCAAGAGCGGGTCATGCCCAGCAAGGTGATGCCCTGTTCGGCCAGGCGGCGAAAATCCACGGTATGTCCGCCGCGTGCACCGCTCACCGCGATGGTGACGTGTTCACGTCCGGGCTTTACCTTTTGCGCATCCCACTCACCCAGTACGCCCAGCCACCAGCAGAAGTCGCGTTCGCGGTAACGGCGCGGCGGCCTGTCGTGCGGGCCGACAGACAAATAGACGGTACGGCCAGCGCGCTGCAGCTCGTCGGCAATCTGTACCCCGGACGAGCCCGAGCCCACCACCAGCACCGCTCCGGCAGGCAGTTGCTGCGGGTTGCGGTATTCCGCCGAGTGCATTTGCCTGACCGGGCTGTCAGCCGGGATGAGTTGCGGGATCAGAGGCTGCTGGAATGGTCCGGTCGCCGCCACTACGCGATTGGCCTCAATCACACCGGTGGATGTTTCCACGGTAAAGCCCGGACGGCCGCTGTTGCGCACCACCTTGAGTACCTCTACCCCAGTACGGATGGGGGCATGAAATTTGCGGGCGTAGGCCTCCAGATAGTCCGCCACCCGCTCCTTGCCGGCAAAGGCATCCGGTGTGACATCATCAAAATCCAGGCCGGGAAATCGGTCGTGCCAGGCCGGGCCGTTACAGACCAGTGAATCCCAGCGCTCCGAGCGCCAGCGTTCGGCGATGCGCTTGCGCTCCAGCACCAGGTGCGGCACATCCAGCTTGCTCAGGTGCTCGCTCAGGGCAATGCCGGCCTGGCCGGCACCAATCACCAGCGTATCGGTCTTTTCCATCACCATTTCACTTCCTTCCCTGTATTAGGCCCCGAACACCGCAAACGAGGGTGGCATGGGGTAGTGCCGCTACGGCGATGCCGCACAGTGCACATCAGCCAGCCGGCTACCGTTCAAGGCCATTGGCTGACTGACCACTGCAGTCTATGGAAGCAATTTGAATACCGAAAATATATAAAATCTCTTGATTGAATAATTTTTAATTATCCAATGTACGCGAAGCCTAAGCCGCGCAAGTCATGCAGACAGGCAGGAAAACGATGGATGACCAAACGGAGGGAACCACGCAGAAAAGATGAAATCCGGCAAGACGTGACCGCAACCAACCGGCATGGCCAGCACCGGCAGCGCTGCCGGAATGAAATGCCGACATCATCAAGAATAGATTTTTTGCCAGCAGCTTGTAGAATGTTTATCAGTAATGGATTCTCTGTAGTTTCCATTTCTTATGGCTGTTCAATCCACCAAGGAACACCCCATGGCCAATACCCGCCACGCCCTGCTGCTGGCTTCCCTGCTGGTACTGCACACCACCTGCGCGCTGGCACTGGAAAAACCAGCCGGCCCCCCTATCGTCACCATCACCGGTCTGATAGCTGAAAAGAACAGGGGTGCCGATGCCCAATTCGACAGCGCCATGCTGGACAAACTGCCACAGGTAAAAATGACAGTTCCCACTCCTTGGTACAAACAGGAAGAAACCTTTGAAGGCCCGCTATTTCGCGATGTGCTCAAGGCTGCGGGCAGCAGGGGCAGCAAACTCTATGTGGTTGCCCTAAACGACTACGCAGCAGAGATTCCGTTGGCTGATCTGGAAAAATATGATGTTATCCTGGCGCGCAAGATTAATGGCAAGGTGCTGACCGTGCGCGACAAAGGGCCGCTGTTTGTCATGTATCCCTTCGACAAGAAGCCGGAATTGCGCACCAAGGAAATCTACTCCCGCTGCGTATGGCAGGTTAACCGCATCCGCGTCGAATAAACCCTTACAAGGCTAGCTAGTGTCATTGTTCTCGCATCAATCCCGCATCAACAACCAGGTATGGCTGCTTGGCATTCTGATGGTGGCCGCCCTGCTGGTGGTCGGCATGCTGTATCAGCGCCAGCAGGCAGAAATGAAGCGCTTTGCCGAGCAGGGGCAGGACAATGTGGTGTGGGTATATTCTCAGCTGGGTATCGATTACTTCCGCACCGTGGGCGCAGCCAAGGTAGCCCAGGCCACCAGCCGGGCTGCCGATCTGGACGAACTGCAGCTGCGCTACAGCATCCTGGTATCGCGCATCGACCTGCTCAAGGACTACCGCTACGCCAATCTGTTCCAGAACAAAGCCTGGTATCAGCAGCAGATAAACAAGCTGGTACTGCTGGTGCGGCGAACCGACCAGAGGCTGTCGGCCCATGATGATCATTTTGATCAGGCACAAGCCACCGCCTTGCTCAACGAGCTGGACAATGTGGTCGAGAACATCCGCGAACTGACCATCGGTGCCAACAGCCAGCTGACCGATGCCGCCAACGCCAGCAACCAGAGCCTGCAGGAACTCAACACCATGGTGGCCATCACCGCAGCCCTGCTGATGCTGGTGGCTGCGCTGATTGCCGCCCTGGCCTGGCGCAACCTGTCGCACAGCGAAAAACGGCGCGCGGAAGCCGAGGCGCTCAGCCGCAAGCTGGACCGCGCGCTGGAACAGGCCGAGGCCGCCAATGTCGCCAAGGGCGCGTTTCTGGCCAATATGAGCCACGAAATCCGCACCCCGATGAATGGCATCATCGGCATGACCGAGCTGACGCTGGATACCGAACTGACAGCCGAACAGCGCGAGTATCTGGAAATCGTCAAATCCTCCGCCGATTCGCTGCTGACCATCATCAACGACATCCTCGACTTCTCCAAGATCGATGCCGGCAAGATGGAGCTGGAGTCGCTCCCCTTCTCACTGCGCAACTTGATCAGCCAGACGGTCTATCCCTTTGCCCTCAAGGCCGAAGAACACCAGCTGGAAATCATCTGCCAGCTAGCCCCCGACCTGCCCGACCGCTATATCAGCGACCCGTCCCGCCTGCGCCAGGTGCTGAACAATCTGCTGGGCAATGCGGTGAAGTTCACCAAACAGGGGGAGATCGTGCTGGACATCAACGGCCAGCAGCAGGGGGATAGCTACCTGATGACTTTTTCGGTGCGCGATACTGGCATCGGTATTGCACCGGAAAAACAGCGCGTCATCTTTGATGCCTTTGCCCAGGCTGACAACAGCACCACCCGCCGCTATGGCGGCACCGGGCTGGGCCTGTCCATCACACAGAAACTGGTCGCCTTGCTGGGCGGGGAAATCCGGGTAGACAGCCGGCCACAGCAGGGTTCGGAATTTGTCTTCAGCATTCCCTTGCAACTGGCAGACAAACAGGCCGCAGCCCGCCCGCCCGCCGACCTGGCCGGACTGCACGTGCTGGTGTGCGACGACAATCCCACCAACCGCAGCTGGCTGGCTGCCTTGCTGAAAAACTGGGGCATGCAGGCCACGCTGGCCGAAGACGGCTTTGCTGCCCTTGCCATCCTGCAACAACAAACCTTCGACTTTATCCTGCTGGATGGCCACATGCCGGGCATGTCCGGTTTCGAGGTGGCACGCCAGCTGCAACTGCAAGACTGCCAGGCCGACATCATCATGCTGACATCGTCTGGCGAACGGGGTGATGGCCGACGCTGCCTGGAGCTGGGCATAGGCGCTTACCTGACCAAGCCGGTTCCGCAGGAAGAATTGCTCGCCACCCTCTGTCAGCTGCGCGGCGAACCGGGCGACAACCAGGCCCGGCTGGTCACCCGCCACAGCGTGCAGGAAGTCAAACAGCAGCGGCATGTGCTGCTGGTGGAGGACAACGAAGTCAACCAGAAGCTGGCCCAGGCTATCCTGAGCCGTCGCGGCTGGCTGGTTAGTGTGGCCGGTGATGGTGCGCAGGCGCTGGACATGATTGCCGCGCAAGCCTTCGATCTGGTGTTGATGGACATGCAGATGCCGGTGATGGATGGCCTGGAAGCCAGCCGCCGCATCCGCCAGCACGAAGGCGATGCCCATCTGCCAAGGCTGCCCATTGTCGCCATGACGGCCAATGCCATGAAAGGCGACCGCGAACGCTGCCTGGCAGCGGGCATGGATGGCTATGTCAGCAAGCCGGTGGAAGCCCGGCGGCTGTTTGACGAAATCGAGCGGGTATTTGCCGGACAGCACCCGGATCAAGACCCTGGGCAAGAAACCAGCCAGCCCGACATCACGGTGGCCGACTGCCAGCTGCACTACCAGCAGACCCTGGCCAATTGCGATGGCGACGCCGACTTCCTGCTGACCCTGCTGCAAGCCTTCATCCGAGATGCCGCCCTGCGGCTGGACAAGCTGCGCCAATCACTGGCGGACAACAAACCACAAGACATGGCCCTCTATGCCCATGCACTGCGCGGGGCCGCCCTGTCGATTGGTGCCCTGCCATTTGCCAGCTTGTGTCAGCACGTTGAAAGCGCCGCCCAGCAGGAGGATGCTGCAGCACTGGGCACGCTACTGCGGGAGCTGGAAGCCTGCCATCAGTTGTTGCTGGTAGAAATCCGCCCCCACCTGCCAGCCAACAGCAGTCAGGGCTGAGCATCTGCCGTTGCTGATGTAAAACTTCATCAAGTTACTGCCTGCTGCATGGCCACATCCGGCAGCGGCATTACTGCCGCCCCGCTACACCATGCTTCATGGGGTGCCGGGATGAAAGCAAGGTGGTCATCAGCCAGTAAGCGGTGGTTTCAGGGCAGCCAGGCTGCCAGCGGTGTCAAATCCAGATGCTGCTCCAGCATGTCGGCCAGCCGCTCGATATGCGCTTCACGGATGGCCGGATAATCCAGCGGCTGCGGCGTAGCCAGCCCGGCCCATTGCAACAAGGCCGCCAGGCTTTCCGGCTGATCAAACACGCCGTGCAGATAGGTGGCCAGAATCTGGTCATCGGCACTGATGGCCCCATCACAGCGGCCATCCTCCAGCCGCACCGCCGGGCGCGCCAGCGCCGCACCAGTACTCACCCCCATGTGGATTTCATAACCGCTCACCGCAGCACCGGCCAGTGTCAGCTGGCCATTCACCCGCGTCAGCTGCTTGTGCGTAGCCAGCGTGGTTTCCATCGCCAGCCAGCCCAGGCCTGCGCTGCTGCCCGCCTCGCCTTCCAGGCCCAGCGGGTCGTGCAGCTGCTTGCCTAGCATTTGCAGGCCGCCACAAATACCAATCAGCTTGCCGCCATAACGCAGGTGACGGGCAATGGCCGCTTCCCAGCCGGCAGCGCGCAGGCTGGCCAGGTCGGCCCGCACGCTCTTGCTGCCCGGCAGGATGATCAGGTCAGCCGGGGGCAAGGGCTGGCCGGGTTTGACCAGCAGCAGCTCCACTTGCGGATGCAGGCGCAGCGGGTCGAAATCGGTATGGTTGCTGATACGCGGCAGCACCGGCACCACCACGCGCAGCGTTTGCTGCGGGGCATGCTCTGCCTGGGGACGGTTCAGCGCCAGGCTGTCTTCCGCCTCGATATGCAGGCCGTTGAGATAGGGCAGCACGCCCAGCACCGGCTTGCCGGTGCGCTGCTCCACCCATTCCACGCCGGATTGCAATAACGCAGGGTCGCCACGGAAGCGGTTGATCACCAGCCCCACCACCCGCGCGCGTTCGCTGTCGGACAGTAATTCCAGCGTACCCACCAGGTGGGCAAACACCCCGCCGCGCTCGATATCCGCCACCAGCACCACCGGGCAGTCCACCGCCTCGGCAAAGCCCATATTGGCGATATCGCCCTCGCGCAGATTGATTTCCGCCGGGCTGCCCGCGCCTTCCACCACGATGCACTGGTATTGCGTGGACAGCCGTGCGTGCGATTGCAATACCGACTGCATCGCCACCGGCTTGTATGCGTGGTAGGACACCGCGTCCATATTGCCCACCGCCCGCCCCTGGATGATGAGCTGGGAGCCGGTATTGCTATTGGGCTTGAGCAGCACCGGGTTCATGTCGGTATGCGGCTCCACACCGCAGGCCAGTGCCTGCACCGCTTGCGAGCGGCCAATCTCGCCGCCATCCACCGTCACCGCGCTGTTAAGCGCCATGTTTTGCGGCTTGAACGGCACCACACGCAGGCCGCGCCGGGCCAACAGGCGGCAGAAGCCGGTGGCGAAAGTGCTCTTGCCGGCATCCGAGGTGGTGCCCTGAATCATGATGGTTTTGGCAGTCATGCTGTTCTCCGGCGCGCATTTTTTTGGGAAGCCCCCTAGAATGTCGCTCTTCAATGCGTGGGCAGCCGGATTGGCCGCTGCCCTGAAGCCGGCGATTATATAGGCGTGTGATGTGATTTCTGCTGTTTTTCTGTTGTTGGCGGTGCTGCTGGACCGCCTGCTGGGCGAGCTGCGCCGCTGGCATCCGTTGGTGGGTTATGGCTATCTGGTACGCAAGGTGGAGCAGGCACTGTATCCGGCCGCGCCGCAGGCCGAACCGGTGTGGCGCATGCGGCTGCGCGGCGTGCTGGGCATCAGCCTGTTGCTGCTGCCGCTAACCGGCCTGGCCTGCGGGCTCTCGCGCCTGCCCTGGCTGGGCCAATTGGCTTCGGTAGTGCTGCTGTACCTGGCCATTGGCGCACAAAGCCTGCGCGAGCATGCCCAGGCGGTGCTGGATGCGCTGCGCGCTGGCGACCTGCCGCTGGCCCGCTACAAGGTGTCGATGATTGTCAGCCGCAACACCAGCGAACTGGACGAAACCGCCGTGGCGCGCGCCACCATCGAATCGGTGCTGGAAAACGGCAGCGATGCCATCTTTGCCGCCGTGTTCTGGTTTCTGCTACTGGGCGCGCCCGGCGTGGTGCTGTACCGCGCCGCCAATACCCTGGACGCGATGTGGGGCTACCGCAACGAGCGCTTTTTGCACTTTGGCTGGGCTGCCGCCCGCTTTGACGATGTGCTCAACCTGATTCCCGCCCGCCTCACCGCGCTGACTTACATCCTGCTGGGCCACACCCGCGAGGGCTGGCAGTGCTGGCGCGCCCAGGCCCCCACCTGGTACAGCCCCAATGCCGGCCCGGTGATGGCAGCCGGGGCCGGGGCGCTGGGTGTGCTGCTGGGCGGTGCCGCCAGTTATCACGGCAAACTCAAGCAACGCCCCACCCTGGGCCTGCAACGCGCGCCGGTAGCCGAGGACATCGCCCGCGCCATCGCGCTGGTGCAGCGCAGCCTGTGGCTGTGGGTAGCACTGGCCTTGCTGGGCGGCAGCATTTTTTGGAGCGTCACACATGCTTGAACATGGAGGCGGCATCCTGCGTGCCGCAGCGCAATACGGTATTCCGGTAGCGGACTGGCTGGACCTGTCCACCGGGCTGAACCCGCAAGGCTGGCCAGTGCCAGCCTGCAGCCCGCGCAGCTGGCAGCGCCTGCCGGAACAGGACGACGGGCTGGAGCAAGCCGCAGCGGAGTACTACGGCAGCCCGCTGTTGCTGCCGGTGGCCGGGTCGCAACCTGCCATCCAGCTGCTGCCCACGCTGCGCCCGCCCTGCCGGGTGGGCATGTTGCCCTTGTGCTATGCCGAACACCCCTGGCACTGGGAGCAGCACGGCCATCGCCTTAGCCGCCATGCGCCGGACGACATTGATGCAGTCATTGATGAACTGGACGTGCTGCTGCTATGCCACCCCAACAACCCCACCGGTACCACCTTTTCCCGCGAGCAGTTGCAGGACTGGCGCGCCCGGCTGGCCAGTCGTGGCGGCTGGCTGATACTGGACGAAGCCTTCATGGACGCCACGCCGGATCACAGCCTGCTGGACGAGGTAGGGCTGCCGGGGCTGATTGTGCTGCGCTCGGTGGGCAAATTTTTTGGCCTGGCCGGGGCGCGGGTGGGGTTTGTGTTTGCCTGGCCAGCCCTGTTGCAGCAACTGGCCGAGGCCATCGGCCCGTGGAGCATCAACGGCCCGGCGCGCGAAGTGGTCAAACTGGCCTTGCAGGACAGCAGCTGGCAACAAGCCATGCGCGGACAACTGGCCGCCGACAGCCAGCGCCTGCAGCAACTGTTACACGAGTATGGCCTGCCACCGGCCGGTGGCAGCCATCTATTCCAGTGGTTGCAAGGCGTGCACTGCCCGGCCTTGTTCGACTTTCTGGCGAGCAAAGGCATCCTGGTACGCCAGTTTGCCGACGGACCCAGCCTGCGCTTTGGCCTGCCGCCGGACGAGGCTGGCTGGCAGCGGCTGGCAGCGGCGTTGGCACAATGGGAAAAGCCTTGAAAATCAGCGGGAAGAATTCCCATTTTCTGCGTTGTCACGTATCATGCGCGCTTCAAATGACGGTGCCCCGCCAGGGGTGAAACGGGAATGCGGTGAGACACCGCAGCTGCCCCCGCAACTGTAAGCGACGAGTCCGCATCACATGCCACCGGCCCACCCGGGAAGGCGATGCCGGGTAAAGAAGCGCGAGCCAGGAGACCGGCCGTCATACGTGTCGACGCAGGCTGAATCCGGGCGGGGTGTACCGGGGGAATGCACAGTACCGCCCTGCTTGGCGGACAGTGCCCTCGCTTGCGGCGACGTATCGTCACCGAGGGCATCATGCAAGCAAACCTGAATACATCAATATCGTCAGCCGGTCCGCGCCGCTCCCGTCATCTGTGGGTGCTGCTGCCGCTGCTGGCTGCCAATCTGCTGGCCTGGGGCTGGGCACTGAGCGCCTTTGCCGACCATCCGGCTCAACTGGGCACCGCCTTGCTGGCCTACCTGCTGGGCCTGCGCCATGCGGTGGATGCCGACCACATCGCCGCCATCGACAATACCGTGCGCAAGCTGATGCAGGAAAACCAGCGCCCGCTGTGCGTGGGGTTTTTCTTTTCCGTCGGCCACTCCATGCTGGTGATTGCCGCCGTTGCCGCCGTGGTGTTTGCCACCCGCGCCCTGCAGGATCAAATCAACGGTTTTCGTGAAATCGGCGGTGCCATCAGCACCGGGGTTTCTGCCTTCTTTCTGCTGGCACTGGCCGCGATGAACCTGTCTGCCCTGCGCGGCATCTGGCACAGTTTCCGTCGCGCCCGCGCCGGTCAGCCGGTATGTGAGGAGCAGCTCAACATCCTGCTGGGCAATCGTGGCCTGCTGGCGCGTTTGCTGCGCCCCTTGTTCCGCATGGTGAGCAAGAGCTGGCACATGCTGCCCATCGGCCTGCTGTTTGGCCTGGGTTTTGATACCGCCACCGAAATCGGCCTGTTTGCACTGGCGTCCTCGCAAAGCGCCGATGGCATTCCGCTGTGGAACATCATGGTATTCCCGGTGCTGTTTGCCGCTGGCATGGCACTGGTGGACACGCTGGACAGCATGCTGATGGTGGAGGTGTACGGCTGGGCCTTCATCAACCCCATCCGCAAGCTGTGGTACAACCTCACCATCACCCTGGTGTCGGTGATTGTGGCGGTGTGCATAGGCGGGCTGGAAACCCTGGGCCTGATTGCCGACAAGCTGAAACTCAGCGGCGGTGCCTGGGATGTGGTGGCCATGCTTAACGAAAACCTGGCCCACTTCGGCTATTTTGTCGTGGCACTGTTTGCCCTCACCTGGGCACTGTCCGCCGCCATCTACAAGTGGAAACGCTTTGACACCCTGCCCGGCCAACAAGCCGGCTGACGCCCTCAAGAGAATACATGCGACTGCATTACAAACACGTGCTGATGTGTACCGGCCCGCGCTGTACCGAAAACGGCCAGCAGGCCGAAGTCATGTTCAAGCAACTGGGCCAGGCCATTGATGCCTGCGACGGCCTCAAGGTAAAGCGCACCCGCAGCCATTGTTTTGCCGTGTGCAAGGAAGGCCCCATCATGGTGGTTTACCCGGAAGGCGTGTGGTACCGCAAGGTGGATGCCAGCGCAGTACAGCGCATTGTCAGCGAGCATCTGCAAGGCGGCGTGCCGGTAGAACCCCTGATTTTCCATCGCCTGGGCTCGGGCGATGTCAGCAGTGAAAGCGCGCAATGAAGCATGAAAACAATGGCGGCATCGTGCTGCTAAGCCATGCTGGCACCGACCTCACCGCGCTGGGCCGCGCCCGTTGGCCGCAGGACTTCAGCCCGGTGTCGGGCATTGCCCTGCAGCACATCGCCGACGAACAGCAGATGCAGCAACTGCTGGATGGTCAATTATCCAGCGCCCGCATCCTGCTGCTGCGCGTGCTGGGCCGGGTCCAGGCCATTCCCGGTTTCGACCTGCTGCGCCAGCACGCCATTGCCCGTCGTCAGGCGCTGATCATCCTCAGCGGCACCGGCGAGCCGGACCCGGAACTGGCCGCGCTCAGCACCGTTCCCCCAGCCATCCAGCAAGATGCCAATGCCTATCTGCAAGCCGGTGGCAGCAGCAATATGGCGCAGCTGATGCGCTATCTGTCCGACCGCCTGCTGTTGACCGGCCACGGCTATCTGCCCCCGGCGGCACTGCCGGAACACGGCCTGTATCACCCGGAACTATCCGACGGCTGCAGCCTGGATGACTGGTGTGAAATTCGCCAGCCCGGCTGGCCCACGGTAGCCATCAGCTTCTACCGCGCCCACTGGCTGAGCGGCAACACCCGCTTTATCGACATGCTGGTGGACATGCTGGCCGAACGCCAGATCAACGCGCTGCCCTTGTTTACCTCCTCGCTGCGCAGCCAGGACGCGCAGGGCCTGCCCGCCGCGCTGCAATTGCTGCGCGACCCACGCGCCGCTGAGCCCTGCGTGCTGATCAACACCACATCGTTTGCCATGGGCGAAGTCAATGCCGAGGGTGCCACCCAGGCCAGCTGGGCGGTGGAGGCTTTCGAGCAGCTGGACATCCCGGTACTGCAAGCCATCACCAGCAGCATGAACCAGGCGCAGTGGGAGCAATCCGAACGCGGGCTGAACCCGCTGGACACCGCCATGAATGTGGCGCTGCCGGAATTCGACGGCCGCATCATCGGCGTGCCGGTATCGTTCAAGCCGGAAGACCCGGCCAGCAGCGACTACCAGCCACTGCCAGACCGCATGCGCCGCCTGGCTGGTATTGCCGCCCGACTGGCGCGGCTGAAGCACACCCCGGTTGGCGACAAGCGGGTTGCTTTTATCTTTACCAACTCCAACAGCAAGGCCTCGCAAGTGGGCAATGCGGTGGGGCTGGATTCCGCCGCCTCGCTGTATGCGCTGCTGCAAGCCATGCAAGCCAATGGCTATGGCATCGGCACCCTGCCGGACAGCAGCGACGCGCTGATGCACAGCCTGATCGACCGTGGTTGTTACGACACCGACTACCTCAGCGCCGACCAACTGCGCCAGGCCATCGCCCGCGTGCCGCTAGCGCGCTACCAGCAATGGTTTGCCGAGCTGCCCACCCCGCTGCAACAGCGCATGCTGGAGCGCTGGGGTGCCGCGCCGGGCACGGCTTATGTGGATGGCGACCAGCTGATATTCGCCGGTATGGAGCTGGGCAATGCCTTTGTCGCGCTGCAACCGCCGCGTGGCTATGGCATGGACCCGGACGCCATCTACCACACGCCGGACCTGCCGCCCACCCATCACTACTACGCGCTGTACTGCTGGCTGCGCGACGAATGGCAGGCCGATGCCATTGTTCATGTGGGCAAGCACGGCACGCTGGAATGGCTGCCCGGCAAGGGCGTGGGCGTGTCGGAACACTGCTTCCCAGATGCGTTGCTGGGCGACATGCCCATGTTCTACCCCTTCATCCTGAACGATCCGGGCGAGGGCTCGCAGGCCAAGCGCCGCGCCCATTCGGTGATCATCGACCACCTGACCCCGCCGATGACCACCGCCGACACCTACGGCCCGCTGGCGCAGCTCACCCAGTTGGTGGACGAGTATTACCAGGTGGAAATGCTGGACCCGAACAAGCTGCCGCTGCTGCAGCAGCAAATCTGGGACTTGATCAAGGAAGCACGGCTGGACAGCGATCTGGCTGCCATGCTGGGGCACGACCATCATCACCATGATGAACATGAGCACGGTCACCATCATCACAACCACCATGACGACCATGACCATGCCCACCCGCATCCACCCAAGGCAGCGCAAGCGGGCTATCGCCTGAGCCAGCCCACCAAGACAGAAAAAGCAGCACCCGCCAAGGCAGCTGGCATGCAGTTCCGCCCGGTGGCCAAGGGCGCAGCGCACAGCCACGGCGCGCATGATCATCACCATCATGACCACAACCACGATCACCATGGTCATGCACACGGCCATCACCATCACGACCACGACCACGACCACGACGACCATGATCACGGCCATGCCCACGAATGGGATAACACGCTGAATGCCGATGGCGTGCCGCTGACGCTGGCCAAGATGGAGGGCGTGGATGTGGCCCACCTGATCGAAGACATCGACGGTTACCTGTGCGAGCTGGGCGCGGCGCAAATCCGCGACGGCCTGCACATTCTCGGCCAGGCGCCGCAAGGCGAGGCGCTGATCGACATGCTGTGCGCCCTCACCCGCCTGCCCAATCTGGCCGTGCCCAGCCTGCCCGCCAGCGTAGCCCAAGCCTTGGGCGTGAACTGGGAGGCATTGCAGGACGACAAAGGCCGCCGCCTGGAAAACGTGCCGGTGGCACTGGAGATGAGCAGCACCCAACTGCTGCACACCCGCAGCGACGCCATCGACCATATCAACCAGCTGGCACGTCAGCTGGTGGCACAACTGCTGAGCGCGGAGGCGGCTTCGATTCCCGCCGCCGTTGCCACCGTACTGCCACAGGCCGGTGACAGCCACGCGCTGCAACAGGTGCTGGCCTACATCCAGCGCGAACTGCTGCCCAATCTGGCGCGCACCCACGAGGAAATCGACAATCTGCTGCGCGGTCTGGCCGGTGGCTATGTGCCGGCAGGCCCCAGCGGCGCGCCCACCCGTGGCATGGCGCACATCCTGCCCACCGGGCGCAATTTCTACTCGGTAGACCCGCGCGGCCTGCCCTCGCAAGCCGCCTGGCAAGTGGGCAGCCAGCTGGCCAATGAAATGCTGGCGCGCCACCGCAAGGAAACCGGCAGCTATCCGGAATCGGTCAGCATCAGCGTGTGGGGCACCAGCGCCATGCGCACCCACGGCGACGACATTGCCGAAATCCTCGCGCTATTGGGCGTGCGTCCGCGCTGGCAAGCGGAAAGCCGCCGCGTGGCCGGTATCGAAGTGATTCCGCTCTCTGAACTGGGCCGCCCGCGTATTGACGTCACGGTACGCATCAGCGGCTTTTTCCGCGATGCCTTCCCGCAGCTGATTGCGCTGGTGGACGACGCAGTACAGGCGGTGGCCATGCTGGACGAAGACCCGGCGGACAACTACCTGCGCAAACACTATCTGGACGACATCCGCCAGCAACTGCTGCACGCCCTGCCGGGCAGTGCTGCCGATCCGGCGCTGCTGCGCGTGTTCGGGGCCAAGCCGGGCAGCTACGGTGCGGGTATTTTGCCGCTGATCAACGAGCAGAACTGGCAGACCGACGCCGACTTCGCCACCGCCTACCTCAACTGGGGCGGCTATGCCTATGGCCGCAACGTACAGGGGGCCGATGCCCGCGACGCGTTACGCCATCGCCTATCCGGCGTGGAAGTGGCGCTGCACAACCAGGACAATCGCGAACACGATATCTTCGACAGCGACGACTACCTGCAGTACCACGGCGGCATGATTGCCACCATCCGCAGCCTTACCGGCCGCCAGCCGCGCGCCTTCTTTGGCGACAGCCATAACCCGGACCAGCCGCAAGTGCGCGGGCTGAAGGAAGAAGTGCTGCGCGTGTTCCGCTCACGGGTGGCCAACCCCAAGTGGATTGCCAGCATCCAGCAGCATGGCTACAAGGGCGGGCTGGAACTGACCGCCACCGTGGACTACCTGTTCGGCTACGATGCCACCGCCCACGTGGTGGACGACTGGGTCTACGAAGAACTGGCCGCCCGCTACGCGCTGGACCCGGCCATGCAGCAGTTTTTTGCCGACAGCAACCCGTGGGCGCTCAATGCCATCAGCGAACGCCTGCTGGAAGCCGCCCAGCGCCAGCTATGGCAGCAGCCCAAGCCAGAGACGCTGGCCGCGCTGCAACAACTGCATCTGAATAGCGAAGCCATGCTGGAAGCGCGTGGCGAACATCCGCAAGGCCGCTCATGAAACAGATTTATCCGTTTGCCGCCATCGTCGGACAAGAACAACTGAAACAGGCCCTGCTGCTGTGCGCGGTGGATCCGTCACTGGGCGGCGTGCTGATCCGTGGCGACAAGGGCAGCGCCAAGAGCACCGCCGCACGCGGGCTGGGGGCCATTTTGCCGCCCATCCGCCGCGTGCCCGGCTGTGCCTTCAACTGCGACCCGGCCTCTCCCTTGCCCGAATGCAGCTGCTGTCAGGGCGAACACGCAGTGGCGGAAGACGCCGCCGTCCCCTTCGTCAACCTGCCGCTGGGTGCCAGCGAGGACCGCGTGCTGGGCAGCCTGGACTTTGAACAGGCACTCAAGCAAGCCCGCCAGGCCTTCAAGCCCGGCCTGCTGGCCAATGCCCACCGTGGCCTGCTGTATATCGACGAGGTAAACCTGCTGGCCGACCACCTGGTGGACGTGCTGCTGGACGTGGCCGCCATGGGCGTCAACACCGTGCAGCGTGAAGGCCTGTCCATCAGCCACCCGGCGCGCATCACCCTGCTGGGCACCATGAATCAGGAAGAAGGCGAACTGCGCCCGCAACTGCTGGACCGTTTCGGCCTGATGGTGGACGTGGCCGCCCCGCGCGATGCCGCCATCCGCAGCGAGGTGGTACGCCGCCGTCTGGCCTTCGAAGCCGACCCGCAAGGCTTCGCCGCCCGCTGGCAGGCCGAAGGCAGCGCGCTGCAGGAGCAGATTCGTCAGGCCCAGGCCATGCTGGCCACGGTAACGGTAAGCGACCACCTGTTCGACTTCATCAGCCAGCTGTGCTGCGAATTCGAAGTGGCCAGCCTGCGCGCCGACATCGTGCTGCACAAGGCGGCCCGCGCACTGGCCGCGCTGGATGCGCGGGCGCAGGTCAGCGCCGAAGACATCCGCACTGCCGCCATGCTGGTACTGCCACACCGCCGCCGCCGCAAGCCGTTCGAGCAAAGCGGGCTGGATCAGGACAAACTGGATGAGCTGACGCAGCAAGCGCAAAACCCGCCCCCGCCCGCCAGCGCAGCGGATAATACCGCCGCCACAGAACAACAGCCGGACGAGCAGCAAGACACGCCCGCCGACGACGAGCAGGACCAGCAGTCACAACAAGACAACGGCGGCGAACAAGTTTTCGCCGCCCGCGCGCCGCAGGACATTAGCACCATCCGCCTGGCCAGCCACAGCAGTGACAGTGAAGCCAGCGGCCGCCGCAGCACGGTGCTGAATGCACGGCGTGGCCACAGCGTGCGCGCCGTGCCCAACGCCCAGCCGCAGGCCCTGGCACTGGACGCCACCCTGCGCCATGCCATCCAGCGCAATCCGGCAGAATTTGCCGTCACCCGCGCCGACCTGCACGACAAGGTGCGTACGGCAAAACAGGGCAATCTGATTGTGCTGGTGGTGGATGCCTCCGGCTCCATGGCCGCCCAGCAGCGCATGGAACAGGTAAAGGGCACGGTGCTCAGCCTGCTGCAAGACGCCTACCAGCGCCGCGACCAGATTGCCGTCATCGCCTTCCGTGGCCGTCAGGCCGAGCTGGTGCTGCCGCCCACCCGGCAGGTGGAACAAGCCGAACAAGCGCTGCACGCCCTGCCCACCGGTGGCCGCACACCGCTGCCGCATGCGCTGCAACTGGCCGCCGCCACGCTGGGCCGTCAGGGTGCACAGGGCTTGTCGCCGCTGCTGGTGTTGCTAAGCGATGGCCGTGCCAATGTGGCACTGGGTGAAGACCATGCCGACCCGTGGCAGCAAAGCCTGCAACTGGCGGGCGAGCTGGCCGACGCCGCCATCCCGGCGCTGGTGCTGGATACCGAACAAGCCTATGTCAAGCTGGGCCGCGCCCGCCAACTGGCCGAAGCGCTGCAGGCGGAATACCTGCCGTGCGAGCAGCTGTCCAGCGAACAACTCACCATCACGATTCAGGCGCGACTGGGCTGATGCCGTCGCGCTGCATAAAGGAATAGACATGATTATCTGCATCGGAGCAGGCCCAGGCGATATCGGCTACCTGCCGCGCCGCTCGGCCGACCTCATTGCCAACGCCGACGTTGTCGCCGGTTTCAACGCCGTTATCGACGTGGTACGTCCGCTGATTCCGGACACGGCTCAGGTGATCCAGATGGGCTACCGCGACCAGGTGGCCCAGCTGGACGAAGTGGCCAAGCTGCACCACGCCGGTAAAAACTGCGTGGTGGTGTTCATGGGCGACATTCACTTCAGCGGCTTCCAGTATCTGGAACGGGTGGAACGTGCCTGTGGCCACCCGGTGGAAACCATGCCCGGCCTGTCCTCGGCCCAGGTACTGGCCTCGCGCGCCAAGGTGTGTTTTGACGAAACCACCTTCATCACCTTCCACCGCCGTGGCGACCTCACCCCGTTCAAGCGCCATCTGGTGCATGTGCTGCAAGACCAGCGCAATGCCATCGTGATTCCCTGTCCCTGGGACGAAGCCCGCTCCTTCATGCCCTGGCATATCGCCGCCTATCTGCTGGAAAACGGCATTCCGGCCGACCAGCAAGTGGAAGTGTGGGAAAACCTCACCCGTGGCGAAGCCGAATGGCACGGCACGCTGGCCGAGTGCGCCGAACACCGCTGCTCGGACATGAGCATCATGCTGATCCGCACCAAAACGCCGATGGACAGCCAGATCGAGCCCAGCCACCTGCCCACGCCGGAGCAGGCGCAATGAGCACGCAGGATTACAGCATCGTGCTGGCCGGGCATGGCAGCCGCGACCCGGCTGGCATCGCCGAATTCATGGCGCTGGTGGACATCATGCGCCAGCGCGCACCGCAGCGCCGCATCTACCACGGCTTTCTGGAATTCGCCACGCCCACCATCGACCAGGCCGTGGCCCAGGCCATTGCCGATGGTGCCAAAACAGTGGTGATGACCCCCGGCGTGCTGCTGGCCGCCACCCACGCCAAAAACGATATGCCCAGCGAACTGCTGGCACTGCAACAGGAACACCCGGATACCAACTTCCACTTTGGCGCGGCGATGGACTTGCACCCGCGCCTGCTGGAATTGTGCCGCCTGCGCATCATCGAGGCCGAAGCGCGCTCGCCGCGCACCGTGGCGCGTGGCGACAGCTGCCTGGTGGTAGTGGGACGCGGCACCACCGACCCGGACGCCAACTCGGAAATCGCCAAACTCACCCGCATGCTGGAAGAAGGCATGGGCTTTGGCGCGTCCTTTGTCTGCTATTCCGGCACCGCGCGCCCGCTGGTGGCCGATGGCCTGAAAGCAGCCAGCCTGCTGGGCTTTGAGCGCATCGTGGTACTGCCTTACTTCCTGTTTGATGGCGTGCTGGTCAAGCGCATTTACGGCGCGGTGGATGATCTGGCCGCGCGCTGCCCGGACATCGAAGTACTGGCCGCGCCGTATCTGGGCGTGCACGAACAAGTGGCCGAAGTGTTTCTGGAACGCGCGCAGGAAGGCGTGGAAGGCCGCGCCAGCATGAACTGCGCGCTGTGCAAATACCGGGTGCAGATCATCGGCTTCGAGCAGCAAGTGGGCACGCCGCAGCAAGGCCATCACGGCAAGGTGCGCGGCCTGCTAGCCAAAGACAGCAGCCCTGCCGCCGCCCCTGCATGGCCGCCCTATGTGCCGCACCCCATCGAAGCGGAAAGCATGCGCATCATCCGCGAGGGGCGCGACTGGTCGGCCTTTCCGGCGGAACAGCACACCGCGCTGCACCGGCTGGTACACACCACCGGCGACTTCAGCAGCGTGGACGAGCTGTACTTCTCGCCCGGCGCGGCCGACATCGGCATGCGCGCCCTGCTGCGCTGCCGCCGCATCGTCACCGATGTCACCATGGTGGAAACCGGCCTCAAGCGCGCAGTGCTGCAACAACTGGAAGTGGAAACCTGGTGCGGCGTGCACGACCCGGAAACCTATCTCTTGGCCGAAGCCCATGGCCTCACCCGCTCCGCCGCTGGTATCCGCCGCGCCTGGGAGAAGTTTGGCAATGACGTGATCGTGGCCATTGGCGATGCTCCCACTGCCATCATGGAACTGGTGCGGCTGGTGCGCGAACACGGCTGGCGACCGCAACTGGTGGTAGGCCTGCCGGTGGGCTTTGTCGGTACCCGCGAATGCAAGGACGCTCTGCGCGGCCTGCTGCAAGTGCCGCGCATCACCAATAGCGGCACCCGTGGCGGCTCGCCGTGGGCGGCCACCATCGTCAATGCGCTGATGATTGACGCCATCGGCCACGTGTACCAGCAGCAACAGGCGGCGCAAGACGCATGACCCACGAACGGCGCGTCCCCTACGACCTGTCGGTACTGGCCCCCAACGGCCTGCGCCGGGGTCGCACCACCGGCAGTTGTGCCACCGCTGCGGTCAAGGCCGCGCTGGCCTGCCTGCTGGACGGGGTGCGCGCCAGCGAAGTGGACATCAGCCTGCCCGACCCGGACTACTACCTCACCGTACCCATCCAGGCGGTGGACCTGCTGGAGCCAGACACCGCCCGCGCCGAAGTACTGAAAGACGGTGGCGACGACCCGGACAACACCCACGGTGCCACCATCTTTGCCCAGGTGCGGCGCAATGGCAGCGGCCAGCTGCGCTTTATCGCCGCCGAGGGCGTGGGCACCGTCACCCTGCCCGGCCTGCGCATTCCACCGGACGAACCAGCCATCAATCCGGTACCACGGCAGATGATGCAATGGGCGGTGGCCGAGGTGCTGGCCGGGCGGCCCGACCCCGGTTTTGATCTGGCCATCGGCTGCGTGGAAGGCGGGCGCATTGCCAAACGCACCTTCAACCCCATGCTGGGCATTGTCGGCGGCATTTCCATTCTGGGCACCAGCGGCATTGTCGAACCGATGTCGCTGGCAGCGTGGATGGCTTCCATCGAGGTGTATATCCGCGTGGCACTGGGCGATTTGCCCGCCGCCATCGCCTTCACCCCCGGCAAGATAGGCCGTGGCTACGCCGCCGATGTGCTGGGCCTGCCGAAAAAACAGGTGGTGCAGATTGCCAACTTTGTCGGCAGCTCGCTGGAACAGGCCGAGGCCATCTTGCAGGAACAGGGCCGCGTGCTGGACACGCTGTGGGTGCTGGGCCACCCCGGCAAGCTGGCCAAGCTGCTGGACCCCACGGTATGGGACACCCATTCCGGCAAAAGCGCCATGGCCATGGACGATGTGGCACAACTGGCGCAGGAGCTGGGCCTGAGCGCGGCACTGGTACAGGCCATCCGCCAGGCCAATACGGTGGAAAACATCGTGCAAATATTGCAAGGCCATCCGCAGGCGCAAGCCTTCTGGATGGAGGTAGAACAGCGGGTATCCACCCGCATGCACAGCCGACTGCCCAGCGCCCGCCGCGTGGCAGTACGGCTGTTCAGCATGGACGGCACGCCGCTGGGCGAAGCCGTCGGAGACACACATGAGTGAACTGGGACATTTCATTGGCGTGGGCGTAGGCCCGGGCCAGGCCGGGCTGATACCGGTGGCTGCGCTGCAGGCCCTGCAGCAGGCCGACATCATCTACCTGCCGCGCGCACGTGGCAGCGAGCAATCGGTGGCACAGCAATGTCTGGCCGGTCTGCCCATTGATGCTGGCAAATTCCGTGACGTGGAATTCATCATGGACCCGGACCGCAGCCTGCTGGCCGACCACTATGCCGCGCTGGCCGCCAGCGTGGCCGCCGAGCTGGAGCAAGGCCACAGCGTTGCCTATCTCACCATCGGCGACAGCATGACCTACTCCACCTACGGCTATCTGCTGGCCGCGCTGCGCGAACGCCTGCCCGGCCTGACCCACACCACCTTCCCTGGCGTCACCAGCTTTGCCGCCACCGCCTCGGCGCTATCCTGGCCGCTGGGCGAAGGCAAGGAACGCATGCTGATTCTGCCCTGCCCGGACGACATGGCCGCGCTGGAAGCAGACATCGCCAGCCACGACATCGTGGTGCTGATGAAGATAGGCCAGCGCCTGCCAGACGTGCTGGCCCTGCTGGCGCGGCTGGGCATTGCCCAGCATTGCGCCTTCGCCCGCCGCATCGGCCTGACCGATGAAATCCTGTGTCCGGATGTCAGCCAGCTGGACGCCTCGGCCAGCGGTTATCTGGCCACCATGCTGATCCGCCGCCAGGCGAGAGAGAAACGTCATTCATGAAAGTCTATTTCATTGGTGCCGGCCCCGGTGCCGCCGACCTGATCACCCTGCGCGGCGCGCGCCTGCTGGGTAGTTGCGGCATGGTGCTGTACGCCGGTTCGCTGGTGCCCACCGACATGCTGCAGCATTGCAGCGCGGGGGCGGAGATTCTGGACACCGCCGAGCTGTCGCTGGACCAGCAGGAAGACTGCTACCGCCGCGCCCAGGCCGCCAATATCGACGTGGCGCGGCTGCACTCCGGCGACCCGGCCATCTACGGTGCCACCGCCGAGCAAATGCGTCGGCTGGAAGCGCTGGGCATAGCCTACGAAATTGTCCCCGGCGTGTCCTCCTTCACCGCAGCTGCGGCAGCACTGGGCAGCGAACTGACCCGCCCGGCCATCTCGCAGTCCATCATCCTCACCCGCGTCTCTGGCCGTGCCAGTGCGGTGCCGGAGCTGGAGTCCATCGCCCGCTTTGCCGAACACCAGGCCACCATGTGCATCTTCCTGTCCGGCCAGCGGCTGAAATACACCGTGGCCGACCTGCTGCTGCACTACCCGCCGGATACCCCGGTGGCACTGGTGCGCCGCGCCAGCTGGCCGGACCAGTCCATCCACCGCAGCACGCTGGGCACGCTGCTATCCGAGGTGAAACAAAAAGACTGGCTGCTCACCACCCTGCTGCTGGTAGGCGCGGCGCTGTCGCGCGAAGGCGGGGTGGAATCCAGCCTGTACGCTGCTGGCTTCACCCATATCTTCCGTGATGGCAACGACCGCAAAACCCCGCGCCCGAGCAAGCGCAAGCCGGAACTGGCGGAACAATCCGAGCAGGCCCCGGAACAGGCCCCGGAACAGGAAGCCTCGTGAGCCACACCGCCATCTGGACCGTGCGCGAATCCGCCCTGCCGCTGGCGCGGCAACTGGCCAGCGCGCTGGATGCCACCGTCTACCAACCCTGGCAGCAGCCGGATTACAACGCGCGCCAGCAGTTTGCCAGCGTATTCCACCAGCACCGCCAATGGGTGTTGCTGATGGCCAGCGGCATTGCCGTGCGTTATCTGGATGGCCTGACACACAGCAAACTCACCGACCCCGCCGTGGTGGTGCTGGACGAAGCCGCGCGCTTTGCCATTCCGCTGCTGTCCGGCCACGAAGGCGGTGCCAATGCGATGGCCTACCACGTCGCCCGCCTCACCGGCGCCACCCCGGCCATTACCACCGCAACAGAAGCACTCAAACCGCTGACGCTGGGCATAGGCTGCCGCCGAGGTAAAAGCGCCGACGCCATCGAACAGGCAGTGTTGCAAGCGCTGGCCAGGCGCAGCCTCAGTGAAGTGCGCGAGGTGGCCACCATCGACCTGAAGGCCGATGAACTGGGCCTGCTGGAATTCTGCGCCCGTCACGACTTGCCCTTGCGGGTGATTGCCCGTGCCGACGTGGCCGCCCGCGGCTGGACCGGCCAGCCCTCCGCCTGGGTACAGCAGAATGTAGGGGTGGACGGGGTATGCGAGCCCTGCGCGCTGATTGCCAGCCCGCGCGGGCGCTTGCTAGTGCCAAAGATGGCGTGCGAGGGGGTGACGGTGGCGGTGGTGGAGGATGTGTTTGCTGATTTTGGCGCAGTTGAATAAGGGGTGTTGTATCCGCTTACGCGGATGATGGTTTTGATGCCGCTTCCGCGCGGCAGGCGGGAAAGAGGGCTTGCGTGGCCAAGCCCTCCTTCACCTCCAAGGCCACCCCGGCAAGCATGGCCTGCGGCTACCCTCCGGGGCCTGACACTGTTGCGGCACGGCTGGAACTCGCGATTGGCTAACGTCCAATCGCTCAAACAGCCAGCCGCTTAAAACCGCAGCAGCGTCACCCGTCGGCATGCTTGATGGGGACAAGGGTGGCGTCGGTGCGGTGCGTATTGATATGAATGCTGGTCGGAGCTGGCCCAGTCCCGTCAGCGCGAGCCGATACAGACGTGCTGCCCAAGGTGTTAAGCGGCTGCATGTTTGAGCACCGTGACGCTAGCACGGTGCGAGTTCAGCCGCGCCTTGGGCGGGATGGCTGTGGCGGGAATTCGATGCGCTGCGGGTCGCCTTTTCTTTGGGTACTTTCTTTTTGGCGAAGCAAAAGAAAGTACCTCGATGTAGCGTCGCGACCTTATTTGCACACTTTCGCGCGGTTATTTGCACAGATCCATTTTAAAATCATGTGCAAATTAGCCTGCAAAACAGGCTAAGTCCTCCCGCCAAATATCACCAGACTAATCGTGTCGTAATCGGATAGAGAAGTTACCCCACCCGGTCCGGTCACAATCTCCACATAGTCAACAGTCATCCCCCCTCCACGTGCACGCAGAATACCGTTTGCATCAGTCATGCTGGCTCCCGTCGGTGATCCAGCCATGATGTAATTGATGCTTGCCATTTTGGTGGCAAAGTAAACCCGGTAACGCCCTGTGGATACTTTGGTAATGCTGGCAACGTTATAGCCCCAGCGAACGGTTGGAGTACTTACCGCACCATTGAAATTCACCAGACAGCTCGGGCACAGTTGCTGCAATGCCTTGATATCACTTCCGACACTCTGAAGTGCAGTCAAAAACCGACTGACAAGGGTTGCCATCGCTAGGCTTTCGCTGCAGTGTAAGCGGCAACGAAATCTGTCGTGGGATCACCGATGCCGAGATTGGTACATGCCTGAGGCTGCTGCGCCGCAGTCAGTGACTGGGCGTCAGCAAAGCTGACCCGGTTTCCTACAGCCGTCAACAGGTTGGCCAGTGCCGTACCATTACTCCCCAGCTCTGCTTCAATTTCCTGCAGCGTGTCATAAGCTGCTGACGCACCACCAAGAATCTGAGTTTTCAGATCAGCAAGCAGCGCCGTGACTTTAGTAGAAGAGAAGGTTTTGTCATTACTGGCGGCAGTGTCGTCAATAGATGCACCAGCAGCACCTGCCGCCGCCTGGACCAGCCCCAGTACTTCATTGATCGCCGCTACCAAGCTGGTTTTTGCCGTCGTATTCAGGACATTCAAATTGCCTTGAGCCGCCTTCAGCAACTTGATATCAGCCGCAATGCTTTGCGCAAGCGCGGTGATTCTATTTTCGAGGGACATGGGCACTCCTAAAATTTTGCTATCTGATAAATAAGGTTGAGATCGATGTCGAATACATCGGAACCGGCAGGGCCTGGTGGTCCCGGAGGGCCTTGCCGAGCGACATCAACAATTGTTTCCCGCTCGGTGATAGTGACTTCAAGAACCTCGCGGGCTGGGGTCGGAGTCAGTTCAATCACTTCAGTCATGCCAATACCCCCGGCAAAACTTCAATCCGGCCTGTCATGAACGGGTCAACCCGGCGCGGCTCCGGCCCAGGCCATTTAACGCGCAGGTTAAACACAGCATCACGCCAGGTGTAAGTGCGGGTGATAGCCTCTTCAATGCGGAGGGTGATGGCGTTGCCGTTCACAGCGATACCGGCATTTGCAGTCGTGAGATGAATCAGAGTGGTAGCTTTATCCGTGCTGGACTTAGCCACCAGTTCAAACTCGGCCCCGGTCAGGTCGACCGGCTGGCCACCGGCCAGCCATTCCCAGGTATGCAGGAAGGTGCAGCCCTGGACGATGATCAGCGGTTCTTTACGGGCAAAGGGGAGCAAGGTGGCCTCTCAAAACAAAACACCGGACATTGAGTGCCAAGTGTCCGGTGTTTCTGCTTAGGAGGAACGGGGGAAGGGGTTCGTACAGATAGTCAGACAAAGAAAAACGACTGGTCCTTCTCATTGTCCGACAGGTAGATTTTTCCTGGTGCAATCGCCCGCAGGTACATCGCATCAGAACTGGACTTGATGACCGCATCACTAGGAAACGGTGCTGCCGCCAAGGCATCACCGAAGCCAGCATAGTCCACATGCTTGGCACCACCGTACGGGATGTCCCAGCACTGCAGGCTGAACACATTGCCAGCGTTCAGGGCAAAGGTATGGCCCAGCATTGAGGTCCGAGGGAAAGTGACTTCGGAAATAACCTCTTCCCCCAGAAACCAGGCAGACATCGTCCTATCGTAGATACCTTGCTGCTGTAGATAGGCATCCACATCAATCTGCTTGATGTTCGGGTGCTCACCCACGTCATGAACAACAGTCTTGAACTCGGCCAGCGCTTTACCATTGAATTCGTAGCGAAGATGAAATACCTGCTGGTAGAGCTGTACGGTATCCGACAAGCCAGAGGATGCCGTAATGGTGACGCTTCCCAGCATGATGGCCTCGTTGAGATTGACGATATCAATGCCGTACAGCGCGTTATTTTCAATATCGACCACGCGGCCGATGCTGTCGATATAGCGCGTATAAGCCAAGGTGACCTCGTAGCGAACCTTGCTGGTCGTACCCGGAGTGGTAACGCCTGTTTTCTTCACCACACTGACGGCAACATCATAGAAATAGATCCCGTCATAGATCACAGCACAGCTGCCATCCCACGACGAACACACCCACTTGGGGCTGAGCGGAATATCGCCGGAAACCGCCACGGTGAATGCTGGGCGTACCGCCTGGTCGCCCATATCCGCCATACCTGCTGCGCGAGGCGCTCCCAGCCACAAGACTTCACCAGGTGCAATCGGGTACAACCAGGCGACCAGGGCAGAGCCGGTAAAGATATTGGCCGGGTACTTCCCTGCATACACGCAGCCATTAGGACCATACGACCACACTTCTTGGCGGGCACCGGGTACGTTATGGGGTGCTCCTGGTACGCGGGCACGATTGCAATAGGCTGGCCATGTGGAGCCGTCAAACCAGGTAAAAAACGGGCTATAGCCATGCCAGGCAAAGCGACTGCCATCATCCCGCACAAACGCCCCGACTCCGTTGGCTGCACCTTCAACGTGGCCACCAAAAAAGCCCATGCTGACCGGCACCATCATGATGGCAGCTTCCCGCTCAAGGTAATGGTGACGGATGTCCCGGTAATGGCATTGCCTGAGGCATCGGACTCGGCCAGGGTGATGGTTTTAACCGGCACCATCCCGATGGCGAATAATCCATCAGACGTAAACCTGGTAGTCAGTTCCGTAGAGGTATCCCCCCAGGTCCTTGCGGTCTCCACGTAGGCCGATGCCAGCCCGGCACCGCCAGAGGCGCTGGCCGCTTCTTTGGCCTTCCCCCTGAAGATACCCCCGGCAATGCCACCCGGCCCGCTGACTGCCGGCAGGCTGCTGGCCGTGGTCGTTTGATTGTTCTGCCGGGCGAGAGCCTTGGCAACTTCTGCTGCCTGCTGTGCATTCATCCGTGCCATGGCTCAGCTCTCATAGATCGGGTTGGTGACCAGGGAGACATTGCTGTATTCCCCATCCGCCAGCGCGGACTGGTCGACCAGCAGCCACAAGGCCTGCATGCCACTGACCACCTGGCCCAGATCGACGGATGCACTGGCGCTGGCCAGCGCAGACAGTGAGGTGGCCAGGTGAATGGCGCTGGCCAGCACACCAGGCTGCACGGCATTGGCAGTCAGCGTGATGCTGCCGCCACTCGCGGCCTGGGCTTGGGCCGTGCCATCTGTTCCCACCCAGATACGGGTCGCGGTACCGCCCTTGATTGCCAGGCTGGCCAGCGGCATGGTCCGGGCTGCATCTTCATAAAAACCAAAGGTCAGACTCATCGCATTTCCAGGGTATCGACCGGGATGGCCACGCTGATGTTGTAGGCCAGCTCCCGCGAAACAGGGTCAGTCAAAAACACCGGAATATCTGGCACCGAAATTGCCACCTCATGGGGATAGGCCGAGCTGGTATCGCCTGCGGCACCGGTGGTGTAGCCGGTGGTGGTGGCACTGTAGCTCCCTATCCCCTCAAGGCAGGTGCCCAGATCGGCGCTATCGGCCTGCGACATGTTCGGCAGGCCGGTGAGTTCCGGTGCCAGGATCGGATCACTGTTAGCGGTACCGGCAGCCACCAGCCCGGAGATCGCAAGTTCCACATCAGTGATCGCGCTGCCGGCCATGGTGTCGTAATGCTCGACCAGGCGTGCCACCTTGCCGATAGCCAACATATCGACACTATTCAATGTCACGCCCAGGTCCACATCCAGCAGTGGATTGCTTTGCGCTTTGAATTGCACTCGGGTGGTCCGATGCGAGGCCAGAATCTGGCGACGGGCGATGGCCGCCAGTGTCTGCAGGGCAAGGTTGGCATCTTCGCGGCTGGCCCCAGCCAGTGAGGTCAGGTCCGTGGTCGTAGTGCCGATATCAGGCAGCATGGTGGTCGAGCTAATCCAGCTGCTCGCATCAAACAGGCCAGAGGCATCCATGCTGACTGTCTGGCCCTGGCGCTTCAGCATACCCAGTGCCGCTACGCTATCTGGAGCATGGACCGTAATGCGCCAGCGTTCAGTCATGGACTGCACCACACGCCTGGCAAGTTGCAGGACTGCGCCGGCACAGCGCGGGTCGTCGGCAGCGGGGCCGGTGTAGTCATTGCGGAAGGTCAGGATGGCGACGGCGCTGGAAGACGGGTTGCCTTCAATGATTGCTCCAGAGGCATCCACATAGCCAACGTACTGGGTGCCCTGCAGTGGCGCGGTCCAGGCCTCAGAGCGCAGTTTCCAGCCGCTACTCTCCACAGCTGAACGGAACAGGCTCTTTTCGGGCAGCTTGAACGGCTTGCCATTACGTCCCCGTACAAACTCACCATAGGACAGGCCCATACTCCAGTTGATGACGCGCCGGTACTCATGCAGGCGCGGGTAGCGATACTGCAGGCTGCAATCCACAACCTGCTCCATTGCAGACTCGCTGGTCACCGCACTGCCTTTACCATCTCGTGCCACCTGGAACGGTGTGCCCCACATGATGCATGAGGCTGCGCCAGCACTGAGTGTCACCTGGGGCGTGTAACGGCCATCAGCCAGAACTCTGGTGGTAACGGACCAGGAGCCGGTACTGCCCGCCACGGTGGTTAGCACCTGGCCAGCAATGTCCACACGGATATCCATGCCTGGCACGGCAATACCGGCCAGCGTCGGCTGGGAATTGGTGGTCAGGGTGGTGTTGTCAGCCAGATGGCAAATCGGGGTGGTACTGACTGGCTGGACGCCAATATTGTCATTGGTGACTAGGTTAACCACGGACTGCCGGGCAGCCGGCTGGATAGCAAGCGACCCGTCTGCCAGATCATCGTCCGTCAACGTCAGCCGGGAGGCCAGACCAGCCCACGGCGTCAGCCGGGGTGCGCCATACACATCCAGATCATAGGCGGCGGGCAGCGTGGAGAGCCGGTCCTGGGCGTACTGCAGGCTGTCGGCATAGCGGGCAAACACATGGGGCGACCAGAAGCCACCCAGCAAGGCATCCAGCTCGGTGCGGGTGGCCAAGGCCAGCGAGTCGCGCCGGCCATCGGTACCGTGCAAGGTGGCAATGCCGGTTTCAGCATCAATCTCCGGCAGCGCGACCCGCCCGGTAAACCGCCGTACCCATGCACTAAGGAGCGTGTGTTGCACATCAATGGCCAGGACTGCACTAGACAGGCTGGCAAACGACTCACCCGCGACCAAGAATAGCCTGACCGAGGCAATACGGGCCGTATCTTCTTCGGCTTCGATAGTGACTTCACCGGCAATGCGGTCAGAGACATCGACCCCACCCAGCGTCACCCTGACATCCCATGCCTCCGATGGCAGAGACTGGGCATGTGCTACGGTAATCACTAGCGGCAAGGAAACAGTTTGTCCGGCGTGAACCGTTGAACCCGCTGCAGCCGACGAGAGACCGATTGGGGTCTCACCAAACGGAGACAAACCGAACATCATGATGGCGTGCCGCCACCGTTATTGATGATGGCTGGCATATCAAACCAGTTCAGCTCACCCGTCAGCTTTTGTTCCTGGATGACGACATAGCCACGGCTGGTAAATGCGCAGAGCAATACCAAGCCCTTATCTCCATCCACAATATTGGGGAAAACGTATCTTCTCCCATTGGGGCCGTATGGCTTATTGAAGTGGTAAGTAGTTGCGGAAACCCATGCGTTGTCCTGCACCGTATAAGGCAGCAATACCGGAGAGAAATTAACTAGGAACTGAATGTCAGCGGCCATGAGTGGCATATAAACCCTGGCACCCTTTGGCATCGCCGCACTAGCGCTATCGGTGGCCGGTGCATTGGTCGCCATTCCACTGCCAACCTTTTCTCCATACACACGGCCATCTGCAGCATAGACGACGGCTGGTTGGCGATAGGTCACACCATCAACAGCCCACTCAAGCACGATATTTGCAAAGGCATTGGGAAACTGTAGCAGTACCGTATCCAGGTTGATCCAGCTTTCAAACTGGGGCACTCCCGTTCCACTCCACTCCGCAGCCAATGTGGTTTCCCAGCCATCTAGATAAACGGCCTGACCAGGATTCGGTGCAACACCTGGGAAATAGCTAGTATTCGGGATTGCCATCATTGCTCCTCAAAATGCAGGTTCCAGCCCCAGCTTGCGGAGCGGATATCGGTGTTCTCGGTGATCGTGATAAAGCCGGTCATGCGCGGCCAGTAGTAATACATGCCATTGCGGACCACGCCTGGAATGTCCAGGCGCTCACTGACGACCGTGCCAATTGGCACCGCCCTGGGCGCAGCGCAGTCCAGAATGTGGGGGATTGTTTGATCCAGGGCAGCCAGCGGGGCTGGCATCCAGCCAGTCGCGGCGATATCGGAACGGATCTTCTCCCAGCGGGACTGCATCACGCCCCGACCGGAGCGCATGCGCAGCAGGTTGCGCCCGCCTGCACGGTCATAGGTCTGCGTTAATTTCACGACGGCTTTGACGGGAATTAACGTGCCATCAATGCCCAGCGTCAGTGCGTATTCGTGGACGTTTGCCATGTTCAGCCTTGTTTCAGATTCATCAGGGTCGCGGCCTTCACCAGCTGCTGGACGGCATCGTCATCGCCATAGAGCGGCACGGGGGCGGCCTGGCCTGGCAGATAGATATTGAGCGGGGTCTTTTGGCTGGCCGGGCTGGCGGTCGCAACTGCCTGCATGGTCGGGATGCCCGCCATGGCACGGCTCACTGCCGGCAACTGGCCAACGGCACCGCCTATAGCAAAGCGTGGCAGGCGCATCTGGTTGATGGCCTGCAGCAGGCCGGGACCGTAGTAGCTGGTGGCTGCGGCCTTGACCACAAATTCCCCATCACTCAGCCAGCTGAGGATGCTGTCCGAGGTGCCGGTACCGGGGCCGGAAATGGCACCGCCTTCTGCATTGGACTGGATTTCAGACAAGGGCCGGTCCGCCAGACCCAGTGTGCTGCGGGCATCGGTACGGTACTTGCCATCTGGCCCTACCAGCTCCACGGCAATCTTGATCGGTTTGGCTGTCGCCGCCTGCTGGATACGGTTCATCATGCTGTCCATATCCTGCAGGGCCTGTTGGTCGTTGATGCTGACCGAGATATCCAGCTTTTGTACCGCAGCAGCAGCGGCCTTGATGGCTTCGATCTGCTCAATGGCCTTTTGCATGGTGGACTTGGCCGTTTTCTCCATGCCGGCATCGGCGCTGTCCTGGGAGCGGCCTGCCTGGTCATTCATGAGGTTGAATTCGCCCTCAGTGATCTTGCCGTTCGTGCGCAGCTGGTTGATCACCTCCATTACCCGGCTGAATGCTGTTTCGGCGGCAGCGGCATCCCGTGCAGCTTTCTGGAAGTCACTGTCCAATCCAGTATTGCCTGCCGTCTGCTGGCTGGTGGCGGCTTTACGGGCCAACTCGTTGGCTTTGCGCAGGCTTTCGTAGTAGTCGGTGACACCCTGTGGTTCTGCAGCTTTGGCGGCAGGATCGACTGCCTTGTTGTTGGCCCACACGTCCTGGTGCTTCCTGCGATCAGCAACAGCAGCCTGCAGCTGCTCGTTGGCCTTGTCGTACAGCTTCTGTTCCTTGGCCAGCGCAACTGCCAGCGTCTCCAGTTGGCCGGCCTTAATGGCCTTCACCTGGTTGCCGTAGGTCGTCTCCTGTTTCAGCCGCTGTGCTTGGTAATCGTCCAGCGCCTTGAGCGCTTTCTTGTAGGTGACAGCCTCGGCCAGGTACTTCTGGTATTCGGGGTCTTGGTCAGACCTACCACCGGCACGCGTCACGTCCTGGGCGCGCAGGTTAGCCTGGTCGATCTGGATCTGGTGAGCACGGTCGAGGTTCTCGCGGTAAGTCTTGAGCTGGGCGGTAGTCGCGCTGGCCAGCTCTTCTGCCGTGTAGACCCGCGTTACCGCACCGGTCCCACCAGAGCGGGCTGCCTGCTGCTGCAGACGGTTGATTTCCTCCAGCTTCTGCCGCTTTTGTTCCAGTGCGTCGACTTCCATCTGGTGCAGGTCGACTGCGGCGGGAATAACCTTGGTGACTACGTCGTAGCCCAGCAGCAAGGCCGATGTCACCAGACCAAGTCGGGCGGCAACCGCACCGAACACCGATATCAGACGAGTACCACCAACTGTCATTTCAGCAGACAACCCACCCCATGCCTTACTAGCGGCCTGAGATGCAACTTGCACGGTTTTGCTGGCAGCTTGACCAACCTTGCTGGCGGCATCAGCCGTTTTTGCGCCACCGGCTGCAGCACCAATAGCTGCAACCGTTCCCGTTGCCTCAATTGTGCTGGTCGTGGTTGCTGCTTTAATGGCAGGTGCAGCCTTTTTAACACCACCTTTGCCAACCACCGTGTTAACGATATCGCCCACGGTCTGGGCTTCTTTCAGTGTCCGCAGTGCGGTAGCAGCTTTGGTAGCAGCAGTAGCAAAGGTCACTAGATCGGTAGCCAGTCCAGCAAACAGTTTCTTTGCAGCCAGCGCACCATAAACCGCAGCCACCGCGATGATTGCATCGTGATGCGCAGTAAGGAACTTGGCGGTGCCGATGGCAATCTTGCCCAGGGCCTGCAGCGCGTCTGCGATGTCGTGGGCGATCTGGGATAGCTCGCCGGTTTCCTTCATCTTCTGCAGGGCAGCCGTCAGCTGGTTGATGCTGTCCTTGGCAAACTGCAACAGCCCGGCCTGGCCAATGCTGTCCAGGAACTCCTGCCACAGGTCGGTGGCATTTGACACCACCCCGTTCCAGGTCTGCATCTGGGAGGCGGCCGCACCAGCTGCATCGTTCTCCATCGCCTGCATCAGCGCAGTGATGGCCTCCCGGCCAAGCTGGCCGTTTTCGGACATCTTCATCAGCTCGGCGGCGGACTTGTTCATGGCCTTGGACAGCAGATCCCACACTGGGACACCGGCCTCGTTGAGCTGCATGATCTCTTCGCCCTGCAGCTTCTGCTTGGTCCAGGCTTGGCCCAGTGCCAGGGTGATGCGCTCCAGCATTTCCTGGGACGCACCCAGTTTGGCCGCCTGGTCGATGATGGCCTGCATGCTGCCGGCAGTCGGGTCCAGCCCGTAATTGCGCAACCGGATATAGGTCTGGGTCAGGTTAGTGACCTGAAATGGGGTATTGATCGCCTGCTGCTTGATATAAGCGAAGGCCTCACCACCCTTTGTGGCAGACTTTTCAACGGCGTTTAACTGGGTGCGCAGGGTTTCAAACTGGCCAGCCGTGGACAGAATGCTCCGGGTCAGCGCCAGCGCGGCATTCAGCGATACCACTGCGCTGGCCATGGCCACCAGCTTGCCGGCACCTGTCATCAGGAAGCTGCTGGCGGGCATATTGCCTTGCAGCTCAGCGCGCAGTTCGGCAATCCTGGCCTTGGCAGCCGTGGCCGCCCTGGACAGCTCGGCCATGCTGATAGCCGGGTTCTGGGTCAGGCGCGTGAATGCAGCCGACACCTGCTGGATTTCACGCTGGATATCAGTCTGGGAGCGAATACCCAGCACGTCACGAGCAGCGCTGGTGCGCTGGGCTTGTTTGACTGGTGCTGCAGGAGCTGTAAACAGCTTGACCTCTTCGGCACCGCCACGCAGTTCCTGGCGCAAGGACGCGATCCGGGCCTTGGTCGCAGCAGCCGCCCGGTCCAGCTCGTTATGCGAAACCGTACCGGTGGCAGCAAGGCGGTCATACGCTGCTTGCACCTGGCTGATTTCGCGGGTGATATCCAGCTCGGAGCGGATACCCAGGACATCGCGGGCGGCACCAGTGCGGCGCACCTGGTTGACCGATGCAGATGGGGCTGCAAACAGCTTGACCTCCTCGGCACCGCCGCGCAGCTCCTGGCGCAGTGCGGCAATGCGGGCCTTGGTCGCAGCGGCGGCTCGGTCCAGCTCGTTATGCGAAACCGTCCCGGTGGCTGCGAGGCGGTCATACGCTGCCTGCACCAGGTTAATTTCGCGGGTGATATCCAGCTCGGAGCGGATGCCCAGCACATCACGGGCAGCATTAGTGCGGCGGTTCTGGATGACGCTTGCTGATGCTTTTGCAATCGCGCTGGCCATCTTGCCCTGTTCGACGGCCAGATTGCGGGTATCCACACCGGCAGCGGCCAACGCCTGGCGCATGGTGACCACCGCTGCCACTTGGCCACGCATGGCCGCCTCTGTCTTGCTGATAGCCGCCTCAGTTTGGGCCAGCGTCTGGCTTTGCTGCAGGGTGCCGCCACTATCACCCAGTGCCTTGCGTACCTGCTCAGCCGTGGTCTTCAGCTTGACCAGGGCGGTACCGGTGCTGTCAGCATCGTCCTTGGCCTGTTTAAACAGGCTGATCTGCTTGGCCTTGTCCGCCATGCCCTTGAGTGCCTGGCCATAGATGGTTTCCGCCTTGGTCACCGCAGTGACAAAGTCGGAGCTGTTGGCCTTGATCAGGTATTCCAGGGTTTTCATGTGGTGTTTCGGCTATTCAGATCATCAATGACGGCGGCAAAGAAGCGCAGCGGGTACTGGGCGGCATTGGGGTGGCCCGCTTCAATCAGCCGGCCCAGATTGGTTTCTAGTTGGCGTAGCTGCTCAGCTTGGTCAGGGCAGTTATCTCCGCCCGGTCCTTCGCCTGTTCCAGCCGCGCCTTCATGCCGAAAAAAAGTGGGTTCAGCTCCCGACACTTGGCGCGCAGCTCCTGCAGTTCAGAGTCGGCCAGGCTGTCCAGTACGTCCTGCGCCATCGGAGCCATAACACGCAATTCATCAAGGCGAACATCCGGTAGCAGCATGGTGTTCAAGACAAGGTCAGCCTGCTCCGGGATCAGCACGACATCACCATACTGCTGTATGGATTCCACCAACATGGCGCGAATATCCGCGACGGTCAGTTCGCGGATGGTGATGACGTGGTCACCGATAGGGGTGGATTTTTCGATACGCATGACAAGCTCCAGGGCGCAGCCAAGCTGCGCCCATCGGTGATGGTGGTGGTTTAGCTGAGCAGGGTTTCGCGCACCCACTGCGAGATACCGTCACCGGTCTGCAGCGGGTCTGCCAGTACCTCGAACTTCAGGCCGGCACTGCGGAAATCCTTGCCCAGGATGGAGTACTTGTCGGCAAAGCCGAACTTGCCCCGGAACACCTCCATCACCACCTGCTTGCGGCTGGCCTTGTTCACGCCATGGAAGATCAGGCTGCGCTCTTTCTGGGAGCCGGCCAGCCACTCGACCACATTGGCCTGCAGTGCCTTGTAGCTGACCTTGATCTTTGTGCCGTCCGCGATAGCGCCACCGGCCAGCGGGATGATGCCGGCTGCAGTCGGGAAGTAGTCCTTACCGGCGATATATGGCTGGCCACCGGCATTGGGAGCGACAACAAAATCACCGGCACCGATATTTTCCAGCGGCACCAGCGCGCCCTGGTAAGCGGTCTGGACTTCGTCCGTAATTGCCAACTCAGCACGCTTGTTAGCAACGCCCATGGTCATTTCGGCAATGATTTCCGGCTGGAAGGTAGTCACCTTCAGATCCAGAGATACCGACTTCACCGAGTACAGCTTGTCGTAGTTGCCCTGGCCGGTGTAGGAGTCCGGCAGCTCCTGAGTTTCCTGCTCAATGGTCAGGTCAGCGGTTTCGACCATGGCAAACGGGGTGTATTTGGGGACACCATACTCAGCCATCAGGATCTGGCCGGAGACCGAGTAAGAGTGTTTTTCAGGGGTTAGAATGACTGGTGCGTAGCTCATGCTTCAGGCTCCGAGAGAGTGGATATGGACTGCTTGGCCGTTGCCGGCTTAGCAATGTTGTTGCGGTACAGCCAGGCGGCCGTGCTGGGTGATACGTCCAGCTTTTCGCCGGCTGGGTAGGTCGTGCCAGCGTTCTTGTGCTCCTGGAGCAGTTCGACTTGCTCCTTCTGGGGCGATGCCATGGGGTCTCCTTTCATGCATAGAAATCAGCGGTAAACAGCAGCGGGAAATAGCCCCAATCGCTCACATAAAGGGCGGCGGGTGGCGTGGACGCCTGCAGTGGGTCATACAGCCCGGCATCCGGGGTCCATCCCAGCAGGGCATCGCGCACCCCAGCCAACAGTTCTCCAGCCTCGGCCAGCATCTGATCCGGATCACCCTGAAGAGCCGCCACGACCATCCACTGCTGCAGGATGTGGTTCTGGGCTTCTTGCGACTGACCATCACCCGGCAGCACATCCCGCACGTAGATCACATACAGGGACG
The DNA here is from genome assembly GCF_057809375.1 of Aquitalea sp. FG25. NCBI lineage: Bacteria > Pseudomonadati > Pseudomonadota > Betaproteobacteria > Neisseriales > Chromobacteriaceae > Aquitalea > Aquitalea sp. FG25. Next base: position 124,181 of record NZ_JBMDJV010000002.1, read on the forward strand.
GCGAGACTTGCTCGCCACTGGTCACATCGCTCAGCTCACCGCGCTGTACGATCTGGCGGACGTCATTGATCTGGCTTTTGAGCTGGGTGACGATGTGCTTGCCCAGGGCGAGGTGGTCGGGACGCATCAGTAGTCCCTCATGCTGCGGCGGGTAAACTTGCGGCGCGGGCCAGACATGACCACCTTGCCGGTGGAGCTAGCCGGGGTCTCCGGTACTGGCAACCCCAGCGATACCACGCCATTGGCCACATCCTTGAGCCACTTCACCCCGTCGTCGTAGCGCTTGGTCACTTCTTCACCAGGCTGGCTGGAATACAGGAAGTAGCGCACCAAGTCGGCAGCAACACGCTCTAGCGCACCAGGAACAAACGGCACCGGCAGGGTGTAGCGCTTGCCCAGGTAGGAATTAATCAGCTCGGTGGCATCACTGATGGCACGCGTGACCTTGCCCTGGTCGACCTCCCCGGTTTTGGTCGGGTCGGTAACGCGCAGCAGGAACTCCCGCCCGAAGCGGTCTTCCAGTCCTTGCTGGGTGATGTAAGGGGTAGAAGTAGTCATGCCCGCATTGTGCGGGCATGGGGAGTGCAAAAAAGGCGGGAAAGGGTTCGGTAGTAGTCAGTTCTCTGGGTAGAACCAAGTCGGGATAGCTACTGATCTGTCGAAGTAAGTGCCCATGCCATTGTGATAGTATGGCTACTGTCGGCTAGAAGCAGTGATTGCCGAGATATGGGACCGAAGCCTAAAGATCGGCCTCAGCCGTCTATCGCACACCAGATAGAAGAAGGCTGCTGTCATGTTGAAAGCAGCCTAAAACATCTCTATTAAAGCGGGGCCGATTCAGAAGGAAGTCGAGAAGTCTTTCTCCACGAGGCCAATGAGGCCCAACCCTGCGCAATAAAGCCGCGCAGCGCCCCTGGCCTTGGACGTTGGGCATCACCATTACGAGTACTGAGATCACAGGAGTTCTTATGAGCAAGCTTTCCAAAACCAAAGTTCAAGTATTGGATCAATTCGAGGCAAGGACTGATGAATGGTCCTTCGGCGCTTTTGAAAAGGCGCTCGAACAGGCAATGGGTGCCAGATACGGAAATTATCAAACGGCAAAATCGACGATCGCGGAAGCTGATCATGATGGTCGGTGGCCTAATACGGTAAAGAGATACGTATTGTCCAACTACCGAGCTTTCGGAAATTCTCCACTTGTAAGCATTGCCAACCGTATCCTTGCCGGTCTGACTGAGGAAGAGAAGTCATATTGGAAGCCCGCCGCCAACAAGTGATGCCCAACCCATCATTTTTTAGTCCCTCGTAATGGATACCGAAGAACTTCCGCTCCTTGATGCACTGCGCGGCTTGGCCATGCTCCAGCAGGAATTTCTTCGTCTCGCGCTTTTCGTCGCGTCGGAGGGCCCAGCAACCTTCGAAGGGGAAAAGCTAACTTGTACGCTTGGTGACGGACAACGGCGCACAAGCACGTTTCTGGCGATGGCTGCAGGCCAGTCATTTGAAACGTTGCTGCATGTGGCGAAGCTTCGCGGCATCCCGGTTCGAGATGCGTATCCGGTCGCTAGATCGGCAATCGAGTCCTTCGTAAACGCTAGCTATCTCTTGGCCGAATCGGACAATGTTGCCGCACGAGCCATCCGGTACATCGACTTTGCTGCTTGGCGTCACCATAATCGGAAATTTGGGAGCGGTGAGTTCTCGATTGAAGTTCTCTCCGACCCTGATCCCCAGGCCACGCTCACGCAGGAGTATCCCGAGTTCAGTGGTAAGGGTAACGGCTCGTGGACTAAGCTAGATGTGCCTAGCCGCATAAGGAGAGTTGGCGAATTAGCGGGACGGCGGTCTGGGTCACGCCTACTTGCAGCTTATGGTCTGATCTACTCTCTTTCATCCGAGATCATTCACGGTTCTCCCTTCGGTGCAAGCTACTTCTACTCCGCGCATTTGAAGGGCGAAAGAACTACTGAGGCATTTCAAGCTGCGACCGTGCGTCATCTGGAAGAGATATTCATCGGCGTGCTGCACGCTGGTTGCGGCTACCTTGCTGCGTTCTTTGGGCAACAGAACATGCAAGCACCATTGAACGCAGAGGAAAAGATATTTGCGCGGCTCCTAGAGCTGAGTACAAAGCCATCGTCTTCATTTCCGCCTGCCATGCCACAGGCAGCCGACACAGACAGCGAAGGATGAAATGCTGCCCAACTCATCATTCCACCGGACCTGCGAGAAAAGCCGTGCAGGTCCGGTGAATTCAAACGTTAGTGTCCACTTTCTCATAAAGACATCGACTGCTTCGGGTCGTTTTAAGACATTGGGGGTGGGGGCTCTCGGCCTGGAGCAGCCGATCGTCACTCTTCATGACTGGATGGTGTTGGAGGGAGAAGTAGTCATGCCCCCATTGTGTGGGCATGGGGAGTGCAAAAAATGCGGGAAAGGGGCCGGTAGCTGGCGCTAGAAGCCCATATCATTGAGTCGCTTCTGCAGACGGCGCTCCAACCCTTCTCGGTAGAGAATGCCGCCGACTTCAACGAGCAGAGTCATATCATCCTCAGATAACAAGCTCTGGCTCAAGTAAAGCCACGTGGCCAGCTTGACAGTAGCATCATCAATGTTCGTTTGCTGGCCACTGGCATCCAGCATCTGCGCTTGTGCTTCAAATAGGGCAATTATGGGATTCGTATCCATCACCTGCCTCCTGAAGACTACTTAAGGATGATTGTTTTTAAGTGGATCTGCTGTACATGCAGACACACCATCTTTGCGAACTGCCGTGGATAAATAGCGCTTACCTTGAGAATCTTTGCGCAGACAAAATCGTACGTTATGACGGCCATACTGGCCATCCATATCGAAGGATAGTGGCGTATCCAATGGTAGGGATTTGGCTGGGTGGCGGGTTACATCAGACTGCGCTTCCCCATAGGGCACACAGGTAGAGGCTGAGTCCGGTAAGGGTTTTCTCCATACTTTGAACCATGCATCCCAGAGGTATCCTGGTGCGCTTGGAGACTCGCTGAAAACACGGAACGCTAGTCCCATATCCTTCATGTAGTCTTCCGGTTTCTGGGGAAGTGGTCCCTGCGAGAAGATGCACGGCTTACCACTTTGAAGAGTGAGACCAGCCACTGCATCATAGGGTTTGGACATTGCGGTCGCCCATGTCGATATGCTCCCTAGCAACATCAAGAATGCCATTTTTTTTAATGTCATGGCTTTGGCTCCACTTTAGTCGTCTGTGGTAACAAGGTTGGATCTTTCGGAGTATTGATGAAGCGTGTCAATGCAGCTCGTAGACCGGGCAGTCTGTTGGCATACAATGACATACTCAACGCAGTAGCGCCAAAGTAATGGGAAACCAGCTGGGCCTGCTGCTCCATATTGAAATCGGGCATTGTCTTGCCTTTATCCTCGCCATCAAGGTTGTAACGATACGCAGGTGCAGGCTGACCTTTTACGCCATCGTCCGAGTATCCCCCTCTAGTGCTTAGCTTGATGCCCGCCCAAACGACTGAATAGCCAAGCTGGTATTGCCAAACGTGAGTCATCTCATGAATGAACCAGACTTGAGTACCAGGCTCGACGGAAGGAGCAGAAAAATCTGGCTCATACGCGCTCGAGGGGAAGTGAATCTCCCCTTTCGGCGTCATGGCGTTGTCAGAGCGGTCCGGCTGGCCGAAGAGACCACCCTTGTGGATTTTGACCAAGCTATAGTCGATGGCGTCTTTAAAGACTGTCTTCGCCATCGCGATCTCACCTGCTGTCATTGGCCGCACATCAGGTGCGGGCAGGGTGTGATTGACCACGGATGATCCAATCGCTTGCGAGTTGGTCTTAATGCCTTTTAACTCAACCTTCATCGCGGGTGCTGGCGCGCGCCCACCTGCCTCGCACATGTGGTCGGCAGCACAGTCACAGCCATAAAACATGTCCTGATAAAATTCGGCACTGACAATATCTTGCGCACTGTCTGTTTCGATCCGCTGCGTTTTTCCTTCCGCATCAGTCGAGCCCTTGATGACGGAACCATCTGCCAGCGTCAATGCATATGCGGTATTCGCCAAAGCACTATTATTGGGAAGGTCGAATTTGATTTGTTCATCAAATGACGGTGTGGAAGCTGCTGCCTTCTGCAGTACGGATGCGATTAGAGAACCAGCCATCATCGCCTGCCCGCCAGAAGTGACGTCGATAGTCGCTTGACTCTGCGTTGCAATCAAGGTTGCACCACAAGATGTCATCATCCCCTCAACCGCGACGTTTTTACCGAAGTAAGTCACATTCTGCGCGCCAGCAACAATGACGAAGTCCCGCTTGCATTGGGGGCAATGGCCTTTGTGGCCAACACCGGCTGCATTTTTTCCATAGACGGACAGGTGAGGAAATGCTTCCAGCACCGTACCGCCGTGTGATGTTGGATCACCCTCTCGGATAATTGCTTTTCCCATCGCCTGCTCCAGCATGATTCATTGAAGCGAATGATTTTACCATGCCAAGGGCATGATAAAAATTGACCATGGTTCAAGCTGGCTACCAGCTACAAATGACCAGCTCCGCGCTGGCCTTCCCCCTGTTCTGGTTCACGCTGTACTGGATGGCCACTTGCTCCATCCTGAAACCCGCGAACACGTCACGCATATCCAGGTGGTCGTTGATGCTCAAGATCACCTTGCCCTTGCAGCTGCGCATCACCTCGGCCAGCGCCTGATACTCTTCAAACGGAAACGGCACCCCATAGCCTGCGGTCTTCCAGTACGGTGGATCAGCATAGAACAGGGTGTGGGGGCGGTCGTATTTCTGGATACAGGTTTTCCAGTCCAGGTGCTCGACGTAGGTCCGGGCCAGGCGCAAGTGCGCAGCCGACAGTTCCTCCTCAATGCGCAGCAGGTTCATCCGGGGCGGACTGGTGGAGGCGGTGCCGAAGGTCTGGCCACTGACCTTGCCGCCAAAGGCCATCTTCTGCAGGTAGTAAAAGCGGGCTGCCCGCTGGATATCCGTGAGGATGACCTCCGGCGTGATCTGCAGCCATTTGTACATTTCCCGCGAGATCAGCGCCCACTTGAACTGGCGTACAAACTCCTCCAGGTGGTGCTGCACCACCCGGTAGAGGTTCACCAGTTCGCCCGAGATGTCGTTCAACACCTCGACCTTGGCGGGCTTCTTCATGAAGTACAGGGCCGCTGCCCCGCAGAACGGTTCCACATAGCAGGTATGCGCTGGGAACAGCGGCAGGATGTGTTTGGCCAGGCGGCGCTTACCGCCTATCCAGGGAATGATCGGAAAGGTTTGCATCAGGCGATGTCCTGTCTGGCACGCCCTGGTGCACTGGTGGATGGCTCGTGGCCGTGAAATGATTGAGTGTCCGGCAGCGCGGACACTTGATACTGAGGGTAATGTACTGGCCTTCGGCCATTTTCCGGCCGCAATGGCCACAGCGAATATCGGTGTTCATGTCTCTGCAAGGTCGTTAAAACCCGTTAGAATTGCCAGGCTTTCGTGCACGAAAGTGGCAGCCTCGGGTTGGCCTGCAGGTCAGTTCTGCGGTCAGCTGTCCGGGTAGGTGTTAGTAGCACCCACCCGGTCGCTGTCTCTCTATTGCCTTACGGCGTCATCAGGACAGTTTCAATTCCACTAGCACGCCCGGACGGGCGCACAGCGGCAGCGGATTGGACTGGGTATGGACATCAACACCACGGTCAAAATCGGTGTTCTTGATCTTGGCGTAGTACGGCTGTCCCAGGGTGCCGACGGCTTCCATGAAATCACCCGGTGCGTCGTACATCAGGAAGGTCTGGCGGGTGCCCTGCGGATAAGCGTGGCCGGTGCCTGCACTGATCAGCGACACGGTGCTCTTGCCATCAGCCTTCGGCACTTCACCGGTGTATTCCGCAAAAGTCACACCACCGAACTTGAAGCCGGCGCGCACGTCGCCACCAATGTTCTCCTGGGCGGCCATCCAGCCTTGAAATGCCTTTTCCACGTTCGGGTGGGTGGTGAAAGCATCCATAAAGTTGGCATCGACAAATGCTCCAACACCAGTGGAAACATCGCCCAGCAGGTTCTTTTCAACGTGGCGGCATACATCCATGCAGGCTTTTTTCACATTGAATTTCGGGTCAGACAGCTTGAATTCGATCACCGCTTTCTGGATGCCGAACTCTTTGTACAGGTCGTACATCACGTCGCCGTCACCATCCAGAATGATGCCTTTCAGCGCACCCAGCATCATCCATTCCTGGGTCAGGTCGTGGCGAACCTTCATGTCCTGCAGATGGTTGTTCACCACGTTGGCGACGTCTGCTACCGTCAGGGTGTCGTTGCCGCCAAAGACGCGGGAACCCATGATCTCGGCTGCCAGAATGGTGTCGTCGTGCGGAATATGCGGCACCCCGAAGAACCGCACGTTCTTCTTGTCACGCTTGGTGCGCTGGCCCGGACTACCCACGTCCTGATTGGACAGCAGGTGAAGTCGGCCACCGGCATATTCCAGCGCGACGGTGCGGGAATTTACGCCCTTGCGTACAAAGATGCCGGACTGGCCTACCTTGGAATAGGTGTTCGGCAGCAGCTTGGTCGACTCGGTCAGGCTGGCGATGGAGAACGCGGGATCTTTCAACAGATCAGCGATAGATTGAGGCATGGCTCAGTTTTCCTTTGCTTGAAGTCGTGACGGCTGGTGACGCTTAGTCGCCGGCACGCTCGGTGATGCGAATGCCACGGGCCGACAGCTGGCGGTAAACGTGGCGATAGTGGGCGGCGGCAGAGGTTTGTGCAGCCAGCAGCTCCGGTAGCGTGTCGAGCGCGACCAGGCAATCACCGGCTACCGTGCCCACCTCACGGGAGGTGACACCGGCATCGGCTGCCGGCAGTGCATGGCGGGTCACGCCCAGCACGAAAGCCAGCGGGTCATCACCGGCATGCCAGGGAACAGACAGCTCATCGTCCAGCGTGGCCACGCCCAGGATGGTGCCTGCGGGCAATGCTGCCGGGCCGACTGCCAGGGTTTCGCAGCATTCATCCGGCTCACCAACCAGCGGGATCTGAGGCGGCAGGGTCTGATTGATCGTCAGGGAGTCCATGACTTTCCTTTTCTGGCCAAGGGCCGGGTTGGGTTATTTGGTGCCTGCGCGGGCCTTGGCGTTGGCAATCAGCGGGTTTTCGCCAGCCTGCTGGTTTTCATGCTTGCTATTGGCGGCTCGCGTGGTGGTTTCGGTACCGGGCTGGACCACAACCGGGGCCGACTTCACAAAGTCCTGAAAGGCCTTCATGTCGGTACTGCACATGGCTTGGTAGAAGTTGCGACTTGCCGGCGTGATCTTGCCGGCAGCAATCGCTTCATCCAGTACCTTGTCGACTGCGGCGGCAGCGGTACCGGCTTGCAGCTGATGCAGCGAGTTGGCCACGCGCTCGTACTCGGCCTTGGGCACAAAGCCGGTCATGATGCTGTTGGCCACCGTCTTGAGGTCGGCATCGGCCGCAGCACCGGTTGCCTGGCGCAAACTGTTCATGGCGGTCTGGGTGTCGGTACTCGCTGATTTCAGCGCCTTGACCGAGTTGATGGCAGTTGCGGTATCTGCTGCCGGGTCTAGCCCCAGCAGCTCAATCAGTTGTTTCAGCAAGTCCACAGAGGTCTCCATAGTGTTGAGGGCACGTAAAAACAGGTTGGGTTGGTTGGTCAGTCCCACGGCGACCAGGCGGACCACGCGGCCGCTGGCATCAAAATCGAAGACGGGTGACAGGTAGCGCCACTTCTTGTCCGTGATCCGCTGGATGGCATCGGCATTCCATTCAATGCGTGCCCAGGTCTCGCCATCCCGGATTTCCAGCTGCTTGATCCAGCCAGCAGCTTCTGCTTTCTGGCCAGTCTGCAGGCACACCATGCTGAGGTGGTCGTAATCGACCACCGGCTCAATGCCCCGCGTCTGGTTTGCTGCAAAGTCAGTCAGTACGGCGGCAGTGTCGGTATGCCACGGTCCACGGCCATCGCGGCCCATGAACGTGCCAGCCGGAATGACTGGGCACCACTCTGGCGGCTCACCATTCGGTCCCAGCGCCAGGGCGATGGAGAGCGCGATGGCGCAGCTCGCCCGCTGCAGGCCATCAGGCTGCAGACTGTTGAGTGCGCGGATAACGTCGTCGGGAATGAGCTTCATGGGCTGCATTGTGCGCAGCCTGGTGAAGACAAAAACGGAGGAAGGGATTCGGTGAAATGAAAAAGGCACACGGTGATGTGTGCCTTTGAGGTCGAGAGCTATGGTTTATTTTTTTCGGCGTACATCCGTGCTGCATCAGGAGATGATGATTTCCACAAATGTCCACAGCTACGGCATTTGCATTGAAATTTTGCACCTGGCAGCGGAGCAACAACCTCTACATCCCTGAAGCAATCATCAGCCGCTTTATGTCGGGCTCGAGCTTGGCCTGAGTTATCACGGCATTTACTGCAGTAAAGCATGGTCATGACATTCCTCTCTATGAAAGTGACCAGTGACTAGCTTCCCAGAAGTGATTTCTGAAGACAATCACGAAATCCACACCCGCCCATTGTCTTTGCCTCACGAATTAACACGCGTTAACGGGGGTAGACGGCGTTTTACCCCATTGCTACCAACCCTTGCGGTCTTCCTGCACTGCGCATGCGCCAAGGGCGGTTTATGGGGAAAGTCAGGTTTGCTGGAAATGAGTGGCCAGTATGCCCAGCAACTTGGCTTCTGCAGGATCGGCCAGCGTGCCATCGACATCGACCGGCAAGTACTGACGCATCGGAATGGTGACTTTGAGGCCTCGGCCCGCCTGGCCACCAAAGTTCTGGATGGCGGCATAGGCGTCCAGCCCATTGCCCCAAGGACCAAAGCGCAGGCTATCGCTGGTGGCGTCGTAGCTGAAGGCGGCCCGGCGCAGCGTGCCGTCCACCTGCAGGATACGTTTAGCCGCCAGCCGCCTGGTACCTGCCGCACTCAGCTTGCCGTCCTTTTTGTAATTCTTGCTGCCGCCATGGTTGCGCAGATAGTTGGCCAGCGTCAGCTCGGCATTGGGTGCCCAGGGCTGGCCATGCCAGTCCGCCTGGTCGGCAAAGCGCTGGTCCGTCTCGGCCTTGGCCCACTCGGCAAAATCCAGCAGTGCCGGTCGTAGGTTGTGGGCTTGGGCCAACAGTTGGCCCAGTGCCTGGCCGACACTGTCGTTGATGACTTGGATTTCAAAGCTGTTGTCACTCATAATGAATACAAGCCGTGCAGAAGTACGTGAAACAGCGCATTACGTACTGCAACCCCGAAAGGGCGTGCACACGCAGGGGGTGGCGTCCTGCCTGCATGGCTATCCTCCTCATATGATCCGCCGATACATCGCCGGATTATTCAAATCCCGCAAATCCACATAGCCCAAAGTCGTCAGCGTATTGGTCTGTAGTGGTACCCGTTTCCCGGTCTGATCTTTGTCTTTCACGCGGTAATTTGCATTGATCACCGCTTTCATATAGCGCTGGCCATCCTGGGCTTTCCACACGACTAGGTAAACAGGCTCAGGCTGATCATTATTAACCTGCTGATAAACGCGTTCCGGCTCCCACATGCCCACGACGGTCTGCATGGCATCGTCCAGGGCAATCCGCTTGTCAGCCTTGGCCCCGGTATCGCGCAGGGCATGCTTGACCTCTGCATCATCGACCGACACCACCGCCGTGGCCAACGGCTCGCCCGTGGCCTGCTCAATCTTGTCGACCAGTTGCGGTGAGAGCGCACCGATGTGGAAGCGCTGCTTGGTCGGGCGGTAGCTGGCCGGGTCCGGGTAGATCTGCTGCACCAGCGGCTGCCAGCGTTCCTGGATGACCTTGTCCAGGGCATCGATATTGTTGACCGCACTCTGGATGGCATCGGCACCGATCCGGGCCGAGGTGGTCGCCGCTTTGTCCAGTAACAGCTTGCCGACGTAGGACTGACCAGGGGCGTAGTCCCAGCCGAAGTCGATGCCATCCGGCACATAGACCACGCTGCCATCATCCTGCTCAACGCGGCGCGTCTGAATGACCGGTGCCGTATCCGGGCCGTCCTTGCCGTACTTGTCACGCAGCTCCTGCAGCGAAACCGCATGCACGGTGCACTGGCAGCCCCAGCCATTCGGTGGGTAATGGGTCTGCCACCACGGATCATCGGCGCGCAGGATCAGTCCATTCCACGCCTGGTGCTGCGGCCTGGGGCGCAGTACCGAGTCGGAATGCACATAGCGCCAGTACGGCCTCACCTTCAACATGTCCGGGTCGGTCAGTTGCTGGTAGCGGCCAGCGGCATAGCTAGTCTGCAGATTGGTCTGGTAAATGACGCGGGTACGCCAGTTGCGGCCACCTTTGAAGTCCCAGCCATGCGTGGCCACGATCTGGTCAAAGTCGCGCCGGAAGTCAGCCAGCGTGCTGTCGCCTTCAATGGCCTTACCCACCGCCTGGCGCAGATCCTCCAGCAGGTCGCTGGCCATGGCCCCGGCCACCACAAAGGAGCGGTCATGCTGCGCCGTCATGATGTCGGTCCACTGCTCCGTTGGCAGGTTCAGCTTCTGCTGGAAATAGTCCAGCTGCGTCTGCCATGGCTGTTTGAAGACCGCGCTCAGTGGTGCCGCATTATCGGCCATTGCTCACCTCATAGCGCCCGGACAGCTCAGCCAGGCTGAACGCGGTATTCATCACCCGCTGCAGCTGGCTCACCGGCAAGTCACCAAACGCACCGGTCAGCCACGCATGGAAGGACTCAAGATCCGGAGCATCAGCCAGCGCCTGCCGAATCACCTGCAGCATGGCCTCCATCGGGTCGGCGGTCTGGCTGGTTAGTTGTTCCAGGAGCGGTGCCATCGGGTCTGCAGTCTGACCGGGCTGCAGCGCATTCATCGCACGATAGCGATTCATCGCCTGCTGGACTGGGGCATCAACCGGCACCAGTATCGCCTCGCCCGGCTTTGGACGTGCCAGACCGAAGCGGGTGTAAATTGACTCCTGACTAACTGGCAAACCTGCACGTACCAGCTTGTCCACTACCCCAGTCAGGGCAGTCAGGTCTTCTGGTTTGTTGATACGCAGCTTGATGGTGGGATAAGCCGACTGCACGCCTAGATTGAGGTCCACCACCGGCTTGACGTAGTCACGGCTGAGGGTGGCTTCCAGCTGCTGGACATCGGCTTCCAGGATGTCCTCTCGCACCTCGTTGTGAACCTTGCCCAAGGCATAGGCACCGCCGCCATCTGCGCCACCGGTATTGGTCGACAAGGTCTGACCCAGCACGATCTTGCTGGTCTGTTTATCGAAGTACTCCGTCAGCCTGGCATAGATATCAACCGAGGCAGTCTTGTTGCCAGCGTCGACAAAGTCGATCTCCATGTTCTTGGGGATCGCTGCAGCCGCATCGGTACCGAGGCTGCGCAGGGCCATCAGCAGGGTTTCAATGTCATCCGGCGTGGCTGACACATCGTACTTGCCCACGCGCAGCGGCTGGCCATAGGCCTCGGCAAAGGTCACCCAGTCCTTGATTGCGTAATTGCTGAACAGGAATGCCCAGCAGGCCATGCGCGCCAGACCGCCCCGGATCAGCACCCCCGACTTGGCCTTCACCTTGTGGGTGATGAATTTGTACGGGGCCAGCGTCTCACCGTAGATATTGCTGTCCGAGCGCAGGTAGAGCGTTTCCGGCTCCTCGCGCCGGATTTGCAGCCAGTATGGCTGCAGGTAGGACAGGCCGACCGGCATCCACTGCTTGGCGCTGGTTTCCCAGTCAATTTCATGGACGCTGAAACCCTTGCCGATGGCGTCCAGGATATCGAACAGGTTTTCTTTGATCGGGGCCAGTGCATGCTCCACCAGCTCGGCAGCACGCTGGCTGACGGCATCGTCGCCGGCAGGCTCTACATACAGTTCCAGTCCGACCAGGGCGCGCTTACGGGTGGACAGTTCCGAGCCGTAATGCAGGTACTTCTCTTCCATGTCCTCAGCCAGGCGCAGGTATGCGCTGGCATCCCCATTCACAGCCTGGCGCAGCATGTGGCCCAGCAGCTCCGGGTCCAGCCCATGGCTGGCCGAGGCGATGATCTGACGCACCCCGGTGGTGGTTGGGGTAGCGATGGTTGTTTTAAGCAGGCCGGTGTTAATCGGCTGCCCGTTGTGATCCACAATTTGCGGCATGTTTTGCACTCCGTATGGTTACCAGGTACCGCGCCCGAATCGGGCCGACATGGCCATGCTCCCGCGTGGAATGGACTTGTAGCCCCTGGTGGCTAGCGGCGCGGCATCAATCACACGGGACGCATACACGGCCAGGGCTACGCCGACCGCCACGTCACCGTGGCGCTTGCCCTTGTCTTCACCGGTTGTGCGAGTGTCTGGGATACGCGGTACCCCCTTGATGATCTGCACGGCGCGCATATCGGCCAGCACATCCTTGTCCTTCGGCAGCCCGTCCAGGTCGCCGTCTTCCAGGGCGGCTTTGACCGGGGGCATGTGTTCGCGGTACCAGCTTTCAGACAACATCACCTGGTGGATGCGATCCGCCCCGTAGCGCTGCATGGCAACCTCGGCAAGATACTGGCCATTCCCACGCGCATCGAATGCACCACCGGCAAAGCCCGGCAGGTTATCCAGCAGATGGAAGGTGATTTGTTCTTGCTGGCGGAATGGCACGTTGCGCATTTCCAGGATGAAGGGCACGCGCTTGACCAGGTTTTGCATCTCAATCAAGGGGACATGGACCGATAAGTCACCACTGCGGGCAAAGTCCTCACCGTCAAAGCTGCGGACACCCTTGGGCAGCTTGTCCAGCTCCGGCTGCAGCACAGAATCAATCCAGTCCTGGCAGTGGCTGGCACGGACATGATCCGCCTCCAGCTCAAAGCCCAGCGGGCACTCATAGCGCAGCACCGGGGTGTCGGGTGACATGCGCTTTTCAATCAGCATGCTGCTGAGCCAGTTGCCGCCACTGTTCTTGGGGACGCAGCCGTACTCTTCGTCTGCTGACTCAGGGTTCGGGGCATTCTTGTATAGATCGGCCCGCCACTTCGCCTCGGCCTCTGCTGACCATTCCTTATTCGTGACGTAGCAAATACGCTTATACAGGCCATCGGCAATGGCATCGTCAAGCGTGATCCGATGGATGCTGTAGTCACGCTTGCCAGCACGGGCTTCCAGGATCAGCGCATTGAACAGGTTTTCGACCCCGTTATGCGTGCTGATCAGCCGCACCTTGTTGCCCCACATAGTCAGGGCCAGCGCGGCCTTGAGCAGCTCCTCGAGGGACTCATGAAATGCCGCTTCATCAATCACCACGTCACCCTGCAGGCCGCGCAGGTTGGAAGGCCGGCTGGACAGTGCCTGGATTTTGAAACCGGACTTGGGGAAGCGAATCATGTAGGAGAGGATTTCGTCCTGCTTGCCTTCGTCCCAAAAGGTCTGCTCGTATACATCGGCCTTAGCCAGCTCATTGAAGGCCCTAGCGAACAGTGCACAGGCGGCGATGTACTCCAGCGCCATCTCCTTCTTAGAGCCGACATAAAAGGTATTGCAGCCTTGGCGGCGGCGTGGGCGGGCAGCCTTCAATACATTGCGCCCAGCTTCTGCCCAGGTCAGACCGGTACGGCGCGACTTCTCCGCGATCATGATCTGGGACTCGTCATCAAACCAACGCTGTTGGTACGGCAGGAATACCGGCTGATTTTCCGGGATCGCGTCGGCCACTTCCTGCGGTACTACCACCCCGGCCAGCTCCAGCTCCTCGGCCAGGTTAATCTTGCGTGGACTGCCCAGGGCTTTTAACGGGGTTTGCTGCTGTACGGTCTCGGTCATCACTCTTTACCCAGCAGGATACGGCGGATGCTGCTTTCCATCTCTTCGCTCATGCCATCCGCGCCACGTAGTTCTTGCAGCTTCTGCTCCTGTTCGTCCAGCAGCGCAGCACGGGCCTTCTGCTCGATGCGCGCTTGCTCTTCCAGACGGAATTTCTTCTGGTTCACGCTGGCTCGGCTCAGGGTGGCGATGTTCTTGGCCACCTTGGAAAGCAGGCTGATTCGGTCTTCATTAGAGACACCCTCATCACCCGCTTCCTGCAGATCAACAATGGACTCGAACAACTGAGTTTGTACCAGGGCGAGCAAGGCTTCAGAGCGGGTGTCCGTGTCATCCGATGCGCCCTGGGTCAGCAGCTTTGCCGCTTCGGTACTTGCGCGGATCGCAGCAAAGCGGCGTTCGATCTTCTGGCCATAGCGATGGATGGCCGACTTGCTGATGCTGTAGCCCTTGTCGCGCAGCAGCTCCTCCAGTGCCTGGTAGCCACTGAAATTGCCGTCAACCAGGGACTGGTCTAACCACATACGCACATCATCCGGCAGCATGGAAACGCTATTGCGTGCAGCCATATCAGCTCACCAGTACTTTTCGGGGCGGGCGATGCCGGGTTGGCAGTCGATGGTGTACTCAGCAAGGTCGACACCATAACGGGTGATGTCCGCCCACCAATGCCCCGATGGCTCCTTACGCAATTTCACCATGACGCGGTCTTCCAGGTAATCCAGCTCCTTGCGCACCTCCAGTGGCGATACATCAGGGATGATGGTGCGCATGGTTTGCTGGATGACGTCTTCGATGATTTCATTGGGCCGGGCGTTATAGATGGCCAGTATCAGATACCAGCGGATGCTCTCGCGTCGTACTTTGGCGGGATCGATATTCATTGCGGTAGTCCTTTCAATTGGACGTTTTCGATTTTGAGGGCGACCGCATCCAGCTTGGCTTCGATCACGGTCTGGTTACGGACGTAGTCTTGTCTGAGCACGTACTGCAGCGGCAGCTCAGCCTGAAAGCGCAGGAAGTCCTTTTCGATGCGCTGCCAGCCATCGGACTCGCGCCGGTTCTGTTCCATCAGCTCGGCAAAGCGAGTATCCCAGTGGGTGCTGGTGGCCTTGTTCGCCTCATCAATGGCCTTGAAGCGCTGGTCCAGACGCTGCTCAATCTGACCCAGCAACAGCTTGCCGAAGGTGAAGAGCACACTCAGAAATCCCAGTAGCAGGCCGACCAGGTACCAAAAATCAACAGTGACCGTCACCGGTTTCCCCCATTTCGGCGCTCTGACAACGTGTACAACGCAGGCCCGGTGCCGCGACCTGCCGTTCTTGCGGAATCTCGCCCCCACAATCGATGCAATGCGTGGATGGCCGGCCATGCGGAACCAGTGCCTGGCGTTCTGCGATGTGACCTTCGCGCTCGTCCAGCTCCAGCTTCTGGGCACGATCAAACTGATCCATCAAAGGCCCCCATTGCCCGGTCTGCCCAGTACAGTGCTTCAGATAGACGTTTTGCAGCTTCTTTTGCACACTCTGCATCACCACCGAGCCGGGCGATCTGGCCGACTACCGCTGCCAGTTCCGCGCCCTTGATTTCCAGGGCATCCATCAAGTCGCCCTGGCTATGCGTACTGGTCTTGCCTTCTTCGGAAGCCAGGCGGCTAGCAGCCTCGGTAGCTGCCTGCAGCGAGGAAATCCCTTTAACGACATCAAGTTCCTGCTTCATTTCACACTCTCCGTATGCAGGGTGATGAAGGCATCCAGCTGCTGCTCCAGCTTCTGGCACCACTGGCCGTAATCTGCCGAGTGCGTCAGAAGGTCTGTGGGTGATAGCCCGGCTCCGGCGCTGCCGGCTTGATCGGCTTTTGCAGCATCTCCGGGGTTGGCTGCGGGCAGACCCGGATAACCTGCGGCGACGGGGTAGCCGAGGTTCTGGGTGTAGAGGTGCAGGCTTGCAGGGCCAATACCAGTCCAGTGCAGACCATCAGCTTGTACGGCATGGGGAATCTCCTGTTTCAGTTGCTGCTGGGTACGGGCCAGTTGGGCGCGGGTCTCCAGCAGGGCCGTACCGACCTGGTTGGCTTGCTGTTCCAGAAGCTGCTTGTCGCGCAGGGCTGTGGCCAGCTCGGCGGCCCATTGGTCTTTGAACTTGCCCAGCTGCTTCTCGTAGTCAGCCACCAGACGGATACGGACGGTTTCATCGACCTTGTGCTGGTCAGCGGCACCAGACTCAACACCGCGCTGATGCACCTGGTAGGTGATGAAGGCCAGGCCGGCCCCGATGGCCACGGCCTTTACCCAGGTTGGAATGAGTGGGACGGACATCATTGCTCGTCCCCCTTGGGTTGGTTGGTAGGCTGCGGCAAGGCATCACGGGCAATGGCTGCCCGCTTGCTGGCCTGGGCATGGGATACCCATGCCGCCAGATAAAGTCCATACAGCCATTCGGTTGCTCGGCCATGAACCACCTCCCAGACCAGAGAAAAGGTGGTAGCCACCAGAGCGACCGCAATGCAGAACTTGCTTTGCGACAGGCGCTGGGTAACTGGGTTGGTGAGGATGTCAGCGAGTTGCATGGCGGCGGTTCCTTCGCTTTGCTGCTGCGCGCCGGGCCTTGGCCACACCGCTAGGACCACGATGGCCTACCGGTGCAGCCCGGTGCCCCAGCATCCGCCTGGGAAACGGCGGCAGATGGTGGGCTGCCAAGGCGTGCAGCAACAGGTAAATGAGTGGCCGGTGCATTAGCTGGCCAGGACGTTCTTGGCCTGCGGCTTCATGCCGGCAGCCAGCCAGGTGGCGACGGTGAAGCCGGGGCAGGTTTTGGTCCATTCACTGGGTTCCACCGTGCCGTCACCATTCAGGTCCGGGGACAGATCACGATGCCCCACCACCGGCACACCGGGATACTTGGCCAGCAGCGACTTCACCAGGCTAGTCAGTGCCCCCCACTGCGCGGTGCTGTACTGATCCGTGCCCACCATGCAGATACCGATTGAGTTGGCATTGTGGCCAGCCACATGCGCGCCGATTTCATCCAGGGCGCGGCCAGTGGACTTGCTGCCATCAACGTCCAGAACGAAGTGGTAACCGATGGCTTTGAGATCGGGGTTATAGGCGGTAATGGCAGCCGGCTGACGGTGGAAACCACGCTGGGCATGCCACTGGTCAATGACAGCTGCAGCCGTCTTGGACGCAGCGCCAAGTACCTTGCCGTTGGGACTGGCAGCGCAGTGGATAACGATCAGATTGATGGTGCGGGACACGATTTTTCCTCATGCATGACATGAGGCAAATCGTAGGGAAAGTCAGGGGAAGGCCAGATTGGGAAAGGGTTCGGTAACTGTTCACACGTATGCGTAGTTGCGCCTGCGCCTAGGGGGTCTCCTTTACGAGCCAGACTTGACTCTGGCACCTTACTGCGCTAATTGAATTGGCATACTTTCCACTAGGAGTAACCAAGATGCTGCATCGTTACCGTAAGGCTATTTACGCACTAACAGAAATGCTTCGCTCCCTACAGGTTAATCCTGAAGATAGTGCTTTACTGCTCAATATGCAGAAGGTATTGCTTACCAAAATAAAGCACACTGACTCTCTCATCGCCAAACTCAAGAATAAGAGGAAGATACTCGTAAAAATAAAAAAATCCGGCCAGTCGAAAGAGCAATCTCAATCAACAAAAAAGGCTATAGCCAATACTGATGAAGTAATCTCAGATTATCAACAACTTCTTTTCATATGGCGCTGCTTTGGCGATGGGATTGCATTTATTTACATTGACAAACTAGCATTAAAACACATGCTTTACAACGTGCATAATTATGAAATGAAGCCTTCTGCGGGTGCAATTCTTGGCAAAGCAGGCCTTCGAAATGAGTTAAAGTTTTTAAATATTTTATTGAACAATGAGATACCAGCCATTCTTTGCGACCTTACCAATACGATTAGACATGGAGACATCTGTATTCTTATAGGTCCAGATCCTATCCCGGTTGAAGTCAAGTCCAGTAGTAATCGTAATGAAAGAGTTGATAGACAGATCGCAAGTATTTCCGCATTAAATAGTTTTCTCCAAACAGATCAAGCAAGTGATTTTAGAGGCCTAAGCCATGTAGTTAGATTGGAAACGGGGGCTTCCAATAGAAATCATATAAATGCAATCAATGAGTGCATTGTCCAGTCACTGAAAAATGACTTCGCTTATACTCTCCCAGAGCCTGGGGTTACCTATGTCTGCATGCAATCAGAGGAGGCCACATCTCAACTTAATTCTCTGGTAATGCCAAAATCGTTCCTGTGCATTCTAAATGACACGAAAAGTAGTGCCTCGTGGATGCCCTACTATCCATTCGTTCTATCAATTATCCGCAAGGAAGATTTATTCGACTTTATAAATGGAAATCTGACCTTGATGATATTGATAGAAGAGAGTGCCGTCATCAGGGCATTCGCAGCACATGGAATATCTGCTACATTTCTGGATCACCCGCAATATGCGCTAATGCTAACAAGGAAACAAGATAGCTCGAATGAAAAGACGATTGGTTCAATTTCGAATAACTATTTTTCTAGGCTATTTTATGACTTTGACACCATCGAGTCCCTTGTTGATGCTGGGATTGCAAATGCAGATTTTTTGGAGAATCACGCTGAAGAAATTGCAGAGAAATACATTCAGGAAAATGCTTCAAAAGAGAAGGTGGACTTTGTTCCATGGCCTGAATTCAGCCCATTGAACTGGCCAAGCAACTGACAAATTCAACATTTAATCGACTCGGCAATTATTAAGAAATTAATGGAAAATATAAACAATGAAATAAAACCATGTGAAAATGGCCCACACGGGGCCATTTAATTTAGAACAACAAACCTTGTCCAACATCACTCAACGGAGCAAGTTTATCCTCCTTTTCCAGAATCTCTTCTATTCTCCGATCACACAGCCGGTATTTCGGCACCAACACGTTGTTGATCGTGGCGTTGTGACCTAGCTCCAGGCAATGTGCGTCGTAGTCGGCCCGAATGCTGGCATCGCGCAGGGCGCGGATGGCTCTGGCACATTTGGCCACATAGAGACGGGTATTACCGTAATGC
Organism: Aquitalea sp. FG25; assembly: GCF_057809375.1. Classification (NCBI taxonomy): domain Bacteria; kingdom Pseudomonadati; phylum Pseudomonadota; class Betaproteobacteria; order Neisseriales; family Chromobacteriaceae; genus Aquitalea; species Aquitalea sp. FG25. Next base: position 143,081 of record NZ_JBMDJV010000002.1, read on the forward strand.
TTCACTAACATGGCCGCGGCATCGACCCCCACAGCCTCTGATAGCGCTGCAAAATACTGCCCTTCCTGACGTACTGTCTTGGGTACCGGGAAGTGTGTCCCGCCGTAGGCTTCCACCAATTTGATGGTGGCACTCAGTCCGATCAGATCGATGATGGTGCGGACATTTTCCGGTACAAGGTGCAGAGCACGGGCCATCGCCATTTCGTGGTCATTGCGATTCATGCGGGTCTCCCATTCCGTCTCGCGTCATAGACCAGGGCGACCATCACCCCATTCAACTGCTCGTAGTCCAGCCATTCCAGCTTTTCGATCCGATACATGCGCTTTGCCATAGCCTGGGCGTACTCCCACGACCGGCCAGCGGTAGCCAGCTGGGCCTCAATCTTGGCCATCAGGGTTTCACAAGTGTCCTTCGGCTGCGGGCGGCGGCCATGCTTTTGTGCGGGCTTTTGCACAAAGCCCAAGCGCTTCATTTCGGCCAGCACGTCATCCAGCTGCTGCAAGGTCAGCTTGGTGCTGCTGGTTTTGCCATCAGCCAGGCGTGCCAGCATTGCGCGGTAGCTGTCATCAGCCATCTGCAGCTGCTGCTGGGCGATCTTGATTTTTGCGATCATCGCCTTGCGTCTGTCGGTCATTATTCTTCTCCTGGTCAAACTCAATGCACGCGTGACCGGCCATGCCGGCGTTATCAGAGGACGGCACCCCAGTAAGTGGATCGGGGCTGGCCGGTCACGGCTGCATTGAGGGTTAAAACACGTTGCGGAGCCTGTTAACGCAGGCTCGACACCGGGTTCTATTCCGTTACAAAAGCAGTTCTTGCCTCGGTCTTCTCGGCAAGTTCAACGCTATCGCAGACCTTGTACAGATGATTGATGGCAGCTTTTCCACTGGACCAATCCGGTAGATACAGGGTTACCGATCCGTTGATGAACTTGTCTTTTTGCACCCAGCGCTTGCCGAGCTTTTTCTCAAACTCCTTGCGTTTGACCGGGCTTACATTCGGTCGCACAAACTTGCGTAGGAACTTCTGCTCCGGGAATGGAGTGGCACCCTGTGCCCACTTGTATTCGAATACCCCATCAACGAAAGTGCAGACCCTGTAAGTCATGCCTTTGCTACTACGGCGTACCTCAAGTGTGATACGTCGACCATCACACATCAGATCGGCCTTGCCCCATGGGAAGGACAGATCCGAAATGAGCTTTTCCTTTTGCTCAGCCGTCAGTTTCTTCACGGTTTGCTGATCCATCAGTCTTCCTCCTCTTCATCCCTGCAGGGCGTAACGCTGAATGGGAGTTTTCCCAGTTGATCCATGGCAATACGAACTCCTACACGGATGCCCTTGGCGATATCACTGTCTCCCTTGATCTCAGCATCACCGAGCTTGAGAGTGGACTCCGGGTGATCCAGGATGAGCTGCAGATTGGCGACACGGGAGGCATGCCAGTCCTGAAGCTGCTTGGTGAACTCAATTACTGCGGGGTCGAAAGTTTGCATTGCTGTCCTTTGGCTGCTCATCAGTACCAGGCAACCACGCCTGGCAGACCGCCTCTCGGCGGTTTCGCATGGGTTAGCCTGCTGCAGCCTCTTTCAGACGCTTGGCCGGAGAGAACTTCGCGGCACGCTTGGCAGCAATCTGGATGGTTTCGCCAGTCTTCGGGTTGCGGCCGGTCTTCGCGGCACGCTCCACGCTGCCGAATTTGCCCAGGTCAGTGATCTGCAGCTCACCACCGGCACGGACGGTGTCCAGGATGGTGGTGGTCAGGCTGTTGATCACCGCTTCGGCCTGCTTGGCAGTCACTTCAGCGTGTTCGGCTACGTGTTTGATCAGCTCTTGCTTGTTCATGCTTTTCTCCTTGGTACTACGTTGAAAAAACTGCTTGAAAGGGATGTTTCCGGTTCTGAGGTTGCGGATCAGAAGCCGGACATTTCCGACCTTGACGGCCACTTGCTCAAACGCCAGCCATGTCCAGCGGGATAGGCTGGTACTGGTCGGTATCGCCAATCCGCTCGTACACGCGGATGTACGACTTGGAGCACTGGACCCGTACCGATTCACTGAGGGCATTCATGGCCTGCTGCCATTTCTCGTCTTTGATTTCCAGGCGGCGCAAACTGAGGATGCGACCAGTAGAAATCTTTCCTTCTTTGTCGACATTGAACGCATCATTGATCAGGGTACGGATCTCGCTGCGGGCACCTTCGGTCCACTCATGCACGCACTCGTCAATCAGGGCCTTGGCAGCCTGCAGACCTTCATCAAATGTCAGCGTGTCCGATACGGCCCGCTTGATCATGTAGCGACCATCAAACGTGGTCAGCGATACATTGCCTTTGGCCCCGCCGACCTTGGCTCCGTAGCGCTCCGCCGATAGGTCAATGAAGGCTTGGATATCACCGAAGGTCGTGGCCTTGAATTGAGCCAGCATCTTGTTCACGTCCTGGGCCTTCTTAATGATTTCCACCACCAGGGAATCCCGTGCCAAGTCGATTTCCTTGATCGACTCGACCGGGATCAAACGGCCTTTGCTATCTTTGCGGTAGCCGTCCGGGGTGTTTTGCGTTGCGTTTTGCATTACCTGCTCCTTACTCCAACAATTCGTTTCACTTGCGCCAGTTGCTGCCGGTTTCGCTCAAGCCATTCCGGTGTCAGCCGGGGTTCTTCCTTTGCATTCCAAAACCGGCTGTTTCTTGCTGGTGGCTCCGGGCCGGGCAGAACCGGATCAGGGGCTGGTAGCACGGGGAGTGGTGCTTCCTGCTTCTGGACTGGTTCCGGGTTGGGTGGAGTAGCTACCGGCTTAGCTGCCGCATAGGTGGCCAATTCTTCCAGGTAGTCATCCCACACAATCCTCCGGGCCTTATCCGCTGCCATTCCCATACTCACCAGCCGTGCCACTTCTGCTCGTAGCTTGGCTTTGGTGGTGTCATCCAGCTCGACCAGACTCATCCGTGCTGTAGGGCCTCTGTTTGATTTGCCTGCTCCTGTTTGTCTGCAAGCAAGCGAGAGAGCGAATGGGGCCAGTCATCCAGATCTACATCACCATTTGCGATGAGATTCATCAGTTCCAGGCTGTCGAGCGTGCCCTCCAAAATGGCGCGGATCAGGTCAGCGTTTTTCGGGGTTATCAGGGCAGTATCAATTCCCAGCTCATGGCGCAGACGCACCAGCTCGTCCACCTGAGCAGGAGCCTGGCGGCCACTTTCATAGCGGGAGCCACCCGACTGGGTCACTTTGACGGCACCCCAGAACTGAGCCTGATTCAGGCCCAGCTTGCGGCGCATTACACGGTAGTCACGGTTTACGGTTTGCTCGGTCATGTCGTTCTCCTGGTCATTCATCAATTAGCGTTTTCGGTCCAAACCACACGGCAGCCATCTAGGCAGAATTGGCCTTCGCGAAAGCGGCCAATCTGGCCGAGGCCAAATCCGTAGTAAGCGGCCTGACCAGACTCAATCAGCTGGATGCAGCGGGCACTGGTCTGGATCTGAACCGTCGGACGTGAGGGGCTGCTCATGTCGATGCCGACCACGGCAAAGCCACGACGGCCCAGTTCCTGGATCACCACTTCCACTTTTTTTACGGCCTGCAGCATCAGGGTGTTGATGGGCAGGAAGGCAGCCACTGGGCACTGCGGGTCGGCGGTTTGCATATCACTCTCCTTTGCTGCAGTTTTTGCACTTGCGGCATGTCCGCCAGTGCGTCAGTTTCAACGGGTGGTGAGTCGGTGCCCGGCTGCTACTGAAAGCGCGGCAGTCGGCCATGGTCATTTCCTGGCCATGGAATGGGCAAGTCACGGTGGCCAGGACAGCCAGCACCTGCGTGGCGACCGCATCGGTCCTCCCTGCATATTTGCCAGCCAGAACAAGGCTGATGGTGGTACGGGAGTAGCCCAGCTCAGCGGCAACCGGCCTCTGGCCACGCTGGGCCACGGCGGTGCGCAAGATTTCCAGCCAATCAGCAGTCATGGTCAGGCTCCTCGTTCCACACAACCCGGCCCAAGTTCGGGTCATAGACCACCTTGGTGCGCTGGATCATCGGTGGGCGTGGCCCGGTGTACTTGCTCGGAATCACGCGATAACGGGTCAGGTGGTTGGGGCCAGCCTTTTTAACTACCGCCACATATCCAGCGTGATGCAGGTGTTTCAGGTAGTCCTGTGCCCCACTGAGCACCACCGTGACGTCTGCCGTGGAGGCATGGCCGACCAGCTCATGGCAGTTGAACTCGCACAGGATGCGCATCGTGCGCCACATCAGTTCCTGGGCTGTGGGAGGCATCAGCGTTCCATTGGGAGACAGGCGCGGGGCTTCAATGCCGTTGTCGCGTACCAGGACAAACTGTTTGACCTGACCAACTGCCTGCTGCGTACCAGAGATAAATCCAGCCTTCTGCAGGCGCTCCAGGTATTTCCTGGTACTGGGCAGCTCAATGCCGGTTGCAGCAGCGATGTCCAGACGGGTGAATCCGTCACGACGGGCACGGACAGCCTCCCAAATTCTCTGATTCCCCCCCTTACCCCCCACCATTTCCAAGCGGGAGGAACCACGTTCATTCAGTCTCGTGGTCATGATTAACCCCGTCTCGGTGCATCGCCGGTATACAGCGGCTGAGTGCCCCAGGTAGCACGGTCAATTGCATCCAGGCCGTTCAACATTGCGTGTTCCTGAATGTTCACCAGGTTGATGCACAGCCGGCGTACCGACCCGTGGGCGATATCGACGACATGTGCCATCAGGTCATCAGCGATGGCGATATCCGGGCTGTAGATCGTCTTCAGCTTCATGGCGTCATTCATGGTGACCGGCTGGGCCGGCACCCATGCCAGTACGCGGCCATGAAAGCGCTCAAACTTCTTCAGTTTGTTGGGCAGCATTTCCTCGCCCACCAGCATCAGCGGTGCCTGGCTACCCTCGTAGATATCGCGCAGCAGCTCGACCATGCCGGGGCGGGATGCTGCATGATCAGCCTCGTCCAGAATCAGCGGGCGCTGGCTGGTCGACATCTGCTCGCAGATCAGGTCCAGATTGGCCGACACAGTCGCTGCCGGGCGCATACCCATTTCAAACGCGATTTTTTCCAGCAGGGCTTTTTTGCCCCAGGCGCTGCGCATCTGCACGTAGTAAGCGCGGGTTTCATTGGCTACCGCCACGATGGTGGTGGTTTTGCCAAAGCCGCTGGGGCCGTAATACACGCCCAGGCCAGGGAGGCCATCCTGGCGATTGATCAGCTTGCTCATGGCGATGCTGACAAGATCAAGGTTGGCAATCGGTGCAATGCGATTCACGTTTAGGCTCCTGTTTTTTTGTGGTCTCAGCGTTGGCTAAGGGTTCGGTATTCGTTAGTACGGACGTATTTATTCAGTAGCCAGTCCAGCTCACGCTCACCCAGCGGTTCGCCACGCTGGTGGCGGTCACGCAGGGTGCAGAAATAGCGGTAACGGGCATCTGGGGTATCTGGCAGGCTCAGCACATTGCTGGGCACGGGGATCGGTTCAACATCAATCACCCGCAGATTCGGTGCCTCAGCGGCCTGCGGCTGACGCTTGGCACGGGCCAACGCAGCAGCTTCCGCCAGTTGTTCACGGGTACCGCTGATCAGCCCTGGAATCACGATCTCCTGCTGGGCTTCAATGACTGGTTGGCCTCGGCGTTCTGCCTGCACCTCGTCCAGGTGCACCTGTAGGCGATTGGCACGGCCAGCTGCGCGTCTGTCACGGGCCTGCTCAATCACGGAAACAGGGAAGAAGCTGCGAACGTTGGCATTCCACTCTGCGGTGCAAATAAGCCTGCCATCGTCGGCATAAACCCAAACACGGTGGGCATCGTTCACGTCGTAGCCGATACGCAGGCGCTCGCCATGGAACTCCTCTAGGTCGCGACTGAAGTAGCGATTGCCAAACAGCGAGATTTCACAGCGGCTGATCGTGCGCTCAACTTGTGGCCGAAACAGATAGGCCTCTTCACCTGGACGCAGGTGTGTTGGCTCCCAACCCAGGGCAACAAACTCGGCCAGCTTCATGTCCGGGCTGATGCCATTCAGGCCGCGATGTGGCCGGGCGTTGTAATCGGCAATGCGTTGATTGATAAAGTCGATGAAGTGCGGCCAACTGATCAGGTCCACGCTGCCGCCTTGCCTGATAGCCTTACGGGTCAGCTTGAACTGGCTGAGCTTGGCCTCGCGGTCCATATCGGCACCGATATAGCTCTGCAGCTCACGGGCGGCGCGCACAAAGACGGACTGGTGCAGCCGCTCAACAGCGCCTTTGGCTTGTGAGTTGTAAGGACGGGCAAAGCGCATGTCTGCCCCGAGTCGCCCCATCACACCAGTCGATTCATTGCGCAGCATGTCGTTTTTGTAGCCGGAGCCATTGTCGACATAGAAGATGGCCATCACGCCCTCACGGGTCACTGCATGGGTGATGGCATCCAGCACCGCCAGTCCCGATTCGGCCAGCCCCACGCTCCAGCCGATGATGCGGCGGGTGGCCACGTCGATGATGGCGGTGATTTCCGGGCGGAAAGGCCGACCATGCATCGGGTGCTGCACCTCGGCATCGAAGGTGTGGCCGTCAGCCGTCCACACGTCATTCGGCTGCAGCTGGGTAATGTCACGGCGGACAAAGGGCTTGATGTTTTTCATCTCACGCGGGCCGATCCGGCCGGTTTCTCGCGAGACCGCCCCCAGCTTGCCAATGAAGCGGCGTACCTGGTGAATGGAAGGCAATGTTGTCGTGCTGTTGGTCCAGTCACGAGCAAACTGCTCGTAGGCATGGGAGACGCTGGGTTTGGAGGGCACCTGCCAGTAATCCAGGAAGGACTTGGCCCAGGTAGGGATCTCCCAAACGGCGCTCACCGCAGTTTTCGGGGCAAGCTGCCCTTGTTTTTCCAATGCGCGCCAGCCTTTGATGCTGCGTACAGAGGGATATGGGCTATCGCCCTTGCGGCCACGGCCATCATGGGCAGCGCGTAGCATCCGTTCCAGGTGCGGGTCCAAGGTGCCGGCTTTCGCCTGGGTCAGCAGGGTGTGAATTGCCGCTTCACGGGTGACACCGCAGCCTGCCATCAGGCGCTCAATGGCTACCAGTACACCCTTGCGGGCACCTTCAATGGTTTGCTGCCGACTGGTTAATGCCAGTTCCATCTGCTGTGCCTTCATCGGCAAAACAGGTACGGATACAGCGGGGGCGGCAATCATCGAAGTAACCAGGCGGTCCTTGATAGCACGGACAGCTGCGTCAGGAAGACTAGTGAAGGCATATTCATAGCCACCACCACGGCCTTGGCGCTTTTGTGACTCCCATTGCTCTGTCTTGGCCCGGATACCGATCCCTTGGATGGTTCCTGGCATGCTCGGCAGTTTCATTGCTGCCAGCTCTGCCGCGCTGTAGTGGGTTTTAAGTTCGACCTGGCTCATGCCCGGCCTCCTTGTTGGGTGAGGGCTCTGCCAAACTGGGTAGAATGGCGATGCAGGCATCCCACTTGCATGTCATAAACCTTCATTGGAGAGTCCTCGTGAAAGCAAACAAACTAAGTCCTGAAGAATTCGCAGCGCAGTACATCGAGAGAAACCAAAAGCTCTACCGAGAAATTGCACCCCAGATAATCGAGAGCACGATCGGCAATGCCGTCATTGGTCTGCTTGAACGCGGCGAGAAAATCAGCCATGACGGCTTGCGTCAGGCTCTTCAGCAACTGCACGACAACAGTGCTGCATCAAGCTCAATGCGTCCGGCTTATGAGTTAGCTCTCGAGCTGCTCGACCGGCCAGCGCATTAAAAAAATTGAACATCACCAGTAAGAATTCGACCCCGTGGTCGTCGAGACCAAGAATGAGTTTTTTGACTTCGGCGGGGTCCACTACCTGAATCTGGTTAGCCGCCCACTGCAATGAACTCTTCTCGCCCGACGCTAGGTATTGCGCACGAAGACTTTCTGAGGTGAGGGGTATTGCTTGATTCTTCGGTTGCATCTTCATTACTCACTCCTCAAACAGTTCAAGTTCCGGCTGACCGGTTTTGATGACGTTCTCGCGGTGGAACGCCACCTGTGAGAGCACCTCATTCAGCACGCTAAGGGTTTCCAGCAGGTCAGACTGGCCCCGATAAAACTGCTCCAGGAGCATCACGACCTTGCCAAAGTTGGCCTGCATTTCTCCCAGATCGCTGGAGCTGGCCTTCTTACCTGTCGGGATACTGACAACCAGCTTTCCGCAGGCAATGGCCAGGTACTCAATGACATTGGCCGAGCCGCAAAGCACGGAGAACTGGAGCAGGCGACCTGCAGGCATCTCGCAGTCGGACACCCAACGGGCATAGGTAGATCGGTTGGTACCCATCAGCTCTTCCATCTGCTTACGCGGACGGCGGTGTGCCTTCAGAGCATTTGCCTCATCAAGATCGAATGCCTCGGTAAGGCTGGTAGGTCTGCGGGATTTCCCGCTGTGGTTTCTCATGAGCATTTACTCCTGCGCGAGAATCGGCGCGGTGGTGATTTTCTGCTGGTGCCGCTACGATTTACTCGACAGCTGCAACAGTCCGCCGCGATGCTGCGGGGGTATTTACTGGGGAATGGGAGATAATCGGGAAAACTGGCTTAAAATGGCGCTTTGCGTAGCGGCTCGGCCAGATGATCTCCGGCTCAACGCCGATGGCGGCAGCGATGATTTTTTCCGCCTTCGGCCACGGTCTATCCAGCGCATTGTTCAATGCACTAGGGCTCAAATCAGCCCCGATAGACAGCTTGCGAAGAGACCATCCAGCCTTGCGAACGGCCGCCACGATATCCGCCCGGTGCCAATCCTCGGCGGGTTTTTTTTGGGTTGCGGATGTGCTCATTTCTTAATCTCTTGCGGTGATTAGGTGAGCACATAATACCTGAAAATAAATACTTAACAACCGTTTTCAACTTGCTTTCAGGTTTTGTGATGTTGGAAATCAGACACATAACCAGAAAACTATTAATTTTCAGGCGCTTGCAATGAACTCTAAAACAGGTACTAGTGGTCAGATGTTGCTTTCAGGTTCTTCAGAGCAACCTGAAAGTAACCGGACCGCTCTCGGAAGCCGCATTAGAGAGGCTAGAGAGGCAATGGGAGTGCCTAGAATTGAGGCTGCCAATGTCGTTGGCGTCTCACTATCAACTTTTCAGGCATGGGAGGCTGGAGAGAGAGAGCCCGATGCGACAAAGATCTCGATCTATGCCAAAAAGTATGGCCTTGCGGCTGATTGGCTACTGTTTGGTGAAGGAGAAATGCGCAAAGGGGCTATCGATAAGGGGACACCATCGCCGGACTCAAAATGCCCATGCCACGATACGTTGGGGAACCCTGTTGATCTGGAAGAGTTTGTCTTTATCCCACGCTATGACCTCAAGGCTGCTGCAGGCCATGGGGCAGCTGTTGCTGGTGAAAAGCCTATTTTCTCTATGTCTTTCCGGCGCTACTGGATAGATAACTACTTGAGGATCGATCCCAACAACTTGTCAGTCCTTTCCGTAAAGGGGGACTCAATGGTGGGCGTACTGAACGACAGAGATGTCATCCTGGTGAATCATGCAGATACATCACCAGGAGCTGGTCTGTATGTGCTGCGCATTGAAGGGGACTTGCTTGTTAAGCGTGTACAGAAGCTACCAGGTGGAAAACTTGAGATCATGAGTGCCAATGAAGCATATAGGCCCTTTGAGATTGACCCTGCTAATCCAGGCGGTGATTTTGCAGTCGTTGGTCGCGTGGTTTGGTTTGGTCGCCAACTCTGATACAGAGCATCAGTGCAAATAACTTGCTAAACGTGCCACATCTTGCCTTTCTTGGGCGGATCTTTCGCAAAATTTAAACGGTGGTCGCCCTGGCGCGGTTAGATGGCTGAAACGTTTGCCTGGCGCGGCTGATCCCGTTTCATCCCATCTAGTCCCGCTGGTTTCTCCCGGTGCAATTAACCTCACCACACCACACTCGACGGCGGGGCGAGACCCGCGAAGTTGGTTTTGGCTTTTATGTTTACGGTGATAACCCAGTGTGGGCATCCGCTCACGCGGATGATGATTTGAGTGCCGCTTCCGCGCGGCAGGCGGGAAAGAGGGCTTGCGTGGCCAAGCCCTCCTTCACCTCCAAGGCCACCCCGGCAAGCATGGCCTGCGGCTGCCCGCCAGGCCCCGTCTGGGGCGAGGCGCGCCTGAACTCGCGATTTGCTAACGTCAAATCGCTCAAACAGGCAGGCGCTTAACACCTCGCCCCGGCCACCTGTCGGCATGCTTGATGGGGCCAAGGGTCGCGCTGGTTCGGTGCTTGTTTGGTAATAACACTGGTTGGATCTGCCAGAGCCCTGACCAGCCGCAACCCGCGAAGTTAAACGTATCAGTGCAGGACCACAGTCCAGCGCCGCTACGTAACAAATACAAGATTTACATCAGCAATGCGCACCACGCATTGCCCAGACAAACTTTTGGCAGGCCCCGCCTGCACGCAGCAGAAAGCACAAAACAATGACCGGCAAACTCTATCTTGTCTCCGTCGGCCCCGGCAGCCGCGAACTGATCCCGCCCATGGTGGAACAGGCGCTGGCCGCCAGTGACGTCATCGTCGCCTACGACCTCTACCTCACCTGGATCCAGCCGTGGATCAGCGGCAAGGACATCCGCACCCTGCCGCTTACCCAGGAACGCGACCGTGCCCAGCTGGCACTGGAAGAAGCCCGCGCTGGCAAGACGGTGGCGCTGATTTCCAGCGGTGACATCGGCATTTACGCCATGGCCACGCTGGCTTACGAGGACATGCGCGAGGACGACACCTTTGACGTGCAGCTGATTCCCGGCATCACCTCGGCCAATGCCTGCGCCTCGCTGCTGGGCGCGCCGCTGTCGCACGACTTTGCCACCCTCAGCCTGTCCGACCTGCTGTGCCCGTGGGAGTGGATTGAAAGCCGCGCCCGCCATATTGCAGAGGCTGATCTGGCCGTGGTGTTTTACAACGTGCAAAGCAAGCAGCGGCAGGAAGGCGTGTACCGCATTCTGGACATCATGCTGGAACACAAGCGGCCGGAAACCCTGTGCGGCATCGTGCACAATGCCTACCGCGAAGGCCAGACGGTGGAAATCGTCACCCTGGCCGAGCTGCGCACCCGCCAGTTCAACATGCTCACCTCACTGGTGATCGGCAACCGCTTCACCCGCCGCAAGCGCAACTGGATGTTTACCCCGCGCGGCTATTTCAACTGGCAGAACACCGTCGACACCATTACCGCCGACAGCCTGCCAAGCGCCGCTGCCTGGGTGTTTGCCGGTACCAGCGACGGCAATGCGCTGGCACGCCAGCTGGCAGCAAACGGCCAGCCGGTGATTGTCAGCACAGCCAGCGACTACGGTGCCGAAATCGTCGCCGCCGACAGCCCCGGCCTCACCAGCATCAGCGGGCGGCTGGGTGTGGAGCGTCGCCGCGAGCTGCTGCAACAAAGCCAGGCACGCTGCATTGTGGATGCCACGCACCCTTACGCCACGGAAATGTCGCAGCAGCTGATGGCGCTGGCGCAGGAACTGGCCCTGCCCTATCTGCGTTATGAACGCCCCAGCACGCCAGACCAGCACCCGGCCATCCATTGCAGCAGCATGGCCGCAGCCGCAACGCTGGCCATGCAGCACGGCCAGCGCATTTTCCTGGCCACCGGCAGCAAGGAGCTGGCCAGCTTTGTGCAGGCCGAGGGCGCAGCCGACAAACAATGGTTTGTGCGGCTGGCACCGGACCCGCAACACCTGCAACGCGCCATCGACCTGGGCATTCCGCGAGCGCGGCTGTGTGCGATGCAAGGCCCGTTCTCGCAGGCCGCCAATGAAACCCTGTGGCGCGACTGGCAGATCGACTGCGTTATCAGCAAGCAATCCGGTGATGCCGGTGGCTATGGTGCCAAAGCCGCAGCAGCGGCCGCACTGGGCATCCCCTTCATCGTGGTGGACCGTCCGCAGCTGGACTACCCGGCCAGCTTTGCCGACTTTGCCAGCCTGCAAGCCGCACTGGAGCAACTGGCATGAGCAGCCCGCGCATTCCGGTTACCGTGCTCACCGGCTTTCTGGGCGCGGGCAAAACCACCTTGCTGTCCAATCTGATCCGCGACAGCAAACAACGGCGGCTGGCCATTCTGGTCAACGAGTTTGGCGAGGTGTCCATTGACGGCACCATCCTGCGTACGGACGACAAGGCCGGGGTGGAGATTCACGACCTGGCCAATGGCCTGGTGGCTTACGACGACGACGAGCACTTCCTGCCCACCATGCTGGCCTTGTGGCAGCGCCGCCAGCAGATCGACCATGTGCTGATCGAAACCTCCGGGCTGGCCCTGCCCAGCGCGGTAATGGAGCAGCTGCAAGGCCCGGAGCTGGCAGAACGCTTTGTGCTGGATGCCACGCTGGCCGTGGTGGACACCCCGCTGCTGCTGGCGGGCGATTTTGACAGCGGCCACGGCCAGCAGGACGACGCGGTGGCCAGCCTGTTCCGCCAGCAGCTGGAAAACGCCGACATCGTGGTGCTCAACAAGATAGACCAGTTGGACGATGCCGCCATGCTGCAAGCAGAAAGCACGGTGCGCCAGCTGGCGCCGTCCATCCGCTTTATCGAGCTGGCCTATCAGGCCAAGCTGGATACCCGGCTGACGCTGGGCCTGCATCTGCACGAAGTCAGCGGCAGCGGTCATCGCCATTACGGACCGGTATCCAGCCTGCCGCTGAATCTGCGGCCGCTGGCCAACCAGGCGCTGCTGGACGGCCACAGCCACGGCGGCTTGGCCGCGCACAGCCACGGCCTGGCCACCCACAAGCATTTTCACGAGCAGGACCCGGGCTGGCAGTCGTTTTTGATTCGCAGCAAGGACGCACAGGACCCGGCACGGCTGCTGGCCGCAGTAGAAACCATTGCCCGCGAAGAAGCGCTGCTACGCATCAAGGGCCATGCGGCCAGTGCAGATGGCCAAGGCCGACTGACGCTGCAAGCAGTGCGCCAGCGCGTACAGCTGCAACAGGAGCCTGACACCGCCGCACCACGGCAGGCGCAGCTGGTTTTCATCGGCTATCACCCCAGCCGCCCGCGCATTGTGGAGCGGCTAAGGGCATTGACCGGCACCCACTGGCAGTAAGAGTGGCAGACAAAAACCCTGTAGCTGCGTTGCGCCGCCTTGCCACAGGGACGCTACGCTCTTGTCAGCCACTCCAGCTCTACCCATAAGCAATTACCCGACCGCTGCATCAAGCTAGCAGTCAGAAGGAAACCGCCATGAAAACCGACGCCGCCGCCCACCAGCGCATGGTGGAAAAGCGCAAGGCTGGCTTTGAAAAGAAAAAAGCCGCCGCCACCAAGGAAAAAGGCTTGCTCATCGTCCATACCGGCACCGGCAAGGGCAAGAGCAGCGCCGCCTTTGGCATGGGCCTGCGCATTGTCGGCCACGGCATGCAGCTGGGCGTGGTGCAGTTCATCAAGGGCGCGCTGCACACCGCCGAGCGCGATCTGTTCAGCCGCTTCGACAACTGCCGTTTCCTCACCATGGGCGAGGGCTATACCTGGAACACCCAGAACCGCGAGGCTGACATCGCCACCGCACGCCAGGGCTGGGAAGCCGCGCTGGAAATGCTGAACAGCGGCGACTACGACATGCTGATTCTGGATGAGCTGAACATCGTGCTGAAGTACGACTACCTGCCGCTGGACGAGGTGCTGGCGGCACTGGCTAATCGCCCGGCCAATCTGCATGTGGTGATTACCGGCCGCCATGCGCCGCAGGCGCTGATTGACGCCGCTGATCTGGTCACCGAGATGAAACTGGTGAAGCACCCGTTCCGCGAACAGGGCATCAAGGCGCAACAAGGCGTGGAGTTCTGACATGGCCAGCCGCCACTGCCCGGCGCTGTTCATCAGCGCCCCGGCCTCGCATCAGGGCAAAACGACACTGACGGCAGGCCTGGCGCGCTACCACCGCCAGCAGGGCCGGACCGTGCGCGTGTTCAAAACCGGGCCGGATTTTCTCGACCCCTATGTGCTGGAACAGGCCAGCGGCCACACCGTGTACGCGCTGGATTTGTGGATGAATGGCGAGGACGACTGTCGCCAGCGCCTGTATGCCGCCGCCGCCGAGGCTGACCTGATCCTGATTGAAGGCAGCATGGGCCTGTTCGATGGCACGCCCAGCAGTGCCGACCTGGCCCAATTGTTTGGCGTACCGGTGGCCGCCATCATCGACGCGGCCGGCATGGCGCAAACCTTTGCGGCGGTGGCGCATGGCCTGGCCACCTTCCGCCCCGGCCTGCCGTTTTATGGCGTGCTGGCCAATCAGGTGGCATCAGCCCGTCATGCAGAAATGCTCACCGCCGCCCTGCCCGCCAGCCTCAACTATCTGGGCGCAGTAATGCGCCAGCAGGACATGGGCCTACCAGAGCGCCATCTGGGCCTGGTGCAGGCGCAGGAAGTGGATGATCTGGAAGCGCGGCTGCAGCGCGCCGCCGCCCAGCTGGCCAATACCGCGCTGGCGCAATTGCCGCCAGCCGTCGCCTTCCAGCCTGCCACCGCACCCAGCCTGCCACGCTTGCTGGACGGCGTACGCATCGCCATCGCCCGCGATACCGCCTTCAGCTTTATCTACCCAGCCAATATCCAGACGCTACAGGCATTGGGGGCCGAGCTGTGCTTCTTCTCCCCGCTGGCCGACGACGCCCTGCCCGACTGCGATGCCGTCTGGCTGCCCGGCGGTTATCCGGAGCTGCATCTGGCTACACTGGCCGCCGCTCAGCGCAGCCGCACCAGCCTGCACGCCCATGTGGCAGCAGGCAAGCCGCTGTATGCCGAATGTGGCGGCATGCTTTACCTGCTGGACAGCCTGGCCGACAAGCATGGTCAAAGCGCGCAGATGCTGGGCCTGCTGCCCGGCCATGCCCGGCTGGGTAGCCGCTTGAGCGCACTGGGTCTGCAACAACTGCAACTGGATGGCGAAATACTGCGCGGCCATACCTTCCATTACTCCAGCCTGGATACGCCCATCACCCCGCTCACCCATGCCAGCCGCGCCACAGCTAGCGGGCCGGGCGAGCCGGTATACCGCCACGGCAGCCTGCTGGCCAGTTATCTGCACCTGTATTTCCCGTCCAACCCCTTGGCCTGCGCCAGATTGTTCCTGCCATGAATGCCTACCCCCAAGCTGACATCGACGCCGTCTACCGTGCCATCCGCGAACGGCGCGACATGCGCCACTTCAAGCCGGACCCGGTCGACCCTGCCCTGCTGCAACGCCTGCTGCAAGCCGCTCATCTGGCCCCCAGCGTGGGCTATATGCAGCCCTGGCGCTTTATCCGCATTACCGATACCGCCCTGCGTCAGCAGCTGCATGCCGAGGTAGAGGTAGAACGGGTAGCCACCGCCAAGGCACTGGGCCAGCGCGAAGAAGAATTCATGAAGCTGAAGGTGGAGGGCATTCTCGACTGTGGCGAGGTGCTGGTGGCCGCGCTGATGGACGGGCGCGAACGCCATATATTTGGCCGCCGCACCCTGCCGGAAATGGATATCTGCTCCATCGCCTGCGCCATCCAGAACATGTGGCTGGCAGCCCGCGCCGAAGGCATCGGCCTGGGCTGGGTATCGCTGTTCGACCCGCAGCGGCTGGGCACGCTGCTGGGCCTGCCTGCCGAGGCCAAGGCGGTAGCCATCCTGTGCATCGGCCATGTCGAGGCCTTTTACGACAAACCCATGCTGGAACAGGAAAACTGGGCGCAGCGACAAAACCTGGCCGAGCTGGTGTTTGAAAACGGTTGGGCCCAACCGCACCGCCAGGCGAGTTAACAGCAACTAATAAGCCGGCCTAGCCTCCTGGGCAAGGCCGGCAGTACAAGGCGTAGCGCGCAGCAACAGGCTTTGGTTAATAGCGCGCAGCAGCACTGCGATGGCTGCTGAACGGTGTCATGAACTGCTGGCGGAAATAGTCACGAAACAAGGCGATGGGCTGGCTGATTTCTGCCTGCGCCTTCCACGCCAGCCCCAGTGTCATCGGCGGCACCTGCGCGTGCAGATTGATTGTTTCGATACGCCGCCCCTCCAGCGACCACGGCGGGTACACCATGTCCGACAAAATGCACACCCCGCTGCCATCAAGTCCATTTATAGACTGTTCACGCGCAGTTGCCGCAGCATTCAGATGGTGATTTCAGGCCGCTCCAGCACACCGGATAAGACTAGGCAGCTAGCCTCCAGTTGCATGTGCAGCAGATAAACGGGCTGAAGAGTCACGGCGTGGTGGCACTTGATCGGCGGGCTTGAGCAGCGGATGGGCCGGGCGGGTGACTTCCGGCGGCAGCTCCGGGTTGCGCTGGCCGGGCGGCGGTGGCGGTAAGGGCGGGTCCTGGTAGTGCAGGTCGATATGCTTGCCTGCCTTGTGCAAGCGGATTTCCGCGCTATCGCGCCGGTCGCGGTACCACTTGGCCTTGGCAGGCCAGAAGGCACGCCAGTTGGCGCGGTCTTTTTCTTCGATTTCCGAGCGCAGGTAACTTTCCATGCTTTGGAAGTCGATAGTCAGCAAACCGGTACCGGGCTGCTTGGGGTCCTCCCAGGTGGGGGAGCGGCTGAACTCGATTTGGGCAAACACATTGTCGGCGTAGAACATCCAGGAGGTGCTGGCAATCCAGTCGATGCGTTGCCAGTTATGCGGGCTGAGGTCTATCGCGCCATCTAGTTCAAAACTACGTTTTTGCAAAGCATATTCAAACTGTTCCTGCCCCCTCAGCCGTGGTGCATCATAGTAAAACAGCGGCTGCCAGCCTTTGGCGCGGAATTGTTGCAGCAGGCTGTTGATATGAGTTCGTACATATTCATCGGAATTTTTTACTTCTGCAGAAAGTCCAGCAAAAACAGTTATTTTTGAGATGCCTTCTGATAAATAACGGCCATCTTCTAATCCTGTGGTGCCAATAGAAAATGGAATGTCGAGGCTGTGTTTGCCATGTTCAAAATGCACTGTCACTTTCTGCTCAAGATAGTCAACGTCCAAGTCATAAAAATTAATGCCTGCCGGTTGCTGATTGATATTCACCAGATGGGGAAAGCGTTTGCCAAAGTCGGCACTGCTTTCACCGATTCGAATAACAAGTGGGTCGGGAAATTTTTTTTTGCACATTATTCTCCTCAGTATGGGCAGGTCGGCAGGCAATCAGGAATAGCAATAGCAAAAGAGTCATGGTTTTCATAGCATGCACCATGGGTCGTGTTGGCGTAATACCAGCTCAAAGGTGGTCATCGTCGGCTTATGCCCGTCGGCGATGCTGCGTAATTGCTGGTCCATATACGCAGCTTCTTTATCCATTAAGTTATGAAATTGCTGGGCCGGGCCGCCAGTATGCTGTCTCCCGGCCACTGCACTTGCCATATCCCGGATTGTGGGCAGGTGTCGCCGCTACGACAGCGGGTACCGATGGAGGGAGCGTCTCGGCGTGGTGGCACTTGATCGGCGGGCTTGAGCAGCGGATGGGCCGGGCGGGTGACTTCCTCTGGCAGCACCGGATTCTGTTGGCCGGGCGGCGATGGCGGTAAGGGCGGGTCCTGGTAGTGCAGGTCGATATGCTTGCCTTCCTTGTGTAAGCGGATTTCCGCACTATCGCGCCGGTCGCGATACCACTTGGCCTTGTCCGGCCAGAAGGCACGCCAGTTGGCGCGGTCTTTTTCTTCGATTTCCGAGCGCAGGTAACTTTCCATGCTTTGGAAGTCGATAGTCAGCAAACCGGTACCGGGCTGCTTGGGGTCCTCCCAGGTGGGGGAGCGGCTGAACTCGATTTGGGCAAACACATTGTCGGCGTAGAACATCCAGTAGGGCCTGGCAATCCAGTCGATGCGCTGCCAGTTGTGCGGGCTGAGGTCCATCTCGCCATCTAGTGGCAACAGTGGTTTGGTCACGACATAGTCAAACTGCTCCTGCCCTCGCAGCCGTGGGGCGTCATAGTAAAACAGCGGTTGCCAGCCTTTGGCGCGGAATTGTTGCAGCAGGCTGTTGATATACACCCGTACCGCTTCATTGCTTAAAGTGTCTTGAGCGGTGAGGGCGGCGTACACATGAAACTTATATAGTCCCTCAGAAGGATAATCGGCATTTACTATTCCAGTGGTGCCGAGGGAAAATGGAATATCAAGACTATGTTTGCCGTGTTCTATATGTACAGTAACTTGTTGCCCAAGATAGTCGGCATCCAAGCTGTAGAAATTAATACCTGCCGGTTGCTGATCGATATTCACCAGATTAGGAAAGCGTTTGCCAAAATCGGTGCTGCTTTCACCGATGCGAATAACAAGTGGGTCCGGAAATTTTTTTTGCACCTTGTTCTCCTCGGTATGGGCAGGTCGGCAGGCAATCAGGAATAGCAATAGCAAAAGAGTCATGGTTTTCATAGCATGCACCATGGGTCGTGTTGGCGTAATACCAGCTCAAAGGTGGTCATCGTCGGCTTATGCCCGTCGGCGATGCTGCTTAATTGCTGGTCCATATACGCAGCTTGTGTTTCCATCAATTCATGGAATTGGTTGGCCGCATCTTTAATCCACTTCATTCGGCTGTTTTCGTTTTCCAATACGGTGTCTTTGGGCGCGACGGATTTGAGTTTTGGGTCCTTGGTTTCACAGGCGGCGGCAAACACCAGTTCCAAGGGGGGCAGTATGGTTTTGATGAACAGAGCTGGGGCCTGCATGCTCTCGTCCACGTAGAGCGGGGGCCAGGTTCTGCTTGGTTCCAGCAGTGTGTCTGCTGCGTTTTGCGCGGCGCGTTGGCGTTGCAGCCACACGGCAAAGCCGGGGTCGTTATAAATCAGCTTTTGCAGTACCACTCGTTGTTCGTGATTGGCTATCTCTAATAAATGGGCAAATTGTGCTTGGCGGTATTCTTTTGATCCCGGCGGAAGCTTCTCAATTTCGCGTACCAAACGCATGCCAGTCTGTACATAGGACGACAGTTTCAGGTTTTGTAATATCGGCAGCGCCTGCTTGGCCCAGGGGAGCTGCTTGAGCTTGCTTTCCATCACCTCGTATAGTTTTTCGCCGCGCGTGTTGGCGCAGTGGAAGTAAGCGCTGTCGTCATAGCTGTGCAGCCAGTGAATGGGGGCAATATCCTGAAACAGCCAGAAATTGCCCTTGCCCAGGCCATTGACCACCGCGTCGATGCCCACGGCGTTGGCGGCTCTGAGGGCATTGTTTTTCAGGGAACAGGCCACGGTTTTGCTGGCGAATGCCCCCAGTGCCATCCAGTAGTAGCGGCCCTTGCGTTTTGGGTTGCCAAACTCCTCGGTTTCCAGATAGAAGCGGGCATAAGTGGCGGCCACGATACTGGTGCGCTGTATTTTCTCGTCTATAGATCCTTCTGTCGGTGGGTACCATATCGGGCTGATGGGTATTGTCTTGATCTTTGACGAAAGGGATAGCCATTGCGGCGGGATGGGGAGCAACTTAGGCGGAATGGTTACCATCGTCTTGATCTTTAACGGCTGGGCTGGCTGTTTTGGTTTTGGCTGCGAGCCTGACGAGAGCGGCCTTGGCGGCCTTGGCGGGGTGGAGGGCGACAGCCGCACGATGGCAAACTGCTGCGCCAGGCTCCAGGCGGTTTGGCACGTCCCCTCCAGATAACACACCGAGTTGGGCTTGCTATTGAGCATGCTGGTGGCCGAGAGATTGTCTTTGCTCATGATCTGGCTGCGGGTGAGCGGATTGCCCTGGCTCATGGCTGGTCTCCTGGCTTGACGGCTGGTTGATTGGTTTCTGGTGTGACGGATGCCGGTGCGGTGGCAGCAGGCGGCTGCTTGACCGGAGATGGGGTAATGGAGAGGCTGACGGGCTGGTCGATGAGGGAGACCAGCGGCTGGTCGGCATCGACACAGGTAACGGCGATGGTGAGCTGGCGGGAGTTGGCCATGGGTGGATCCGTGCAGGAGCGATGACATTGGCAATCATCTAAGTGCGCACGGTGTGATGCCAATCAGACGGGGAGGAGTCTGCGTGGCGAAAGATCGAATATCCGAACCAGATGAATTGGTTGGTACTGATCGGGCTGGCCTAGGTGACGAAGGTGCCAGAGCAAGCCATAACCGCCTTGCTGTACAGCCATATCAGCCTGTACAGCACAACTTGACCAGTCGGCGGCTCCTCGGTGATGCGGTTTGTCTGCATCAATAAAATTGATACATTCATCGCAAAATTTAAGACTTTTTCTTTTGCTGCCGCTGGCTAACGTTGTACGTCATGCGTACCTAAGTAGCGCAGTGCCGATTTGGACCTTGTGACGCAATTGCAACCTAATCAAGGCATCACTTTTGCCGCAGTCGACATGCAGCAGGCGCTGCAGTTGCGCTGAACTCAGCGTGCCAGGAAGAGCAGATCAGCCATGGGTGACGATGGTATTGCGCCCGGCCTGCTTGGCCGCATACAAAGCCTGGTCGGCGTGGCGGTAGAGTTCGGGAAACGCAATGCCGGGCTGCCATGCGGCCAGCCCCATGCTGACACTGTAGGGAATGCTGCCGCCAAGCGAGGCGGCCGGCATTGCGCTGGCGCGCAAACGTAAATCCTCTGCCAGCGCCAGCGCCTGCGGTGCCGTGGTCTGCGGCAGCAACAGCGCAAACTCCTCGCCGCCCATGCGCCCTGCCACATCGCCCGGTCGCAAGCCCTGCTGCAACAGGGCGCTGAACGTCAGCAATACCTGATCGCCTGCCTGGTGGCCATGGCGATCGTTAATCTGCTTGAAATGATCCAGATCCATCAACACCAGACACAGGGGAAAGGCGCTGACCTGGGCCTGCTGCAATAACTGCATGCTGCGGGTTTCAAAATACTGCCGGGTGTTCAGCCCGGTCATGCCATCGTGCTCGGCACGCCAGGTAGCTTCGCTCAGCAGGTGTTCCTGCACCATGGCCACAGCCAGCATGGACAGGCCAGGCACCAGCGCGGCGGTCATGCTCATGGAAAAGACATTGGCCACCGTGGTGGCAAACAGGTCGTTGATATCGCCATAGCCACCACCGTAGTAAATCGATCGCGACAGGTGCAACAGGGATGTGACAGCGCTGCAGGCCGCGCCCAGCCAGTAGACTGCAGCCCGGTGCGTGGGCTCGCGGTGGCGGTATAGCAGCCAGGCGGTGGCCGCAAACACGATGCTGATGCCGCCGGAGGAAATCACCACGCGCATCGGTATGCTGTCCAGCACCAGGGTAAAGCCCAGCAAACCGCCAATGCCGGTCAGCACCAGCACCGCCAGTGGCCAGATATGGCTTGGCCTACCCAGAAAACGGGCGCAGCCGATGTAAAACATGCTGGCTGCCACCAGGCCCAGGCCGTTGCTTAACACCACGCTGAATACCAGCGGTAGCGCCATGCGCAGTCCCAGCGACGGCAGATAACCCAGCATGGCAATATTGGCCAGCAGCCAGCTGCGGGTTCCGGCGACACCCGCTTTTTTCAATGACCACAGCTGCACCGTATTACAGGCACACAGCAACTCGGTGACCATAAATACCGGTAAGAGAATGGGAATACTGCCGGGAACCGCCATGAATTGCTTCCGTACAGACATCAAGGCCGCCATGCTATGCCCGGACGGCTAGCTGGCACAAGTCCATTGCATTCGGATGGAATTTTTTTACCCTGAAGCAATGACAAATGTGCCGACCATCTCAGCAAATGCTGGCGATCAACAACGATCCGGACAGCTGATCGCCAGCATTTTCAATCCTTCTGCTGCTGCGCTTGCTCCTCCCAGCCACCCCCCAGTGTCAGGAACAACGCCACCTGATCCTGGGCCAGCTGGCTTTCGGCACTGGCCACGGCCAGATCGCTGCTGACCAAGGTGCGGTCGGCATCCAGGCTGGACAGGTAAGGCGCACGCCCCGCCTGATACAGCCGGCGGTTCTGCGCGGCGGCATCGCGTGCATTGTCGCGGGCGCTACGCAGCAGATTCAGCCGCTGCAAATCTTTGCCATACAGGCTGAGGCTGGTTTCCACTTCACGCAGGGCATTGAGCACCACGCCATCAAAATGCGCCAGGGCGACGGCATTGTCGGCCCGTGCTGCCGTTACACGGGCGCGGCTGCCGCTATCGGGAATGGTCCAGCTGATCAGCGGGCCAAAGCCAAAACGCTGGGTGGAACGCTTGCCCAGGTCTTCCACAAAACCGGTAAAACCGGCAGAAGCCCCCAGCGTGATGCTGGGATACAGCTCGGCGGTGGCCACACCGATCATGGCGCTGGACTGTGCCAGCCGGCGTTCGGCCTGTTTCACGTCCGGACGGCGTGCCAGCAGCGCGCGGCCATCCCCCACCGGAATAGCCTGGGCCAGTTGCGGTTCCTGCGCGCAGGAGAGCGCGGCTGGCGGCAGTGCTTCGCCCGGGGTCTTGCCCAGCAGCATGGCCAGCCGGTAGCGTGCGGCATCACGCTGCGCCAGGTAGGCGGGCAAGCCGGCCTGCACGCTATCCGCCTGCGCCTGGGCGCGCAGTACGTCGGTTGGCGTCAACCGCCCTGCCCGTGCCAGACGTCGCGTCAGATCCACTTGTTTCTGCTGCAGGCCGTATTGCTGCTGCAAAACCTGGTAGCCATGGTTGGCCGAGCATATCTGCAAGTAGCTGCGTACGGTTTCTGCTGTCACGGTGATGCTGGCCAGGTCGCGCGCGGCAGCCACGGCCTCGGTATTGGCTGCGGCGGCTTCTTCGCCGCGCTTGAGTTTGCCAAACAAATCCAGCTGATACGCAACCCGGATGCCCTCATCCCCCAGATTGGTCACCGGCAGCGGTTCTTCCAGCAGCATGCTCTGACCGGAAACACGCGCCCGCTCTGCCGATGCCGATACGGCAGCATGCGGGCCGGCTTCAGCATGCACTTCGGTGGCCACTGCCATGGCTTTTTGCAGGTTGGCGCTAGCAGCACGCAAATCGGTATTGGCGGCTTGTGCTTCAGCCACCAGTTGGTTGAGCACCGGGTCGTGATAAAGCTGCCACCAGCGGCTGGCTACCGGCTGCGGGCTGGTCAGCTTGCCATCTACATTGGCAAAACCGGCCTGCGCGGCCGGGCGCTGCATGGCAGCCTTATCCGGCAGATGGTAATCCGGGCCTACGGTGGTGCAGCCGGCCAAGGCAGTCAGCACCAGCAAGCCGGCAGGACAAAAACGCTTCACGGCTGACCTCCCTTGCCCGCCAGTACCGCCACGGTGGCGGTGCGACCGGCAATCATGCGGAAATCTGCCGGCACTTCATCCAGGGTGACCCGTACCGGTATGCGCTGTGCCAGCCGTACCCAGTTGAAGGTGGGGTTCACATTGGGCAGCAAGGTGGCACCGTTGCTGCGGTCACGGTCTTCGATACCGGCGGCAATGCTCTGCACGTGGCCGCGCAGCTTGCGCGCCTCGCCCATGATCTGGATTTCCACCGGCTGGTTCACCTGTACCCGACCGAGCTTGGTTTCCTCAAAATAGCCGTCCACATGGAAGGAACGGGCATCCACCAGCGACAGCACCGGTTTGCCGGTGCTGACATAGTCGCCCACGCGTGGCATGCGGTCGTTCAGATAACCATCCACCGGGCTGCTTACCACGGTGCGCTGCAAGTTCAGCCGGGCTACGTCCACGGCGGTAGCGGCAGCCGCAACATTGGCCTCGTCCTGCTGCACGCGTGCTTCGCTCTGCTCGATGTTTTCCTTGGCCACCAGGTCGGCCAGGCCACGGTTACGTGCGGCCTCGCGCCGTGCTTGTGCCAGGCCAGCATTCTGCATGGCCAGTGCGGCCTCAGCCTGTTTCAGTGCCAGGGCGTAGCGGGCGCGGTCGATGACAAACAGTATCTGACCGCGCTTTACCAGCTGGTTGTCACTGACCTTCACCTCGGTGATCAGGCCGGAGACATCCGGTGAAATCTGCACCACGTCGGCACGGATGTGGCCATCCCGCGTCCACGGCGCATTGGTGTAGTAATCCCACAGATAGCGCCCTACCAGCACGGCTGCCACTACCACAATCAGGGTCAGGGCCACCGGGCCCGCTTTTCCTGCCAGCTTCTTCATCATTACCATCCGCGAGTCAGCACGACGAAACCGCCGAGCACGATTACATACAAGGCAAAGTTCATCAGCGAACGGTGCCATACCAGTTTGTAGAAGCCCAGCTGACCCAGCAGGATGCGCAGGCCGGCGGTGACGCCAAAGGCCAGTACCATCAGGATCAGCAGGCTGGGGAAGAACACCCCGTAAATTTCGATTTCACCGATCACGGTGTCACACCTCCAGTAGCCAGGGGTAAGGTGTCCGCTGCGGCAAAACTGCCGGCTGCCGGAAACAGGGTAAGCCGCAGTTCCACCAGGGCATTGAGCACGGTCAGCACGTGGTGGTCGCTGCGGCGTGATGTGGACAGCACCTGATCCAGGGCAGTATCGATACGCTGCAGCAGCTGTGCGCGGGTTTGCGGTTGCTGGCGCAATGCCAGCGCCTGCCGGTAATGCACGGCCACGTCGTCCAGCACCTGCTGCACACGCTGGCCTGCCGGGCCGGGTAAGGCATTTTCGTCGCGCTGCAGGTGCAATACGCTAAAGCCGGTACGTAGTTCGCTGAAGGCCTGGGGCAACTGATCGTGGCCGCTGGCGGCCAGGCGCGGAATCAACTGACCCAGTCGGTCCATCATGCGCGCGGTCAACTGCGGATAATCGTCCAGCTCACGTCCTGCCGCCATGCGGGCCAGGTCGTGCCAGCTGGCACGCCGCAGGCGGCGAATGGCCAGCTCGATGCCGAAGGGACGCACCAGCAGGCTGAACAACAGCGCAAACGATACCCCTACCACGGTGGCGACATTACCGTTGAAAAACGCATTGAAATCGGTGTCGTACGCCCCTTGCAGGCTGAGGAAGGTGGCGGTATTCACCGTCAACATCATGGCAATCATGGTGAACTGCGGTCGGGTAAACAGTGTACCCACCAGCAAAAACGGCACCGCCAGCATGGCCACCAGCATTTCAAAGGTATAGGCCGCCGGAATCACCATAAACAGCAATACGGTAGCCAGCACGATACTGACCACGGCCCAGATAAGGAAGATGCGCATCATCGGGGCGGGTTCGTCCAGCGCGGCAAAAAAGCAGGAGGCAATCGCCACCATGATCACGGCACCGGAACCGTCGGTCCAGCCAAGTTGTATCCACAGCTGCGAAGCCAGAAAGATGGCGGTAGACGCCTGCAACGAGGAAAACGCCACCATGCCGTAATCGTAATGCCGTGCAGTGCCTCCCACCGGCCAATGCCGATAGGCTGGTTTCCACTGAAAAGTGGGGTGCTCTTCTGCCAGCAACTGCTGCAATAGCCGACAGTCCAGCCACAAGTTAATCAGCGACTGCACCCGTGCCAGCACATGAGCAGTCAGTAGCGACGGCCAGTCATTGCCATGGGCAATGTCCTGCTTCAACGCCGCCAGCTGGCGCTGCAGCGCTGGCACCGCCTGACGGCTGCGGGCGAGATCCGGGTCTGCCATCCAGTCGGCCACCTGCTGCATCAGCGCCGCCAGCGGTGCGGGCAGCCCTGCCGCCTGCTGCACCAGCGCCTGCCGGGTTTCGGTCAGCGAGGACAAAATGGGCAGCAGCATGCTCATGCGGCCGCGCAGCTCCCGCGCATGCTTCACCATGGCAAAGCTGGTGGTGTCGTAGGAGAGATGGGAAATGAACTGGTCCAGCGCCAGGATATCCGCTGCCAGTTTGTGGCGGCTGGCATGAACTTGCGGCGCAGACTCCCCCTGCGGCGGGGTAAGCAACTCGCAAGCCCAGTCGCACGCATCCTGCATCCAGCTATTGATGCGGGCGCTGAAAATGGGGGCTACCTTGCCTGGCCATACCAGTGCCGACACTACGCTGGCACACAGGATGCCAAGCAGGATCTCCTCGCTGCGCGCCAGTGCTACATCGAAGATGGTTTCCGGATTGTTCAGCGTAGGCAGGGCAATCATCGGCAAGGTATAAGCCGATAGCATGAACAGATAGCTGCGCGGCGTGCGGTCCAGCAGGGAGATGCTCAGCAGGCTGCCAGTCCACAAGGCCACCACCAGACACAGCAAAGTAGGTGCATTGACAAACAACGGTATCAGGATGACGGCGGCAGCAGCGCCCAGCAAGGTACCGCCAATGCGGTACACCGCCTTGGAACGGGTGGCCCCGGTCAGCGGGTGCGACACCACGTATACCGTAGCCATTGCCCAATAAGGCCGTGGCAGCTCCAGTGCCATGGCTACAAAGAGCGCCAGCATGGCTGCAGCAAAAACCTTGGCCGAAAAAAGCCAGTCGCGCCAAGAAGGAAACGTCATGCGCGTTCCTGCCCGGCCATTGCCGCCAGCTCAGCCGCCAGCCCGGGCCGCTGGAATGCATCATCCACCGCAGCAAAAACCCGCAGCGTGGCCTCCAGGTCCGCCGCTGCAACATCCTTGAACACCAGTGCGCGCAAGCCCACCAGTTCAACTTCGATCTTGTTGGTCAGCGCCCTGCCCGCCTCGGTAAACCACAAAGTGTTGGAACGGCGATCCACTTTGTCTTTTTCCCGCCGCACCAGTCCATCCGTTGCCAGCTGGTCAATCACGCGCACTAGCGACGGGCCTTCAATGCCGATTTCCTCGGCCAGCGCCACCTGGTTGATCCCCTCGCCCAAGCGACCGATAAAAATCAGCGCGGTAGCGCAGGGGGCCGTCAGGCCATGACCAAATACCACATCCTGCGAAATATGCCGCCACTTGCGGCCGGCATGCATGATGGCACTGGTAATGCCAAGCCGTAGTAAATCTACACTGTTCATAATGCTTCGCATGTGAATGATTTGATTGCTAATCAATTATAGGGAACAGCAAGCCCGGCAGGCAACCACTTTATCGTCATGCAGATAGCGATAACCGGCCACCATCACCCAGCGGTGCAAAAGTGTGAGCCAGGCCCCGTCGGCTGACCAGAGATCAGTGCATGAGCTGGCCATCCGCCGGACAACATCAGAAACCGTGCTGCCAATCAACACGCCGGGCAATGCACATGGGCTGCGCAAAAAGAAAAAGCCCTGATTGCTCAGGGCTTGCTCTGCGGTGAAAACGTTTAATCGCCGTAACGATAATAGCCGTCGCGCCAGCCACGGCCATGCCAGCCGCGATCATGCCAGTCGCGGTATTCGTCACGGCGGTCATCATGCCAGTGGTGATAGCGCGGCGGCTCGACATAGCGCACAGGGGCAACATAAGTCACGGGCTGGTAAACCGGCACCGGAGCCGGTGCCGGGCGGTATGGGCGATAGTCGTCACGCTGGTAAGCCAGCGCGGTGCCTACGCTGCCACCCACTGCGCCGCCGATGATGGCACCATTGCGGCCGCCAATGGATTGGCCAACAGCGGCCCCTACTGCACCACCCAATGCGCCGCCGAGAATGGCCGAGGCATCGGCATGCGCCAAACTGGTGAACGACAGCGCCAGCAGCGCGGGAATCAGGATGCGGGTTTTCATGGACTGGACCTCCAGTGCGTTGATACACACCCAGCTTATCCAGCCACAAGTAACGGCGTGTAAAACAGTGTGAAGAAGCATTGCACCAGCCGCTCCGGCACATGTTTGTACACATTTTCGCCTTCAGCATTTCGCCTTCTTGCCGCCTCAGCGCACAGAACTCTGCATGTCGTAGTCATGCAGAGCGGCTATAATGCCGCATTTCCCAGCGGCACCCCACTCTCTCATGCGCCAAAGCTTCCCGCGTAAACTCGTGTTCCTGAGCAGCCTGGTTTTTGCCGCGCTGCTGTTTGGCACCAGCGGCTACATGCTGATCGAACACTGGGACTTCTCCGACAGCCTGTTCATGACAGTCATTACCCTGGCCACCATCGGCTATGGTGAAACCCACAACCTGTCGCTGGATGGCCGCTACTTCACCATTGCCCTGATCGTGTTTGGCACCGGCGTAGTCGGTTATGGCATTTCCTCGCTCACCCTGATGCTGTTTCAGGGCGACCTGCCGCTTTATCTGAGACGAAAGAAAATGGAAAAACTGATCACACGCATGCGCGGCCACACCATCATCTGCGGCCTGAGCCATACCGGTCGCTATGCACTGGAAGAACTGCTGGGTACCCAGCATCAAGTGGTGGTGATCGAGAAAGACGAGGCCAATACCATGCTGCTGCAGGAGCTGGAGATTCCCTTTATTGTCGGGGATGCATCCGAGGATGAAAACCTCTCCGCAGCCGGCATTACCCATGCCCGCGCCCTGATTTCCTGTCTGAGTGCCGATGCTGATAATGCCTTTGTGGTCGTTACCGCCAAAAGCCTCAACAGCAAGGTGTTGGCCGTAGCCAAGGCAGAGAACGAAAGCTCGCGCAAGAAGCTGTTGGCAGTGGGTGCGGACAATGTGGTGATTCCATCCCATCTGGGCGGCATGAATATGGCCAATATCGTGGCCCATCCGGAAACCCTGCACTTCTTCGAGCACCTGCACCACCGTTATCCCAACCAGTTTCGCGCCCAAGTGCATGTGCTGGACGAGCGCTGGGAAGGCCTGCCACTGGAGCGTTTCCTGAAAGACGGCTTTGACGGCAAGGCCATGGTGATTGCGCTGGAACGCAGCCCAGGCGAGGTGGAGTTTTCCCCCGGCCCGGAAATCATCATGCACAGCGGGGAATCCTTGCTGCTGATCAGCACCCAGCCCCCCCAGTAACTAGCAGACAGCACAAGGGCCGGGTGTAAACCGGCCCTTGTCACATCCTTTGATTATCAGCACCAGGCCACATGGCAAGCTGCCGCTCTGCCAGCAATCATTCCGGCCTGATCAGGCTTAACGATCGGCGGCCTCACGACGGCTCGACGCCATTGTGGCAGCAGACGGTACCCGGTCCTGCGTGATGCCGGAATACAGCCACTGACGAAAATGATTCAGCGTCATCGGCTTGCCAAAATAAAAGCCCTGCAGAAACTGGAAGCCCTTGACCGACAGATAGTTCTGCTGCCCCTGGGTTTCCACCCCCTTCACGATCACCTGCACGCCCAGCTGATGCGAGGTTTGCAGCAAGCCATCCAGAATATTGGCCTTGAAACTGTCCTTGCCCAGCGCCGACACATAACCCTTTTCCACCTTCAGATAATCAAACCCCCAGCGCCGCAAATAATTGCGGTCGGCATGGCCAATACCAAAATCATCCAGTGCCAGCTTCACGCCCATCTGACGCAGGTCTTGCACCACCCGGTGGGTAACCTGATGCTCGGGCAGTGGAAATCGCTCCGACACTTCCAGCACCAGCACAGCTTTTTTCTCACGCAGTACGGCCAGCAGAATCTTGCAGTCTTCCACCAGATCTGGCATGCCCAGATGCTCGGCCGCAATATTGATGCCAACCAGGAAGCCCGGCGGCAATGCAACTTGCTTGAATTCCTTGCTGACGCGGCGGATCAGGTAACGGGTCAGTGGCACAATCAGCCCGGCATCTTCGGCGGCGGGGATGAACAGGTCGGAACGAATGGCACCCTGCACCGGATGACGCCAGCGCGCCAGCACCTCCACCCCGATGCACTCGCCATGCTCCGCCGTGACAATGGGTTGGTAATGGGTAAAGAACTCACGATTACGAATGCCCTGGGCGATTTCCCAGGAGCTGGAATTACGTGCCAGTTGACGACGCAGCAAAGCCCAGCCCAAAGCTACACCGGCCAGGGCAGCCAGCAACAGCGTATCCAGCCGGCGCAATACGGAATGCCGCAGAACCTCAGCCCAGGATTGTTGCACCACCACTTCCAACAGGCCGTCCTGCGTTGCAGCCTGATAACTCAGCCCTTGCCCGATGGCATCATCCACCGCACGCACCGTACCGTCTGCAGCCAGATATTGCGACCCCATCCTCACCCCGGCCACGACACCCGCACTGCCAGGCTGCAGCAAGGCAGCCAGCGATGCAGCCCCCAGCTCCAGCATGCTGCCGCCATTACCCTGGTGCTGCAGTACAAACACCGGACTACCCGCCTGATTGCTACGCAAAATCAAGCTAGAACCTGCGGCAACCGCAGGGGGATTATCAATACGGGAAATATCCGAGCTGCACACCCGGCCATCCGGGGCAGTACGCAGCGCATAGCGGGCATGCGGCGTAGCCTGGACCACAGCAGCCAGCAAGCGGGAAGTCGGCTCACAATTGCCGCCAGGCACAATTGCATCAATACGGGCCAGGGCGGTATTGGCTTGGGCAAACTGCAGCTCCAGCTGATGCGCGATGGTCACGGCCCGCTGCTGCAGATCAGCCCGGTCTTGCAGATACGCCGCCCCCAGAGCCAGCAGCCAGCCAATCAACAGACAAGCGCATACCGCGACGGGATAAACCACCGCCGGTTTGGCAGACAATGCATGGCGCGACCACTGCGCCCCGAGCCTTTTAAGCATCCACTTGTTCCAGTCACCACGCCCATGGCTGGTTGTTCACGACAGTGTGCCCCCATCGGCCACTATCTGGTTATTGTCATCATAGCTCTTATTACTCCCAACCCAAGCTGGATCGGGCTTGCAAGGATATCCTTTCGGATAAGTGAGGAAAAGCGTAGTTTTGCTTACAACCGCAGGCAAAGATCCGCCACATCACCATGACAAATGCCACACAACCGTGTGCCACAGCCTACCTTAGCGTAGGCAACAACCCTGGCATCGCAGAGATTGCAGCAAGAACAGCACCGAAAAATAGCAGGAAGAGGAAGGACAGCCAGCAACCAGGACGGGGAAAAAGGGCTTTGTATTGTAAGCGACAAGGCTGAATCGCCAGCCCTGGACTACCAGATGACACGGCCTTGCCAACAAGCGTGACAAGGCCGTATGCGGTATCAGATTCAGACGGTGATCATCAGCCGAAGTGACAAACGTAGTGCAGGGTTTCCAGCACTTCAATCTGGAAGGAGCTGTCTCCCGGCACATTGAAGCTCTGGCCGCCCTGATAATCGACAGTTTCGCTGCTGCCGGCCAGGGTGATGCGGCACTTGCCTTCCAGCAGTTCCATGATTTCGGGTGCGCCAGTATTGAACAGCAGCTTGGACGGCAGGATCACCCCTACCGATTTGCTGGTGCCATCGGCCAGCGTAATGCTGTGGCTGACGCATTTGCCATCAAAGTAAACATTGGCACGCTTGGCCACACTGACATTGTCAAACTGATCCATGGGTATCCTTTGCACGTGTTTTTGTTATCAACGATAAAATGATCGGCTAGCATACCCGAATCCACCATTACGGCAAGATGCAGACCCGCCCGCAACCGGCAACGCGCCATCTTGCTTGCCATCTCGATAGGGAGCGAAGAAACATGGCCTTTATCCAGCGCTGCAGCCTGCTGCTGACGCCATTTCTGCTAGCCGCCTGCAGCACCATGGCTGACCGTCTGCAAGGCAGCATTACCCCGCCACCCGGCTATGGCTATGCCATTGTCTCGCTGACGGCCAAGGCTTTTGATCAGGACTCCGCCAATACCGGACTGCATATTGCCGACAGCAGCGGCCATGTAGTAGCCAATGGCCGCGCCAGCATGAATACGGACACCGTGTTCGGAGAAGAAGGCATGAGCCCGGTAGACGGCCGGCTGCTGCTGTTTGCCCTGCCGCCAGGACACTACCAGGTAACCGACGCCTGGGGTAACTGGGTGGAAGAGTCAGGCTGGGGCAGCCAGTGGCGCTCGGTCACGCTGCCGGTTAAGGCTGGTTTTGACATCGGTGCCGGCAACAGTGTCTATCTGGGAGAGGTATTTCTGGATTTGTCCATGCGACCGGAATTGAAGCTGAGCAATCAGCAAAAACGGGACTTCGGCCACATGCAACGAGTTTGGAAGGTCAACAATCTGAGTAGTGTCCGCATCAGCCCCCTGCAAGCCCCCGCTAGCGAACAGACAGCACCGGCCAGCCACTGACAGCCTAGCCCAGTCGCGAGGTCCACAGCCGGGTGAGATAAGCCGGATTGACTGCTGCCGTTGCAGCGGCAACCGGCTCCAGTACCCGGCAATTGCTCTGGCGGGTATCCCGCAGCAAAACATCAGCATAGGGCGGGCCATCCACCTTGCGCAGGGCCGCCACGCGTGGCTGGTTGGCCTTGTCACCGCTGTGGGTAACCACGGCAATCTCGTTACTGGCCAGACGCACGAAACTGCCGGGCGGGTAGATGCCCAGTTCCTTGATCATCAACGCAACCAGCGCTGGTTCAAACCGACCCAGCTCTCCACGGAACAGGCTAGCCATCACTTGTGATGGCAGCACGGCGATATCGCTGTGAAACTGCTCGCACAGCAGGTCGGACAGCGCTAGCAAGCGCGCATCCGGATGGATGTCATCACCATGCAGCCCGGCCGGATAGCCCTGCCCGTCATCTTGCTCATGGTGCGTTTGTACCAGCATGTGCCAGTGCTCATCCGTCACCCCGGCCTCGCGCAAAATCGCCGAACCCAGCACGGGATGCGCCACCAGCGCCTCCTGCTGCAACAGGGTCAGCGCCTGACGCTGGCTTCCCAACTGATTCAGCAACTGGCTGATGGCCACATTCATCGACATGGCAGCACATACCAGGCTATGCAGACGCGCCTGCTCCAGCCCCTGGCGCCGGCCCAGCAGGGCCACCAGCGTGGCCACCTTCAGGCTGTGCGACTTTACCGGCACCAGAAACAGCGATGCCAGCATGCCATCGCGAAAACGCTGGGTAAGCTGCAGCAGCTCGTCCGCCATTTCCTCCAGCCTACCACCCAGGCCAGGTACAGCCAGGCCATGCAGCAGCAAGGCCTCCAGCCGCCCGGCCATGAAGCCCACCTCCACCAGCGGATTTTTCGGTGCCATGGCCGCCGCTTCGCGCTCGCGCTGGGCAGCCCGGTCCAGCCGTTCGCGCTCCAGCCTTACCGCCACGTCCTCTGCATCGCCATGTGCCACATCCATCAGGCGCTCGCGCTGCTCCGGCGTCAGGACGTAATGCCCCTTCTTCAACAGCAAAAAGCCATTCTTGGCATAGACATCAACCGGGAGCTTCTCCCCTACGCGCAAAAAGCTGCTGGGAAGTTTTATCTTGGAAGGTGGCTGGGGCATGGTGGTGACTGAGATAACGTATCTAGACTACAGTTTAGTCAAACAGAGGCCCTTGCACCGACAAAGCAGGCAAGGGGCAGCAAGCGAGCGGCATTGTCGCCAAGCTCGTCGTAAACCACAAGCCCCGGCGGTATGCCGGATCCAAGCACGGGAGCATTCTGTTCATGCAAACATTCGACCCACCACGTCGTGACTTTCTCAAAACAGCCCTGGCTGCCGGCTTCGCGCTGGCGGTACAGCCTGTCGCCGCCAGCAGCATCATCACCGACACTCAGTCGCTGGATACCGGCCTGACTGGCATTGCACTGGGTGATGGCATGCTGCCTGCCTATTTTGCCCGCCCTGCCGGCCAGACAGCCGGTCTGCCCATCATGCTGGTGGTGCAGGAAATCTTTGGCGTGCATGAACATATCCGTGACATCTGCCGCCGTCTGGCCAAGCTGGGCTATCTGGCCATTGCGCCGGAGCTGTATTTCCGCCAGGGCAATCCAGCAGAAAGCAGCAGCATCACCACCATCATCAGTACGATTGTCAGCAAGGTACCGGACCTGCAGGTGATGCAAGATCTGGACGCCACCCTGGCCTGGGCCGGTCTGCATGGCGGAGACGTAAAACGGGCTGCCATCACCGGCTTCTGCTGGGGCGGACGCATCAGCTGGCTGTACGCCAGCCATAACCCCAGCTTGCAAGCCGGCATTGCCTGGTATGGCAAGCTGGTGGGCGAGCACAACCCGATGACGCCAAGCCAGCCCGTTGACCTGGCCGCCAATCTTGCCGTACCAGTACTCGGCCTGTATGGCGGACAGGATGGCAGCATCCCGCAAGACAGCGTCGACACCATGCGCAGCGCCTTGCAACAAGGCCACAGCGGCTCGCAGATCGTGGTGTATCCGGAAGCCGGACACGCCTTCAATGCCGATTACCGCCCTTCATATAATGCAGCGGCAGCCCAGGATGGCTGGCAGCGCATGCGGGCCTGGCTGGACAGCCACGGCATGGCGGTACGCTAACACCGCTCAGCTTGCCGCCGATTCCAGCATACGTCGCAGCACCTGATTGAAAGGATCCAGCCAGGCACGCTCAAATTGATCATCTGCGGCATTCAATTCGGCCGCCGCACGCAATATGGAGCGGCGCTGTCCACGATGGGCATGTTTGAGCATCACCGCCTCGAACGCATCCACCAGCGCCAGGATGCGTGCGCCCTGGCAGATCTCACCACTGACGAGACCGTACGGATACCCCTCACCATCCGGCGTTTCGTGGTGCTGCATCACCATCAGTGCAGCGCCCTCCCAGCCAGGCATGCGCCCCATCAGGCCGGCCACCCAGGCCGGGTGCAGCACCATCAGACGGCGTTCGTTTTCGCTGATGCTACCCAGCTTAAGCCACACTTGCTCGGGCAGAAACATCATGCCGACATCGTGCATGTAGACTGCGGCTTCCAGCTGTTCGGCATCCACCCAGCCTCCCGCCTGGCGATTCAGCTCCAGCGCCAGCCGCAGATTGCGCTCGGTACGGCCAACAAATTCCGGCATGCGCTGCTCCAGCTGGAAAGCCAGCGTACGAAACAGCAGCATGTCCTGCTGACGCGATTGCACCACCGATTTGCCCGCAGCTACCGCCACCGGCGCATCGCTGCTGCCCTGCACGCCAACCATGGCCGCAATCAGCCGCGAACAGGTGGCCAGCACTGAAGGTAATGGCGCACTTTCCAGCGAACACAGGGCATCCAGCAGATTATGCATCTGCACCACATCCACCTGGCGAGAACCGGCAACCTGCGCCATCACCAGGTCCAGCCTGTCCAGCACCAGCAGCAGTACATCACCCATGACTTCCTGATACACCAGCTCGCCACTGCGCAAACGTGCCAGCAAGCCTTCCAGCGCATGGGCAAACGGCACCACAAACATCACCCGGCACAAACCGGCATCGCCTTTGATCGTATGGACCAGACGGAACAGATCGCCAATCAGCTCGGGCGAGCGTGGGTTCTGGCCCAGCTGTGAAGCCAGCTTTTCAATCTGCGGCGCGTAATCGGACAGAACGTCGCGAAAATCCTGGAAGCCTTCCGGATCTTCCCGCACAAACAGCAATTGCTCTTCTTCGCTCATGGCATGCTCACGGTGTGGCCAGATGTCATTGCACTATAAATCATCAGAATGACTCCAGCCGATCCAATCCGTTGCCGCATGTCAAAAACTGCGGAGTATCATGTGCGCCTTTCCCGTGACTTTGCCGGAGTATCCAGCCATGCCCGCCCCCTTCATTGCCTTGCAACAGCAGATTGACTTCATTCTGGAAGTCGACAAACTCAAGTCCGTGCTGCGCAAAACCAAGCCAGTCGGCCTGGAGCGCTATGAAAATTCGGCAGAACACAGTTGGCAGGCTGCCTTGCTGGCCCTGGCCATGGCCGAACATGCACCGGTGGCACTGAATATCGACAAGGTTATCCGCATGCTGCTGATTCACGACCTGGGGGAAATCGATACCGGCGACGTGATTGTCTATGCCGCCACCGACAATGCCGAACGCGAGGCCGAAGAACTGGCGGCCATACGCCGTATCTGCGGCATGCTGCCAGCACAGCAGGCTGAAGGACTGGTAGCGCTGTGGCAGGAATTTGAAGCACGCCAGAGCGCCGAAGCACGCTTTGCCCGTGCCATGGACCGGCTGATGCCCATCCTGCTCAACCTGAACCGCCAGGGGCAAAGCTGGCGTGAAAACGGCGTCAGTAAACAGCAAGTACTGTCCATGGCCGCCAACAAGGTCAGTGACGGCTGTCCGCTGGCAGGGCAGTGGCTGCTACAGGCACTGGACGAAGCGGAAAAACAGGGATTTTTTGGTGCATGAAACCAGTACCGCCCCCAAGAAACCATAATCAATACAATGTTTTTGGCCAGGATTGATCCTGGACGGGGCGGATAGCACGCAGAAAATACTTGCCAACATTCGCAACAATGGGCAGTATGCCTGCCTGCAGGATGCTCAAGTTGTGGATGTGTAGTTGTCGTAGTGGCATTTAGTCCGTACCTCAGTCGCCATTTCCCTTGAACTTCATGCGTTTTATCAACTTGCTCGTTTTGAGGATAAACAAAATGGCAACCGGTACCGTTAAGTGGTTCAACGACTCCAAAGGTTTTGGCTTCATCACTCCGGATGAAGGTGGCGATGACGTATTCGCTCACTTCTCCCAGATCAATGCCAAAGGCTTCCGCACCCTGGCCGAAAACCAGCGCGTAAGCTTCGACATCGTCGATGGCCCGAAAGGCAAGCAAGCCTCCAACATCCAGCCGCTGTAATCTTTTAAAGATTACGCGCTGATGAAAACCCGGACTCGTCCGGGTTTTTTGTTTTCCAAGCCTCACCGCCGTTTACCATCCCAGCCATTCGGACCTAGCACCATGCAAACGCCAACCCACGAAGAAGCCATTGCCAGCACGCGCGAATGGCTGGAAAAAGCCGTCATCGGCCTGAATCTCTGCCCCTTTGCCAAATCGGTTTACGTCAAAAACCAGGTGCGCATTGTCGTTAGCGACGCCACCGACCCGGCACAACTGGCCGAAGAGCTGGCGCAAGAGCTGCGTCTGCTGGCTGATACCAGCCCGGAGGAAACCGATACCACCCTGCTGGTACATCCTTATGTATTGCAGCGCTTCCTGGATTTCAACGAATTCCAGGATATCGCCGACGCCATCATCGAAGAGCTGGAGCTTGACGGAGAGCTGCAAGTTGCCAGCTTCCATCCAAAATTCCAGTTTGATGGCACCGGCATCAATGATGTCAGCAACTACACCAACCGCTCGCCCTGGCCTACGCTGCACCTGATTCGCGAAGCCAGTATCGAACGGGCAGTTGAAGCCTTCCCGGAAGCCGAAGCCATCTTCGAAAAAAATATCGAGACAGTCACCCGCCTTGGCGTAGATGGCTGGCGTGCCTTGTTCACCACCAAGTCCTGACGGACTGCTTGCCTGAGCGCAGGCAACAGGGTAAAACGGCTGATCTTCACTTTTACACGCGCCGCGTGCACCGCCATGAAGATGTTACGCTTTGCCCTGCCCTTGCTGCTGAGCCTGCTACTGGCAGGCTGCAGTAACGCGCCGGTACGCAAACCGGTCAAAGGGGATGATTTCAGCTCAGCCGAACTGGGCCAGAGCGCAGCCAATCGCATGGCCAACCTGGCCATGCGCGACAATCTTGCCAGTCTGCAATCCTTGCTGGACAAGCTTTATCGCCGCAATCCGTCACAATGGCAAAAAGCAGGCTTCAGCAGCCGCGATGCCGCCATCACCCAAGTCATGAGTGCAATCCGGCAGAATCAGCCGCTACCCAGCCTGGGGCAGGTGCATTCCACTGCCGCACTCAGCACGGCCTTTGATCCACAATTTGGCGGAGACCGGGCCGGCACCCTGATATATGGCTTGGGCAGCATGCTGGTGGAGGTTTATGGTGGCCGTACCGAGCTATATCTGGTACACGGGCTGAATGCCCAGCAACTGGCCAATGCCGCCTACAATGTCGAAGTGGCCTCCTGGCTGCTGGGGCGCAGACAGAATCCGGATGGCAGCCCCATGCTGCTGGCCAATGAAATCACACCGCAGCAACGCAACCTGAGCTTCGAGCGCGAAATGTCCAAAATCATTGCGCGGCTGGAGTTGCTGGCTGAACTATCCGATGAGAAGCTGCGCCGCAGCGCCATCGACTTTGGCCAATCCTTGCTGGCTGCCCCCTTCCTGCAGTTTATCCCGGTGCAAGCAGCCACCAGTGCAGCGCCAGCCCCCTGAAGCCGTCACCATGCAACAGGCCCGCAGCAACTGCCTGCGGGCCTGATTCCGATTAATGTGCACAACAGCCAGTACGCTCTCAATGCCGCTGCAGATGGCAAGGGGGGTTTTACGATTACGATACGGCCGAGTACATATCCGGGTATTTACCCACTTTGTCCTGATAAAAAGCCTGGATCTGCGGCATGTCTACCGCGATATCACCGGTTGGATAAAACACCGGGCCAAAGCCGCATACCTTGCGCGCATAATCCATATAAGCCAATACCACCGGCACCTGCGCACCGCAGGCAATATGGTAAAACCCGGTCTTCCATTCCTTGACGCGCTGACGGGTACCTTCCGGCGGAATGGCAACCACCAGCTTATCCGAGCGCTGATACACCGCCACCATCTGCTGCACCAGCGAATTGCTACGGCTGCGCAGCACCGGAATCCCTCCCAGCCAACGCATGAGCGGTCCCAGCGGCCCCCAGAACAAGGTGTGCTTTCCCATCCAGTACAGCTTGGCACGCAGGGCAAAGCACACCCCCAGCGTCAGTGGAAAATCCCAGTTACTGGTATGCGGTGCCGCAATCAGCACGTATTTGGGTAGATCCGGAAAGTTGCCATCAATGCGCCAGCCACGCAGGCGCAACAGGAAAACAGACAAGGCGCGCATCAGGTCGCGCAGGATTGGCGTATCGAAAATGGTGTAGTGCATGAGTCCGGCATAGGGCAGAACGCCCTGGCGAGACGGCTGGCCGCCTCCTGTCAGAGGGCTGCCTTGACGATGGAAAAGGCGGACTGTACCGGATATGGCTACAGGGGTAAATCAGAATGATGCAGCGGACTGCAGCCACGCCGATCCGCCACCATGCACCTTTAGCTGCGCTGCAGGATTTCTTTAAGGTCTTTCTGCACATCCCAGTAGGTGACATCAGCATCATAAACCCCCAGGCAGGTGGGTTTGGCGAGGTAGCGCTGGGCATTACGACTATCCATGGAGCAAAACAGCAAGCGCTCTTTTTCCCAGATCACGATGCACTGGCCTTTTTTGGAAAGGCGGTCAATCAGGGTGCTGATCTGCTCGCTGATCACCCGGGAGGACAGATTGCCGGTTTGCTTACCGACTTTGCACGGTTCTTTATTCATCGCTTCGGACAATCATTTCAGGGTTGTTCAATGACTTACCCGTCGTATTATCCTGAGCTGAGAAACAATACCTATCAGAAGTTTCGGAAAGATAGCCAGAACCTTTAACCCATACCCTGGCTCGCCACCCACCTCAACAAACAGTTAACCCGCGTGCAGCAAACAAGGCCCGTGCCACGTCTACCTCCGTGGCCGTGGCAGCCGGGGTATTGGCCAGCGGGTAGTCCAATCCAAGTTCTGCCCACTTGGCGGCTCCCATCTGATGAAAGGGCAGCACCTCCACCCGCTGCACAATGCTGCCCAGACTGGCCGCATAGTCTGCCAGGCGCGCGATATCCTCCGCGCCATCGGTCAGTCCCGGCACCAGCACATAGCGCAGCCATATTGGCTTGCCCAGCCGCTTCAGCCGCTGGGCAAAATCCAGCGTCGGCTGCAAGGCCTGGCCGGTAATCTCCAGATAGCGCTGTGGGTCGCTGTGCTTGATATCCAGCAGCACCAGATCGACCTGGTCAAACCAGGCATCTTCCACATCGGCATGCAGAAAACCCTGGGTATCCAGCGCGGTATGCAAGCCATAGCGCTGCTTGATGGCGGTGAATAGCGCACCGACAAATTCCGCCTGCATCAGTGGTTCGCCCCCCGAAATGGTGACGCCACCGGCAAATTTGAGAAAGCCAGCATAGGGTGCGACTTCAGCCAATGCCTGCTCTACCGTCAGCTGGCGACCGGCATGCAGCTTCCAGGTATCCGGGTTGTGACAGTACTGGCAGCGAAACTGGCAGCCGGACATGAAATAGACAAAACGCATGCCCGGCCCGTCCACGCCAGCACCGCTTTCGGTGGAGTGGATATAGCCAGTTAGCTGACCGTGGCTGGATGGCGCATGCACCACATGCTGCTGCGTCATGAAAACTCCTGATGAAAAACCCGCCCGCTGACAGTGGCCAACGGGCGGGCGATGACTTGGCTGAAACGAAAGTGTTACAGGCTGCCGTGGAAGGTGCGGTTGATCACATCTAGCTGCTGTTCACGCGTCAGTTTGACGAAGTTCACCGCATAGCCGGACACGCGGATGGTGAGCTGTGGATATAGCTCCGGGTGCTCCATGGCGTCCAGCAGGGTTTCGCGGCGGAACACGTTGACGTTGACATGGAAACCACCGGCAGCGGCAAAGCCGTCCAGGCAATGCGACAGATTGGCAATACGGTCCTGCGCGGTATGGCCCAGTGCATCTGGCGTGGCCGATGCGGTCCAGCTGATGCCATCCAGTGCGGCGGCATAGGGCAGCTTGGCCACCGAGGCACCGGCAGCAACAAAGCCATGCACGTCGCGACCGTTCATCGGATTGGCACCCGGCGCAAACGGCTCACCGGCGCGGCGGCCGCAAGGGGTGTTACCGGTTTTCTTGCCATACACCACATTGGAGGTGATGGTGAGCACCGACTGGGTGGGCGTGGCATTGCGGTAGAAATACGGCTGGGCCTTGATCTTGTTCATGAAGGTTTCGGTCAGCCACACAGCCATGCTGTCCACCCGGTCGTCGTTATTGCCATAGGCCGGATAGTCGCCCTCGATGCGGTAATCCACCGCCAGGCCGTCTTCGTTGCGGATAACGTGCACGCGGGCATGCTTGATGGCCGACAACGAATCCGCTGCCACCGACAGCCCGGCAATGCCGCAGGCCATGGTGCGCAGGATGTCGCGGTCGTGCAGCGCCATCTCGATGCGCTCGTAGGCGTATTTGTCGTGCATGTAGTGAATGCAGTTGAGCGCTTTGACATAGGTGGCGGCCAGCCAGTCCATCATCTTGTCGAACTTGGCCATCACGGTGTCAAAGTCCAGCACATCATCGCTAATCGGGGCAAAGCCGTGCGCCACCACGGCACCGCTCTTTTCATCGCGACCGCCATTGATGGCATACAGCATGGCCTTGGCCAGATTGGCACGGGCACCAAAGAACTGCATCTGCTTGCCGATACGCATGGCCGACACGCAGCAGGCAATGCCGTAATCGTCGCCCCAGTAGGGCCGCATCAGGTCGTCGTTTTCGTACTGGATGGAGCTGGTATCAATCGACACCTTGGTGCAGAAATCCTTGAAGCCCTGCGGCAGCGCGGTGGACCACAGCACGGTAAGGTTGGGCTCTGGTGCCGGACCCAGGTTGTACAAGGTATTGAGGAAGCGGAAGCTGTTTTTGCTGACCAGCGTGCGGCCATCCTCGCCCATGCCGCCAATGGATTCGGTCACCCAGGTAGGGTCGCCGGAGAACAGCTGGTCGTATTCCGGGGTACGCAGGAAGCGCACGATGCGCAGCTTGATCACCAGATCGTCAATCAGCTCTTGCGCCTGTGCTTCGGTCAGCACACCAGCAGCCAGATCACGCTCGATATAGATGTCAAGGAAGGTGGCAATGCGGCCCAGCGACATGGCGGCGCCGTTTTGCTCCTTCACTGCTGCCAGGTAGGCAAAGTAGGTCCATTGCACCGCTTCGCGGGCGTTCACTGCCGGACGGCTGATGTCATAGCCATACTTGGCCGCCATTTCGCGCAACTCATCCAACGCGCGGAATTGTTCGGACAGCTCTTCGCGCTGACGCATGACGTCTTCGGTGAACACCGCATCATCCAGCTCATGGAAGGCTTGCTGACGCTCCTTGCGCAGGAAATCCGTGCCATAGAGTGCAACACGGCGGTAGTCGCCAATGATGCGACCACGGCCATAGGCATCGGGCAGACCGGTGATGATGCCGGATTTACGCGCAGCCAGGATTTCCGGGGTATAGGTATCGAACACGCCCTGGTTATGGCTCTTGCGGTATTTGCTCCAGACTTCCTTGATCACCGGGTCCAAAGTAAAGCCATAGGCGGCCAAACCGGCTTCGACCATGCGCAGGCCACCATTAGGCATGATGGCGCGCTTGAGCGGGGCATCGGTTTGCAAGCCGACAATCAACTCCAGCTGCGGGTCAATATAACCGGCGTCGTGGGCAGTAATGGAAGTCGCCCGGTCAGCCGATACATCCAGCACACCCTTTGCCCGCTCCTGCTTGAGCAATTCGCCCAGCGCAGCCCACAAGGCCTGCGTGCGTTCGGTGGCAGCGGCAAGAAAACTGGCATCGCCGGCATAGGGTTGGTAATTGCGCTGAATGAACTGACGTACATCGACACGGGTCTGCCAGTCACCGGCAGCAAAATTCCGCCAAGGATCAGCTTGTACGGCTTGCTGAGCAATCGATTCCATGACTACCTCCTGAGTTGAAGCCCGAAATTGTTCTCTATGGAAACAATACTACATTCGATATCGAAAATAACAGCTTGATGCAGATCAAACTCCACCCGCACCGGGGTGCATGACTGCGCGACTGTGCACATCGACCACACTGCATTCTGGCAGCGCGCGCAGGCACACTTCAAATTAGCTACCAATAATCAATACCATAGCAGCAAAATACATAAAAACCATGCACAGAATCACAGCGGGCCACACGATACGACAATATCGCCCGCTGCCATCAGCACCACACCCGAAGCAGCCGACCGACAATACCATGGGCACACCGGCAATGCGCATGGATGTTCGTTTTCAAACATCGCTATTTTTCATAGTGAATGTTGATTACAGAGAAAAACAAGAATTAACGTAGCATTATTACAATAAAACGAGGGGAACTCCAACCGCATCCCGTGGCTCTGCCATGACTGCAATCATCAGGAGTATTCATGAACATCCAGAAAAAAATCCTGCCCATGGCAGCGCTCTGCCTACTGTCCGCCTGCAGTCCGCAACAAAGCGAGCAGGCACAACAGCTTGCTTCTGCCGCCATCGGGGTGGCCCACCAGCGCTTGCAAGACAGTAGCGCCCCACTTGCCAAGCTGCGCCTGCAGGCAAGCGATGTGGCTACCGAGGCAAAGCAGCAGCTTGAAACCTTGGCAACCAACAACCCGGCCTTGGGCAGCGCCATCGCCATCCTGAAACCGGCATCCAAAATCGGCAGTGAGAAATCATGGCAGGCGCTGGAAAACAAGGTGGGGAGCTATCCGGCTGAAATCGGCCTGTACCAGACAGGTGCGGTGGCAGAGGCGCTACGGCAGCTGCTGGGGAGCAAATTTGCCGTTTTCCAGCAAAACATGCAGGTCAGCGGCCCACTAAGCCGGGACCAGCTGCTATTTGTCAGCGGCAACAAGCCGCATGAAGGCGGCAGAGAAATGGCCTACTTGCTGCTGGACCCGCCCAGCCGACAACTGGAAGTGGGGCTGATCGAACAAGGCCGGCTTACCGTGTATCGCAGCGGCCCGGCCCTGTACCGTCCGGCGGAAATCAACACCATGCTGGGCAATATCAGCCCCCAGCCCTGAATGCCTGGCCCACGGTTAGCGGGCCAGGCCACGCGGCCACAGCCGGCCAGTGCGCTGCATGTACTGACGATAGGCCTCACCCAGCCACTGCAGCCTCTGGCTTTCCTCGCGCCGGACACTGCGCCCATAGCTGAACAGCAGCGCAAGCACACCACCGCTGCCAGCCAGCACATCCTGCAGCAACAGAACCTGTGCAAAAGCCGCCAGCCACAAGGCGGCATACAAAGGATGGCGAATACGCTGGTACACGCCGCCCCGCCACGGCTCGCAGCCATCCTTGCCCAGCAGCACATCATGCTGGCTGCGCCAGAACAGCCAGCAGGCATAGGCCAGCATCAGACATCCAAGCGGCCCCGCCAGTGGCGACAGGGCCAGCGGCAGCAAATGCTGCCCGCCCACGGCGGCCAGCAAGGGCAGAAGCCCCATCCCGATCAAGACCGGCCACCGCAGAATCCACCGCCCCACCAGCAGGCGGCTATCCCGCTGCAGCAATGGCCGGTAAGCTAGCCGGGTCAATAGCATTAGCCCCATTCCACCTAGCTGAATCGTTGCCCACAGCATGGCACCACCTCACACGCTTGTTAATGACAATCATTATCATTTGCATGCACAATCACTGCAACCGGTATTTACGACTCAGCAGCCTTTCTTTGCATGAATACCGACACATCCTTGACGACTTTCCGGCATGACCTTGTTATTGTTGACTCCCTTCCCCCTCCCAAACCGGGCGACTGGAGAAAATTCATGCGCGCCAGCTACCTGCTTACCCTTGCCCTGCTGCTACTGCCACTCTCGTCAATCGCAGCCAGCAACTGCCCGCAAGCGGTTCCTGCCGGCATGCGGCCCCTGCCTGGCCTGTGTGCCGAAGTGATTGCCAGCGGCCTGAAAATGCCGCGCGGCCTTGCCATCTTGCCCGATGGCAAGCTGCTGCTCACCGAGATGCAACGCTGGGATGCCGCCCAAGGCCGGCTGCTACAACTGGAACACAAAGCCGACGGCTGGCAGCAAACCGTGCTGGCCCGGGGGCTGGATCGCCCGCATGGTGTGGTACAAGGGCCAGACGGCAAGATTTACGTGGGCGAGGTGGGACGCATAGTGTGTTTTGATCCGGCAACACCACAGCAAAGCGAAACCGTGATCACCCTGCCCTTGCGCCAGCGTCATCCACTCACCACCTTTGCCCTGGCAGCCAATGGCGATCTGTATGTCAACATCGGCAGTTCTTCCGACAACTGCGAAACAGCCACCCCGGCACAACTGGCCGCGCTGCGCTGCCCCGAGAGTGAACAAGACCAGGCGGGCGTGGTGTGGCGCTATCACATCGACAAGGATGGCAAGGTAAGTGACAAGGGCGTATTTGCACGCGGCCTGCGCAACAGCATGGCGCTGGGTGTACACCCACGCAGCGGCATCGTACTGCAGGCCGAAAACAGTCGCGATGCCATCCAGCTGAAGCTGCATCTGCCCAATGACAACGAACTGCCCCACGACGAACTGAACCTGCTACAACC
The DNA here is from genome assembly GCF_057809375.1 of Aquitalea sp. FG25. NCBI lineage: Bacteria > Pseudomonadati > Pseudomonadota > Betaproteobacteria > Neisseriales > Chromobacteriaceae > Aquitalea > Aquitalea sp. FG25. Next base: position 187,911 of record NZ_JBMDJV010000002.1, read on the forward strand.
CGGCAAGCACTACGGCTGGCCCTACTGCTATGACATGCAGCAGGCCGCACCGGAATACCCGGCTTATGACTGCCGTCAAACCACCGCCCCCTACCGTCTGCTTCCCGCCCACGCCGCACCACTTGGCCTGACCTGGTGGCTGGGGCCAAACACCCCGGCCCGCTTTGCCGGCTGGCTGATCGTGGGCTTTCATGGCTATCGCCAGCATGGCCACCGCCTGATGGCCTACCCGACCGACCGCCAGGGACTGCCCAATGGCAAGGGGGTTGAACTGATCAGCAACTGGAAGGACAGCAAGGGGCCGGGCGGCCCGGTGGAAGTCCGCGTGGGTACAGATGGCGCGCTCTACCTGACTGACGACCGTCACGGCCAGTTGATCCGGCTGTATGCCCAACCATAAACAGCCGCCTGCTTTTCCACTGCCGACAAAGCCCCTATCATCCCACCATCCAACCTGCCACGGCCTGCCATGACCCAACACCAGCAACAACAATGGACTGCCCTGCTGTCCACCCAGCGCTTCAAGGTGGTACAGGGCGAAATCAAACCCACCCACACCCCTGCCACGGATGAGGGCAGTGCCGGCCTGCGCAGCGACTTTCACATCGACCACGACCGGGTGGTGTTTTCCAGTGCCTTCCGCCGCCTGGGCCGCAAAACCCAAGTACATCCACTCGCCCAGAACGACCACACCCACAACCGCCTCACCCACAGCGTGGAAGTGGCCAGCGTCGGGCGTAGCTTGGGCAACCGGGTGGGCGTGATGATGCAGCACGCCGGCGTGATGCCTGGCGGCTACAGCCCGTTTGATATCGGCGCGGTGGTACAGGTAGCCTGCCTGGCGCACGATATCGGCAACCCGCCGTTTGGCCATACTGGCGAAGACGCGCTGCGCGACTGGTTCCGCGATGCCCGCAACGCGCCATACCTGGCCACGCTGGATGCCGCCCAGCTACGCGATGTACAAACCTACGAAGGCAATGCCCACGGCCTGCGCATGCTGGCCACACTGGAAATGTACAGCCACGAAGGCGGCATGCGCCTGACTGCTGCGGCACTGGGCGCACTGATCAAGTATCCGTGGACCGCAGATGCCCCCAAGGCGCTGGAACGTGACAAGTTCAATATCTATCGCACCGAGCTGCCCTATTTCGAGCGCATTGCCGCCGAGCTGCAACTACCACGCAAGGGGCCGCTGGAATGGGGCCGGCATCCGCTGTCCTACCTGATGGAAGCGGCCGACGATATCTGCTATGCCATTCTCGATCTGGAAGATGCGGTAGAAATTGGCATTCTGGACGTACGGGAATTCGAAGGCCTGTTTTCCCGCTTCACCGAATACGAAAAAATATGGAACCTGCATGATGTGAAGCAGAAATGCGCCACCTTGCGCGGCATTGCCATTGGCCGCTGTGTGGCCGAAGTGGCGCAAAAATTCATGCTGCACCACAACGCCTTGCTGGCTGGCGAGTTTCCGGCCAAGGACCTGATCAACCTGACCGACCCCGAGGTACAGGAAGCACTGATCCAGGCCAAGGAACTGGCCAGCAACAAGGTATACCGCCATCGCACCAAGCTGGTGACCGAGCTGGCCTCCTACCCCTGCGTTGCCACCATTCTGGATGTACTGGTTCCAGCCGTGCACGCCCTCATCACCAAAGGGCACGGCCAGCTGACCCCGCGCCAGCATCTGGCCATGGGCCTGCTGGATCAACACGTCAACGCCGAGGACAGCTTGTATCAGGCATACATGAAGGTGCTGGACTTTGTTGGAGGCATGACCGACAACTACGCCGCCAACCTGGCTCGCGAAATATCCGGCGTCGGCATTCTGTAACCCCATCCGGACACCATCCATGCACACCACCCGCTTCTGCCTGATCCGCCACGGCGAAACCGACTGGAACCGCGAGCGCCGCCTGCAAGGCCATTTGGATATCCCGCTCAACCCGCGCGGCCTGCAACAGGCCGAGCAACTGGCGCGGGCACTGGCACAGCAACAGTTGGCGTTCAGCGCCCTGCATGTCAGCGAACTCACCCGCGCCCGCCAGACCGCCACGGCCATCAGCCGCCAGTTGGGCCTGCCACTGCAAACCCACCCGGCGCTAAAAGAACGGCATTACGGTGCCTTCCAGGGCCACACCTTCGACGAAGCGCGTGAACATATCCCGCACGCTTACCGGCTACATCAGGAACGCGACCTGCATTTCGACCTGCAAGGCGGCGAGAGCCTGCACAACTTTCAGCAGCGCATCATGCACTGCATGCAGCAACTGGCAGAGCACCATGCGGGAGAGCAGATTATGGTGGTCAGCCATGGCGGCGTACTGGAGATGGTGCACCGCACCGCCAGTGGCCAGGGCCTGAGCGGCGCCCGCGACTTTCCCATTCCCAATGCCGCACTCAACTGGGTCATCTACCGGGACGGCAACTGGGAAATTGAAAAATGGGCCGATCAATCCCATCTGGACAACAGCCTGGACGAACTATAAGCCTGCCGTGCGTCAGATCACGCCTGCTGCCACGACAAACTGCCACAGCCCACCCCAAGGAATGGCCATGAACAACCCAAAATCCATCAGTGATGCCGAGTGGCGCACCCGGCTCAGCCCGGAGCAATACCGTGTCGCCCGCCAGGGCGGTACCGAACGTCCGTTCAGCGGCGAACATTACCAGCGCACCGAACAGGGTGACTATCACTGCATCTGCTGCGGCAGCCTGCTGTTTCACGCCGACACCAAATTCGACGCCGGCTGCGGCTGGCCCAGCTTCTGGGCCGAAGCCGCTGGCGAGCGCATCAAGCGCCTGCGCGATACATCCCACGGCATGCTGCGTGTAGAAGTACGTTGCGCCAACTGCGATGCCCATCTGGGCCACGTTTTTCCTGACGGCCCGGAACCCACCGGCGAGCGTTACTGCATCAACTCCGTCTGCCTGCGCTTCAAGCCAGCCGACTGATCCCGCAGGCGCATGGACGCCAAGTTATTGAAGTTAATCACTTTACACTTGGAAATTTGCATCAGAATTGGGCGCCCCAAGAGGGCTTGCCCAATTTTTTTGCCGTTTTCTCGCCAGCGCCCCAGGAACGTAGCAGATCGAAAATGTCTTTCCGGACTAGTTAGCCGGCAATAAAATGTGCCACTCAACATAAAAGCCGCACGCTGCGGCTTTTATGTTGTCACCACCATGCGATGGCCTGCGGCCTGGCTGTATTCGGTTAGCAATCCAGGAACAACACGATCTTGCAATGGCTTTGCCGGAAAAACGGCTTTTGCGGACTGCGCTGGCGCTTCCGCAGCGATACTCGTCCACCAGAATGAAAAACCTCACCCATGCTCACGCCACATCCCGACATGGCTCAACCCACCGCCACGGGCACTACGCCAACCGGGCTGACATGGACCCGGTTGCGGCCATTGTTTTTGGCCTCGTACAAAGCCTGGTCGGCACGGCGGCATAACTGATCGAAACTTTCACCACCATGCCAGCCCGCCACACCAATGCTGATGCTGTAGCGACAATCACCAAAACTGCTACTGACCAGATGCTGCTGCGCCTGTTGTCTCAGCCGCTCGGCCACCTGCCATCCGGCCGCCACGGTGGCATCGGGTAACAGAATGGCAAATTCCTCCCCGCCCAAGCGGCCCAAGGCATCCGGCCCGCGCAGATGCCCACGCACCATGTCGGCAAAAGCCCGTAGCACTTCGTCGCCAGCTGCATGGCCAAACGTGTCATTGATGATTTTGAAGTGATCCAGATCGATCAGCAGCAGCGTTAATGGCTGATGCGATGCCGCCGCATGCAGGATTTGCTGCTGCCCGATGGTAAACAGATGCTTGCGTGACAGCGCCCCGGTCATAAAATCGCGATTGGCCGCGTTTTCAGCCTCCGTCTGCAAAGACTCGTGCAGCATCAGCACGGCAGACATCGACAAGGCAGGCATGATGGCTGCGCCAAGGCACAGCAGCATGATATTCCAGCCACTGGCCAGCATCATGCTGGTGGGAGCCGGGTACAGGGTGTAGAAGTAGATGCTGCGTACCAGCTGTGACAAGGCAAAGATACAGGCCAGCCCGGTCAGCAAGCGATAATGCACGCTGCTGCGCCGGCCACGATAATGTTTCAGCATCAGCCAGGCCGTGGCGGTACACACCACGGCACTGTAAACAGAAATGGCCATCACCCGCATGGGGAGGCTGTTGTCCCCATAGCGCCAGTAGCTTACCGCCAGCACCTGCAGCAGCGCACCGCCCAGCAGCCAGTTCCAGCGTGGCGGCTGGCCCAGAAAATGGGCACAGCCTGCATAGTACAGAGCAACAGACAAAGCCAGGATGCCATTGGCGGCCACAATGGAAATACTGTCGGGAACCACCCCACGCAAACCCAACAGCGGCAGATAAACCACAACGGCAATATTGGCCAGCAGCCACTGCGATACGCCGGGCAGGCCACTACGCCGCAGCGAAGCCAGCGCCAAGCACAGCGCCAGACTCAGCAATTCGGTGGTGAGGAAGATCGGGGCCAGAACCAGTACGGGGTCGATAGTCATGATGGGTATCAATACCGGCTTGAGCAGCCGGGAAGCCCGCCTTGCAAACGGATGGGGCCGGATTTGCAAGATGCACTTCAGCTTTATACCAAAAATGACAGCCAACATCAGCATTTAAAACAATTATTCACATTAGGCACAGCAACAGGCAAAATCGCGGCAGTTTCCACTCTGTCCGGCCACATCATGCCCGCTACCGGAAAAGCCCTCCAACCCCGCCGGCAATGCCTGGACTGTCGCCACTACCACATCAGCCATGATGTCCGCTTTCCTTACGCCTGCCGTGCCCTGAAGATCAAGAGCAAGCGCCAACCCTGCCTGGATGTGCTGGAAGCATCCGGCCAACCCTGCCTTTACCGGCAGCAGAAAACCGGGCCGCAGTCTTGAAAGCCCAGCTTAGCGTCACCATTTAGCAATGCTGATTCCGGTTTTTCTTTCCCCGGCCTCTGCGGCGCATTACCATGCAAAACAGGGATTTCAGCGGCAGCACACCAGCATCGCTTGCCACACACATCACGGATAAACAGCGACTGGCAGAAAAACGTCCACGCGCAACAGCCTGCAGCCGGACTGCGCCAGCCATCGAAGATAAAGGCCAAAGCCACCATGAGCAAAACGGATAACAACGCCACGACGACGGATAGCGTTTCCTCCCGCATACGCTACCGTCTGCAGAATGCCGGCGTGCGCTTTCACGCCAACGACAATATTGCCGACTTCATCGAGGGCGATGAACTGGATTTGCTGCAACAGGAAGTGGCAGCCAAGATGCAAGGGGTGCTGGAAAGCCTGGTCATCGACACGGTAAATGACCACAACACCCAGGACACGGCACGGCGTGTTGCCAAGATGTTTGTACGCGAAGTTTTTCGTGGCCGTTATGTTGCCAGCCCGCCGAATACCGAATTTCCGAACATCGAGCAGTTGAACGAATTGATGATCGTCGGCCCCATCACGGTACGCAGTGCCTGCTCGCACCACCTCTGCCCCATCATGGGCCGGGTATGGGTGGGCGTGATGCCCAATGAACACTCCAGCCTCATCGGTTTGTCAAAGTACGCCCGCCTGATTGACTGGGTGATGACCCGACCGCAAATCCAGGAAGAAGCCGTGATGCAGATTGCCGACTTGCTGATGGACAAGCTGCAGCCGGACGGCCTGGCCATCGTCATGGAGGCCGATCATTTCTGCATGCACTGGCGCGGGGTGAAGGACAGTAATTCCAAGATGACCAATAGCGTGATGCGCGGTTCTTTCTTGCGCGACGCCAACCTGCGCCGGGAATTCCTGTCGCTGCTGCACAGAGGAAACTGACATGCTCGTTCGCCTGATTTACGCCAGCCGCAGCACCACCCCCATCAACAGCGAACTGGTGCGGCAGATTCTGGATGCCGCCCATCAACACAACCCCGAACGTGGCATCACCGGCGTGCTGTGCTATGGCGACGGTGTGTTCGTACAGGCACTGGAAGGTGGGCGTGCCGAAGTCAATGCGCTGTATCAGACCATTTGCCGCGATAGCCGTCATGGCGACGTTACCCTGCTTAGCTACGAGGAAGTCGACCAGCGCGAGTTTGCCTGCTGGTCGATGGCACAGGCACCGCTAGACAAGAAAAATGCCGCACTGCTGCTGCGGCACTCTTCCAGCCCGGTGCTGGACCCTTTCCGTCTGAGCGGTAAAACCACCTGCCGCCTGCTCAGCGAACTGGGCAACTCCGGCGGCCTGCGCTCCAAGGGCTAACAAGTTCAGGCTGGCGCCAACGGCAGGGTGATGCTGACACACAGCCCACCCTGCGGCAGATTGCTGGCCTTGATACTGCCATGGTGGGCCTGCACAATGCGGTGCGCCATGGCCAGGCCCAAACCGTAGCCCCCCGGCTGGCTGTTCTGCTCGCTGCGGAAGAAGGGCTCGAAGATGGTTTCCAGCTCGGGTTCCGGCACGCCGAGGCCGCAATCGCACACGTCGATCCTTACCTCCGTAGCCGAACGCACTACCGCCAGTGAAACCGCACTGCCTTTGCGCGTATGGTGAATGGCATTGCGCACCACATTTTCCAGCGCCCGCGACAACAGCTCCGGCTGCATCATGACTTCGGCCATATCGGTCTGTAGCAGCAGAATGCTGCAGTCATTGGCCTCTGCTTCGAATTCGGCGTCGGGAATCAGCTCTTCCAGCAATACATCGATTGCCAGCCGTTCCGGCGGGTGCTGTGCACCTTCGGCATCCAGCCGAGCCAGCGCCAGCACTTCGCCCACCAGCATATCCATGCGGCCGGACTCACGTTCGATCCGTCCCAGCCATTCATCCAGACGCTCGGGCTGCTGTCGCGCCAAATCGACTGCCGCATTCAGCCGGGCCAGCGGCGAGCGCAGTTCGTGCGATACATCGTGAAACAAGCGGCGCTGACCCACGATCAGCTGCTTCAGCCTTTGCGCCAGACTGTCGAAGTCACGGCCAAGATCGGCCAGTTCATCGCGGCGTCCGCCAATGCGGCTGGCCAGATTGACATCCATATTGCCCTTGGCTACCGACTGAAACGCTTCGCTCATCAGGTGAATGGGCTTGGACAGATAGCGCGCAAGAATGGCACCAAACAACAGGCTGCCCAACAAAGCCCCCACCACGGGAATCAGCGGAATCGGGCCTGGATCATCCGGGCCACCGTGCCCAGGCCTGCCAGGGTCTCCAGGCAGGCCTAGCGGCGGACCGGGTGGCAGCAGCACCAGCCGGTAATGGCTACCATCCGGCAGGCTTACCTCACGGGTGGGACGGTGGGCCAGATGGTCTGCCGCCGGGACTGCACGACCCAGCAATTCATGCCCGTGATCGTCCACTATGTACAGATAGTCGCGTCCGCGCGCGCGCATGCCTTCCAGCTGCCTGCGCAAACCGGCACTACCTTCATGGCGCAGCAAGCTGGCTGCCAGATCCAGCACCGTACCGTCCATGGGATGGCGTTGCTCGATAACGGCGGCTGTCTCGTTACGATGCTTGATCCAGAATACCGCCCCCACCCCGACCACGGTGCAGATCTGCGCCAGCCACAGAATGAGAAACAGCTTCCAGAACAAACGTCCCATGTTCAGGCCTTGATGAACTGGTAACCGCGACGTACCACGGTCTGGATGCAGATGCGGCCCGGAGCCACGCGTGACAGCTTCTGCCGGATGCTGCTCATGTGTACATCCACGCTGCGGTCAAACCGGGCCAGCGGACGGCCCAAGGCCTGCTTGGACAACACGTCCTTGCCAACTGGCTGGCCGGCATGGCGCACCAGCAGTTCCAGCAGGCTGTATTCGGTACTGGTTAGCTCCAGCGGGTCTTCACCCCAATGGGCACGGCGCTCGCCCGGCCACATGGTGAGCGGGCCTTCGCGCAGGACGTCGGTTTCATGCGCCGGCTGCGGTTGGTTGCCAGTGCGGCGCAGGATGGCCCGAATGCGTGCCAGCAGCTCGCGCGGCGTGCAGGGTTTAGGGACATAGTCATCGGCACCCAGCTCCAGCCCCAGCACGCGGTCGGTATCGTCACCACGGGCCGTCAGCATCAGCACCGGCAGCATGCTGTGCTCGCGTACGCGCCGCAGCACTTCCACCCCGCTGAGCCCAGGCATCATGACATCCAGCACCATCAGGTCGAACTGACCGGACAGCGCTTGCACCACCGCGCTGGTGCCGTCACTCACTTTCTGTACCAGGCAGGACTCCCGCTCCAGGTAGCTGCCCAGCATGTCGGCCAATTCAATATCGTCATCCACCAGCAGTATTCTCATTTTCCATCCTGATTTATTGCATTACCCCCCTCTCCCGGGGGCTGTCGGCAGACATAATCCACATCGCAGCCGGTTGCGGGTGAAGTTTTACTGCCATTTACACTGATTTATAGCGCTTTACCCGGCGCTAACCGCTTTTAACGGATCAGCCGCGCATGATGGCAAGCGGTAGCCGCCTGCCCGCTTGCCCCGGGTCCCTCTCTCATTCGGGCGGCTGCCATCAGCACCAAGCGGCAAAAATTGCCTGGCGGCAATCTGAAAACAGTGGCAAGCCACTGTCTGCAATGAATATTTACCATTTTGCGGCGGCAGCCTATTGCCGGTGACGGCAATTTTTTCCATTCCGTGCAACAGGCCACAAGCCAACGCAGGCCACACCTTAGCAGAGCATGGGCGTTTTTCCGTACACCACGACAATCACTAACATTTTCTAACATGTTTTTACATTTACACCGTCACTTACTGGCCTGAAACTTGCCTAGCTGCAGCATCGCGCTTGTCGCCGGCTGCAGCACCCATGGCGACACCGCACCGCTCAATTGCAAGCATCAGGAGCCGTCATCATGAGCATTTCAGGTATTAGCAGCAGCACATCCATTTACGGCAGCCTGTCAGGCAGCAGCCAGACCAGTACAACATCAAGCAGCAGTGAAGCCCGCCATCATGGCAAGCACCGTGGTGGCAATGATGCCTTCATGCAAAGCGTGGAACAGGCATTAAGCCAGCTGGGTATTTCCTTGCAGCCGCCCTCCTCCAGCAGTAGCAGCAATGGCACGGGCAACAGCAGTAATGCTTCGCTTGCCGGCATGCCGCCTCCGCCGCCAGATGACGACGGTGACAGCAACGACAGCGTCAGCAGCACGGGCACTACCCAAAACCCGATGCAGGCCATGCACACATTCATGCACGACCTGTTTGCCGCGCTGAAGTCCACCAGTACGTCGACCAGCAGCACCGATAACAGCAGCAGCGACAGCAGCACCAGCGCTTACGGTAATGCCGAAAGCCAGTTGCAAAGCCTGATCCAGCAGCTATCCAGCGCATCTGGCAGCACCAGCAGCTCCAGTGCGCTCAGCACCCTGCAAAGCGATTTCAACAATCTGCTTAGCAGTGTCCCGCAGGCCACTGGCAGCAGCGCCAGCGACAGTGCGACGTCCGGCAGCAATACCTCGGCTAACTTGCAATCTTTCCTGAGCGCCCTGCTGCAAAACCTGCAGCACAGTCAGAGCAATAGCTACACCAGCTCAGTCGGGAGCCTGTTGAGCACGCAAAGTTGAGGTTGACGGATCAGGACGGATCAGATGCGGACTACAGCGGTGCGTCCACGTACTGCTGCAGGCGCAGCTGTAGAAATTCGCGCAGGCGGACGACCAGTGGCGACAGCATCATGCGATGCGGGCAGACCAGATACAGCGGCGCACGCTCGGTCTGGTAGTCGGGCAGCAAGGGCAGCAAGCGGCCGGCACGCACATCGTCCAGCACATCCAGTCGGGATTTGTAGGCTATCCCCTGTCCGTCCACCGCCCAGCGCCGGACGATTTCCCCATCGTCGCTATTGCGGCGCCCGCTGACCATGACCGTGCTCCACTCGCCTTGCCGGACAAAGCGCCAGCGTTCATGCAGTGCATCTCCCAGCACCAGCCGCAGGCAGGCATGGGCAGCGAGATCTTCCGGCTGCTCAGGCCAGCCGTGGCGCTCCAGATAGGACGGTGCAGCGCATAGTAGACGCCGGTTATCCGGCAACATGGGCAGGGCGACCAGGCTGGAGTCTTCCGGCACGCCGTAGCGCAGCGCCACATCGACCGGCATGCGGTACAGATCGGCCAGACGGTCGCTGATATGCAGTTGCAGCCGCACCCCCGGATGCTCATCCAGAAACACATCCAGCCAGGGACGCAGCAATTGCCTGCCAATATCGGAGGGCATGGACAGGCTGAGCTGACCTTGCAGGGTCTGCCGACCAGCAGCCAGCGCCTGGGCACCGGCCTGCAAGGCATCCAGCGCACTGCGGGCATGCTCAAGATAGCGCTCGCCATCCGCAGTCAGGCGCAAGCTGCGCGTTGAGCGAACCAGCAGATGAGTACCCAGCTCACCCTCCAGCCGCTTCAGGGCGGCACTGGCCACTGCCGGGCTGATGTCCAGCGCGCGCGCAGCGGCGGACAGGCTGCCCAGTTGCGCGGTATGCAGCAGGATTTGTATGTCTTCCAGCCGAACCATGCTTCCTCCTGCGACAGTCGTCGTATCCGGTGAGAAAAAATGCGGCCACAAGGACGCAGGCAGCCGTCCCCTGCGGCTTAGGGCAGGAAGGGCTTCATATTGTATTTGCGTACCAGTTGCTGATACGCCGGGCTTTGCCGGAAGCTGCCCAGCGCACCGACATAGGCATCAATCCGCTGCGCCGACATGGCCTTGCGCGAGAATCCAAGGTAGAAATCGCCAATCAGCCAGCGCGGCTCGCGCAGGGCAACCACCTGGGATTGCAACTCCGGCATCTGGGCATCCAGCGATTGCAAGGAAGTGCCATAAGCCACCGCGATATCGATACGCCCGGCCAGCAGCTTGGAGAACACCTCTTCCTTGGAGCTGGCCGTCATGTCGATCTGCCAGCATTCACGCATCGCTTGCTGCACGATGTCGCCATAAAAGTAGTTGCTGGCCGCTGCAATGTGATAACCCGCATAAGAGCAAGGCTTGGCGGTATCGGGAAAATGCTGGCGCTGGGAGCGCCGCACAAACAGGCCGGCAAACTGGCGATGCTGAATGGCAGCCGGCAGAAATACGGCATAGGCATCACGCTCCGGCGTGCGCGCCAGATAGCTGAGCGCATCCACCCTACCTAATTGCAGGCTGCGCAGGGCACGCTGCCAGGGCATGGGCTTGTACACCACATGCCAGCCCAGCTGGGCGGCAACCTGATCAATCACGTCCAGATGAAAGCCACCGTGCGTCTTGCCATCCCCTTGCACAAACTCAAAGGGATGGTTGTCGGACTCTTCCACCGCCACAGTAAAATCCTGCGCCGCCACGGATTGCCACAGGCAGAACCCAGCCAGCAGCAACAGCCACCGGCCAGATGCCAGGCCGGTCTTTGCTTGTGTCATGAATGCCAGCTACCCTGTCAGCCGCCGGTACCGCCAACCGTCAGCCCGCCATCAATACGCAAGGTAGGCTGGCCTACCCCCACAGGTACGCTCTGCCCTTCCTTGCCGCACACGCCCACGCCCTGATCCAGGGCCATGTCATTGCCTATCATCGACACATAACCCAGCACATCTGGGCCATTACCGATCAGCGTGGCCCCCTTGATCGGGTAAGTCAGCTTGCCGTCTTCGATGCGCCAGGCTTCCGAGGCAGAGAACACAAACTTGCCGCTGGTAATGTCCACCTGCCCGCCACCAAAATTGGCGGCATACAGGCCGTCTTTCACCGAGGCAATGATTTCTGCCGGATCATGCTGGCCGCCCAGCATATAGGTGTTGGTCATGCGCGGCATCGGGATGTGGGCATAGGATTCGCGTCGGCCATTGCCAGTGGGAGCCACCTGCATCAGACGGGCGTTCATCGCATCCTGCATATAGCCCTTGAGAATGCCATCTTCAATCAGCACGGTACGGTTGGTCTGATTGCCTTCGTCGTCGATGGCCAGCGAACCGCGACGGCCATCCAACGTACCGTCATCCACCACGGTCACCCCGGCGGCGGCCACACGCTGGCCCAGCTTGCCGGAGAAGGCCGACGTGCCCTTGCGGTTGAAATCGCCTTCCAGACCGTGGCCGATGGCCTCGTGCAACAGCACGCCCGGCCAGCCGGACCCCAGCACCACCGTCATCTGACCGGCAGGTGCCGGACGGGCTTCCAGGTTGATCAGCGCCTGATCCACGGCCTGACGCACATACAGTTCCACCAGCGCATCGTCAAAGCGGGTCAGGTCAAAGCGGCCACCGCCGCCGCCCGAGCCCTGCTCGCGCCGGCCATTGTGCTCGGCAATCACATGCACCGACAGCCGCACCAGCGGACGCACATCGGCGGCGCGGACGCCATCATGCCGCGCGACGTAAACCACGTCATATTCCGAAGCCACACCGGCCATCACCTGAATCACGCGCGGGTCCATGGCACGGGCCAGCTTTTCCACCTTTTCCAGCAGGGCTACCTTGGCAGCCGCTTCCAGGCTGTGACAGGGGTCGATGGCCGGATAAAGATCGCGCGCGCGCTGCGGCGACTGGCGGCCAGCACTGCCATCCCCACCCACGAGGCCGATGGCGCGCACGGCATCTGCCGCCCGATTGATGGCATCCGCGCCGATGTCGTCGGAATAGGCAAAGGCGGTCTTGTCGCCGGAAACAGCGCGTACCCCCACCCCCTGATCAATGCTGAAGCTACCGGATTTGACGATACCCTCTTCCAGACTCCAGCCCTCGCTGCGGGTGTACTGAAAGTAAAGGTCGGCATAGTCGACGGCATGCTGACGCATGCGGGCAAAGGTTTTCTCGATCATGGCTTCGTCTACGCCATAGGGCGCAAGCAACAACTGATCGGCAATACTGAAAGCGTCTTGCATGGTGGGTCTTTCTGTCAAAGCACACGGTGCGCCAGGGCCGGCAGGCCACTGCGTACCGAATGCAGCAATGCGGGGTCAATCTCGACCAGTACGACACCTTCGCCACTGGCCTGCTGCGCCAGAATGCGCCCCCAGGGGTCGATGATCATGGACTGACCATGGGTTTTGCGGCCGTTTTCGTGAGTACCGCCTTGTCCGGAGGCAATCACATAACACTGGTTTTCGATGGCGCGGGCGCGCATCAGCACCTCCCAGTGGGCTTCGCCGGTGGCTGCGGTAAACGCTGCCGGCAGAATCATCACATCAAATGGTGCCAACTGGCGGAACAGCTCGGGAAAGCGCAGATCGTAGCAGATACCGCAGGCTACTTCTGCCAGACCGATATCCACCTTGACCGGCGTACTGCCGGCCAGAATACTGTCAGACTCGCAATAGCGCTCGCCATTTCCGGTATAGCCAAACAGGTGGATCTTGTCGTAACGCGCCTGTACCACGCCATCGGGGTCGAATACCAGGGTGGTATTGAATACCTTGCCCGGCTCCGGGCTGCGCAGCGGAATGGTGCCGGCAGCCAGCCAGACCTTGTTGTCACGCGCCATGGCGGCCAGCGCCGTCTGCAGCGGGCCACTGCCCGCCTCTTCGCAGATGGCCACCTTGTCGCCATCCTTCCTGCCCATCAGGCAGAAGTATTCGGGCAACACCACGAAGGCGGCTCCGGCAGCCGCAGCCTGCGCCACCAGCACGGCAGCACGGGCCAGGTTGGCAGCGACATCGGTACCGGACACCATCTGTACGGCGGCAGCGATAAATTTCTGTTTCATGGCGTGATGATCCGTTTGCTGTTTCTCAAAGGTTCCGCTGCCTTTTTTTCCACCTTGGGATTGGCAAAGGAACCGGTCAGGTCATACTCGACCGACAAAATCTTGCCGACCGGATCTTGCAGTACTTTCTGTGCCGCCAGCGCCGCCACCCCCACCACCGGGTTGAGCAGCGCCGCGCCCGCAGCCAGCGCCACGCTCTCGGCCAGATGAGGCTGTACCTTGATATGCACGTCCTGGGTTTCATTGGCCAGACTCACCTGGCCACGCAGGTAGACATCTGCCGCCGGGCCTTTCATGTGCACATTATCAGAAACAAACACACCCTTGCTGATACGGGCATCGCCGGTGATGGAGTCAAAAGCAAAGCCGTCGCTGAATACATCGGTGAAATCCAGCTTTACCCGGCGCGTCAGCGACTGCAGGCTCAATACGCCAAGCAGGCGCGCCACTCCCGGGTCCACCTTGGCAAAACGACCATTCTTGAGCGCCAGCGTCATCTCGCCGGAAAGCTGACTGGCGCTGACATCAAACAAACCGCCCGGCCAACTCATATTGCCGGTGAGTGTGCCTTCACCCTTGCGGAAGGTATCCTGCAGGCCAACGCGGGCCAGCAGCTTGCCCACATCGCTGCTATCCAGTTGATAACGGGTTTGCACTTCCTTGCCGCTGTCGCTGCGACGCACGCGCGCACTGCCTTGCAAGCTGCCTTCCGGTGCCACCAGACGCAGCGGATTGAGCACCCAGTCACGCCCTTCGCGGCGTGCGCGCACTTCCAGCTTGCCGACTGATCTGTTCTGATAAATCAGGTCACCCACGCGAATATCCAGTGCGGGCCAATCGCCCTTGTCAGCCATGGCGGCGTCGCCATCTGCTGCACTGCCCTTTTCCGGTGGATTGAGCTGGGCATAGGCCAGATTGGCACGCACCAGCCCATTGCCCTCGGGCAGGTAATCGATGCTGCCGCTCAGTTCATGCGCCCGCACCTCCAGCGACCAGCCATTGCGGATGCGCCGATTCCCCAGCGTGGCCGTTACCTTGTGCAGGCTACCACCCCAGCTGTCCAGTTCCGGGGTTTGCAGGTCGATCAGCAAAGGCAGGTCAAACTGCAGCGATTTGCCGGCGGCAGCCGTATTGCCATGCAAGCCGGAAGGCCCGGTGATGGCATCCACCCAGCGCGGCAAATCCACCTTGGGCGCAGCCAGCCGCAATACCAGGCCTTCGTCCGGCTGCTTGCCCTGCGGGCGACCAGAGGCAATGACCCCGGTTTTGAGATTGCCATGCTCATCCAGTACCAGGCTGCCACTGGCCACCGTACCCACGTCCAGATCCAGCCGTACCGGCTGCTGAGCGGTCTTTCCAGGCGTTACCCGCAATGACAGCGGCAACACATCGGCCGCAGGTTTGCCAGCCGGCGCCGGAGCCAGAATACTGACACCCTGCAAACTGGAGCTGACGACCAGGTTTTCCAGCCCCTTCTGCACCACAAACTGCACCGCAAACGGTGAGTGGCCACTGACATAGGGCGACAAGATGGGCAAATAGTGGTCCAGCGCCTGCTTGCTGTCGGCTTCGCCATGAATATCAAAACTCATGCGTCCGGACTGGGTGCTGGCTGCTTTCAACAGGAAAGGCCCGCCCAGGGCATTGAAACTGACACCATTGGTTTCGACACCGTGTTCGGTAAAAGTCAGCGTACCGCGCGCATCACGCAAGGTGGGAATGGGCAGGGTGCGAAAGCCCAGTTGATTACCCGCCAGCAGGATGTCACCCCTAACCCTGACCGGCTCCTTGCCTGACAGGGGAATGCCCAGCTTCAGGTTCAGCTCAGCATTGCCTGCCCCTTGCAGATTGCCGGTAAAACCATCCAGCCAGCCGTCTACCGGGCTGTTGGTAGTGAATTTCAACATGCTGGCCAGCGGCCCCCGGGCGCGTCCCAGCACCGTCAGCACCGGCTGAGCCGCACCCAGATTGTCTATACCCACTTGTACGGCGGACAGCGGCACACCCAGCGTAGTGGCGGAGCGCGCGGCAATCAGCATTTTTTCATTATGGAAACCCAGATCAGCCTGGATGTTGTCGATGGTGGGCCAGCCTTTTTCGTACAGCAACTTGCCCTGCTCCACCTTGGCGTCCACGCTGAACTGCCCGTTCTTGCCTCCGGCAAAGGGAAAGTCGGCCAGATCACCTTTCAGAATCATGCGTACATCACTGGCCGTACCACCTTGCAGCGCCTGCGTGAGCCAGCGCAGGGTATCTTGGCCCACCGCGTGCGGCAGATAAGCGGGCACCCGGACGGCAGCTACCTTGTCCACGTTGGCGGTGAAATCCACCACGCCCGGTCCCTTGTCGCCATGATGGTAATGCCCGCCAAAGCGGCCATTCAGATCGGCATTGGCAAAACGGACCTCATGAAACTCCACGTCAGTCTCATTGCCCTGGTTTTTCCAGTCCACACGGGCATTAAGCTGGTCGAAGTTGAGCAACTGCGGGAAAACTGCCGGGTAATTCAGTGTTGCATGATGGCTGTCCAGTTGCAGGCTGCCACCCTGCTCGCCAAAACGTAGCGAACCGCTGACCCCGCTGATACCCGGCACGGTGGCAAATGCTTGCCAGGCCAGAGAATCAAAACGGGTTGCCACCGTATATTGACGCGGCGACTGCAACGGCCCCTTCCAATTGAGCGACAGGTTTTTCAACTGTCCGCTGGGGGCAAAGCGCGAAAACAGCGAATTGCCATCCCCGCCCAGTGCGTGCAGAAAAGGCGTCAGGTGCGCCACATTGACATTATCCAACGTCAGTTGACCATGGCCCTGCTCGCCCGGCAGCCAGTTACCACGAATGCTGGAATTGTCGAACGCCAGGCCGCTGGCACTGGCCAGCGTCAGCTTGGATGCATTGATGGCATAAGTACCATTGCCAGAGCGCTCCAGTTGCAGCTTGCCGCTGATAACCGGCAAAACCAGGGTGTGCGCATCCCGTGGGGTATAGGCCGCATTGCGGATGCTGACATCGGCATTCAGACTGTTGATATAACCATCGGAAAAATCTGCCTCCAGCGTGCCACTGCCTTCACCGCTATTAACCAGACCAACCTTCTCCATGTAGCGCGACAGCATGCCGGCCTGCGCGCCATTGAGCCGCACCCGCGCACTGCCAGCCCAATTCCGCCACTGACGAAAATCATTGCCACGCCATGACAACTCCATGTCAAAGCCCTTGCCCAAGGTGGCAACCGGCTTGCCCGACAAGGTCAGGCGATGGCCCAGCAGGGTCTTGCCCAGAATCAGCTGGCCTTGCTGTAAATCCAGCCGGGGCAAGCCCAGCAGCTTGTCTTCCCAGCTGATATGCGCCTGGCTGATTTCAATATGCTTCTGTTGCAGCAGCCAGTTGGCGGCAGGTTCGCTCTCTGTGGCTTGCGGCTGGTCCGGCTTGGCTGACAGGTCGAAACCATTCAGCAGGATATGACCATCAGCATTACGCACCAGCGCCACACTCGGCCCTTGGATGATGATGCTGGAAAACAGCGGTTGCCAGGTCAGCAGCGACCACCATGAAGGCAGCACCGTCACCTGCTGCAACGTCAGTGCTTCTCCGGTAACCGGGTTGGCAATACGCAGACCGCCCAGTTGCAGCCGTGGAGCCACGCCCTGCCACTGGCCGGACAAGGTGGCTACACGAACCTGTCGGCCCGAAGCCTGAGACAGGCTGGCTTCCAGCTCGGGACGAAATTGTTCCAGCCGTGGCAGAAACCACCAGTTGAATACCGAAAAAGCGCTGCCCACCACGATAGCTGCCAGCAACAGCAACAGACCGCCGACGCGCAACATTTTGCGCAGCAGGCGAATGACGTGGATTCTGGCAAGCAGGTGCAGGGGCTTTTCCAAATGAGCTAAACCGATACAATGAGGTGTTATCAGGACCAACCAGCGAGTGCAGCGCCATTATGCCAGCAAACCCGGAGCATGCCATTGCCCACAGTCGTGCCTTTTCACTTTATCTGGACCGGCTGCTGACTGCCCAGCCCGAACAGCATGCCCTGCTGCTCAGTCGCCTGCAGCATGCGCTGGATGCAGAAGAAATGGCCAACTTCGCCGACTGGGACGCCCTGGACGAGCCAGACGGCATGGCCTCAGCCCTGCGTCGGCTGCGTCAGGCGGTCATGGCACGGCTGATCACGCGCGACCACAACGGTCTGGCTACGCTCGACGAGGTGGTCTGCACCATCAGCCTGCTGGCCGAGTTTGCCGTACGGCAATCACTGGCCTGCGCCTGCCGCTCGCTGCCGCAATACGGCCAGCCCATCGGCGAGGACAGCGGCGAAGTGCAACAGCTCATCGTCATCGGCATGGGCAAGCTGGGCGGTGGCGAGCTAAATGTCTCCTCCGACATCGACCTGATTTTCATCTATCCCGAAGGCGGCGAAACCAGCGGCCCACGCAAAATCAGCAATCACGAATACTTCAGCCAGGTGGGCAAGCGCATCATCAGCCTGATCAATGACGTCACGCTGGATGGCCAGGTATTCCGTGTCGACATGCGCCTGCGCCCTTACGGCGACTCCGGCCCGCTGGTGATGAGCTTTGCGGCACTGGAAAACTACCTGCTCACCCAGGGCCGCGAGTGGGAACGCTATGCCTGGATCAAGGCCAAGGCACTGACCGGAGATATTACCGGCTTGGCCGATATGGTACGCCCCTTCGTCTACCGCAAGTATCTGGATTACAACGCCTACGGTGCCATGCGCGAGCTGCACGCCCAGATTCGCCGTGAAGTGGCCCGGCGCGACATGGCCGACAATATCAAGCTGGGGCCAGGCGGCATCCGTGAAGTGGAATTCATCGCCCAGGTATTCCAGCTGATTCGCGGTGGCCGCGACAAAAGCCTGCAACTGCGCAGCACCCGCGCCACGCTGGAGCGGCTGGCCGAACTGCGCCTGCTGGAACCCGCCGCCGTCACTGAGCTGCAGGAGGCTTACGCCTTTTTGCGCAATCTGGAACATCGCCTGCAATACCTGGACGACCAACAAACCCAGACGCTGCCCACCAGCGAGGAAAACCAGGCCCGCATAGCCGCCAGCATGGGCTTTGGCAACTGGCATGACTTTCTGGACGCACTGAATGCCGAGCGGCGCAAAGTAACGCGCCACTTTGAACAGGTATTCATCCTGCCCACCGAAACTGCGCCGGATCACCCGCTATCCTGCCTGTGGCGCGATATTTGCGAACAGGACCCCGCCGAGCAACTGACCACCCTGGGTTTTGATGATGTGCCCGCAGTGGCCGGACAACTGCGCGCACTGGCGCAAAGCCAGCGCTATCAGCAGATTCCGCTGGCCGGACGCAAAAAATTCGACGCCCTGATTCCGCCGTTGATCGAGGTATCCACCCACTTCCCCAACCCGGCAGCCACCCTGTCGCGCATCATCAGCCTGATGGAAGCCATCAGCCGCCGCGCGTCTTATCTGGCCCTGCTGACCGAATATCCGCAAACCCTGCAACGGCTGGCCACCCTGTGCTCGGCCAGCGCCTGGGTATCTACTTACCTGACACGCCACCCCATCCTGCTGGATGAACTGCTGGATGCCCGCGTGCTGTACGCCACCCCGGACTGGCCAGCGCTGACTGCCCAGCTGGAAGAACAGATGGCGCAGTGCGATGGCGACATCGAGGCCAAAATGGACACCCTGCGCCACTTCCAACATGCCCAGGCCTTCCGCCTGGTGGCGCAGGACATTGCCGGCATGTGGACGGTGGAAGCACTGTCCGACCAGCTTTCGCTGCTGGCCGATACCGTGCTGGATGCCACACTGCGCCATGCCTGGCGCGACATTCCCAGCCGCCACACTGACACGCCGCGCTTTGCCATCATCGGCTATGGCAAGCTGGGCGGCAAAGAACTGGGCTATGCCTCGGACCTGGATATCATCTTCCTGTACGACGACGAACACCCTGACGCTACCGAGCTGTACTCAAGACTGGCACGCAAGATGTCCACCTGGCTGACCAGCGCCACCAGCGCCGGCATTCTGTACGACATCGACCTGCGTCTGCGCCCCAATGGCGCCAGCGGCTTGCTGGTCAGCTCCATGCAGGCATTTCGCAGCTATCAGGAAAAACAAGCCTGGGTATGGGAACACCAGGCCCTCACCCGGGCGCGTTATGTCGCTGGCGACCCCGCCATTGGCGAAGACTTCGAAACCGTGCGCCATGATGTCCTTACCCTGCCACGCAATGCCGATACGCTGCGCGACGAGGTCATCCATATGCGCCAGCGCATGCTGGAAAGCCATCCGCCACACGAATACGACATCAAAAATGCACGCGGTGGCATCATCGACATCGAGTTCATCGTGCAGTACCTGATCCTGGCCCACGCCGGCCAGCTCCCTGCCTTCACCCGCAACACCGGCAATATCGCCCTGCTGGCCGTTGCAGCTGAAGCCGGGCTGATCAGCCCCGAACTGGCAGAACAGGGACGCGCCGCCTACCGCCACTACCGCAAGCTACAGCATGCGGCCAGACTGAACGAAAGCAGCAAGGTGGAAGTCAACGAAACGCTGCGCCAGCACTACCGGCAGGCGCAAGCACTGTGGCAGCAGGTTTTCGGTACAGACAACACGGCCTGAAGCGGTTTTTCGCTAACGACGGTTCACAAGACCACAGCTGACGGTATAATCGCCAGCTACGCAAAACATAATGACGGAGAGCTCCAAGATGTCGATGGCAGATCGTGACGGATTCATCTGGTATGACGGCAAACTGGTTGACTGGCGCGATGCCACCACCCATGTACTGACCCACACCCTGCATTACGGCATGGGCGTGTTCGAAGGCGTGCGTGCATACGAAACCCCCAAGGGCCCGGCCATTTTCCGCCTGCAGGACCACACCGATCGTCTGTTCCGCTCCGCCAAGATCCTGGGCATGAACCTGCCGTTCAGCAAGGACGACATCAACCAGGCCCATCTGGACGTGGTCAAGGCCAACAAGCTGTCCTCCTGCTACTTCCGCCCGATGGCCTTTTACGGCTCCGGCAAACTGGGCGTGGCGCCGAAAAAGGACGACGTGCGCATCATCGTGGCCGCATGGCCGTGGGGTGCTTATCTGGGTGAAGAAGGCCTGGAAAAAGGCATTCGCGTGAAGACATCGTCCTTCACCCGCCACCACGTCAACATCACCATGTGCAAGGCCAAGGCTAACGGCAACTACATGAACTCCATCCTGGCCAACAACGAAGCCACCGCAGACGGCTACGACGAAGCCCTGCTACTGGACGTGGACGGTTTCGTGGCCGAAGGCTCGGGTGAAAACATCTTCATCGTGCGCAAGGGCAAGCTGTACACCCCGGACCTTACCTCCGCCCTGGAAGGCATCACCCGCGACACCGTGGTGCAGATTGCCCAGGAGCAAGGCCTGGAAATCATCGAAAAGCGCATCACCCGTGATGAAGTCTACAGTGCCGACGAAGCCTTCTTCACCGGCACCGCCGCCGAAGTCACCCCGATCCGCGAGCTGGATCGTCGCGCCATCGGTGAAGGCACACGCGGCCCGATCACCGCCGCCATCCAGCAAAAGTACTTCAATATCGTGAAGGGCCTGGATGCCGAGCACGAACACTGGCTAACCTACGTCAAGTAAACACACCCAGCAGCAAAGGCCGGCGCAGCCGGCCTGACAAGGAAAGACAATGGCTGAACTCAAAGAAAATACCCGTCGCGTCATCGAAGTCACCGCCAAGGACCTGCCCCTGCACTGCCCGATGCCGGACATGGTGGCCTGGAACTCGCACCCGCGCGTTTTCCTGCCGGTACACAAAACCGGCGAAGCACTGTGCCCTTACTGTGGCACCCAGTACAAGCTGGTTGGCCCGGTCGGACATCATCACTGAGTCATTGCCTGACCGACGGCATGTGAAAGGTGCGGGCTTCCGCACCTTTTTCGCTTGCCCGCTCACCAAATCAACGCCAGCTTGCCATTGCCAAGCACACAGGATGGCGCTGATTTGGAAGCGGAAACCTTCATGAAGAAAAAAATACTGGTCATCGGCCCCTCATGGGTCGGCGACAGCGTCATGGCCCAGCCGCTATATCAGCGGCTGCACCAGCGCCATCCCGCCCTGGAGCTGCATGTATTCGCCCCGGCCTGGACCCTTCCCCTGCTAGAACGCATGCCGGAAGTAGCCAAAGCGCATCTCAACCCGTTCGGCCATGGCGCACTGCGCCTGCGCCAACGCTGGGAAACCGCACGCAAGCTCAAGGCCGAAGGCTTCGATCAGGCCATCGTACTGCCCAACTCCATCAAATCAGCCCTGATCCCGTTCTTCGCCGGCATTCCGCTACGCACCGGCTTCATTGGCGAATCGCGCTACTGGATACTCAACGACACCCGCGAGCTGGACGAACAAGAGCTGCCGATGATGGTGGAGCGCTTCTGTGCACTGGCCGAAACACGCAATACGCCGCTGCCACGCCCCATCGCCCATCCGGCGCTGGTGACCAACCCACAAAGCCAGCTGGAAACCGCCCGCCGCCTGCAACTTGATACCAGTCGTCCCATCGTCGCCTTCTGCCCCGGTGCCGAATACGGCCCGGCCAAACGCTGGCCGGCGCGTCACTTTGCCGAACTGGCCAAGCGCTTTGCGGCTGCAGGCTTTGCAGTCTGGCTGTTTGGCTCTGGCAAGGACAAGGAAATCGGCGATGACATCGCCCGCCTGGCAGAAGGCGCAGCCATCAATCTGTGTGGCAACACCGGACTGGAAGAAGCTATCGACCTGATGGGACTCACCCGCCTGGCCGTATGCAACGACTCCGGCCTGATGCACGTTGCCGCCGCCCTGGGCAAGCCACTGGTAGCGCTGTACGGCTCATCCAGCCCGGACTTCACCCCGCCGCTGTCGGATCAGGCCGCCGTGGTCAGCCTTAATCTGGATTGCAGCCCCTGTTTCGAACGCAAGTGCCCCTATCAGCACACCAACTGTCTGGAGCAACTGGGCCCGGACTTGGCCTGGCAGGCTGCACAGCGTTTTCTGCCCGAACTGGGCAATACCACCATTCCATTTATCCGCAGTACATAGGCTGAACCATGAGCGTACAAGACAAGAACAATCAGCCCGAAGAAAACAGCCGCCGCATGGAGCTGGTGCGCGCCGCCGCCAAACTGTTCCGCGACCAGGGCTATGAGCGCACCACAGTACGGGACCTGGGCAATGCCGTCGGCCTGCAATCCGGCAGCCTGTTTTATCACTTCCGCACCAAGGAAGAGATCCTGGTGGCCGTCATGGCGCTGGGCATCACCGCCACGACCGAACAGCTGGGTGAAGCCATTGCTCGGGCACGTCACCCGCGAGAAAAGCTCTCGGCCCTGTTTCATGTACACCTGAGTTCACTGCTGGGTGACAACCAGGCCGCACTGGAAGTGATGCTGTACGAATGGCGCAGTGTTTCTGCAGCGGCAAAGCCGGGCCTGATCGTACTGCGCGATCGCTACGAAGCGCTGTGGCAAGAGGTACTGGACGAAGCCGCCGCAGCCGGGCTGGTCAAGCAGGATACCCGCCTGCTGCGCCGTACCTTGCTGGGCAGCCTGCATTGGTCAGTGCAGTGGTATAAATCCGACGGAGAACTGAGCGTGGACGAGCTGGCAGAGCGCATGCTGGCCCTGGTACTGTTGAAGTAAATCCACACCATGGTGCAGCACTGACTGATTTATCTGCAAACCCAAGCTAAAATGTTCTAAAATCACAGGGTTAGCCTATTTCTCAGGAGTTGCGCCATGGACAGCATCTCTCGCCTGCAAAGCAGCAGTGCCAGCACCACGGCCAGACTGTTGCAGCAGAGCCGCAACAGCCGCGCAGCCAGCAGCAGCCAGGCCACAGGCACAAGCGATACCACCACAGCCGCTTCTACTCGCAATCAGAGCAGCACGGAACAACTGCAAGCCAGTGGTCAGCAGACTGCAACGGCCAGCAGCCGGTCACAACAAAGCCAAAACCGGCAGCAAGTGGAACAGCAACTGGCAAGCCAGCTCTCTTCCAGCCAAGCAGCCAGCATCAGCAGCGAAAGCACCCGGACCGTCAATGCCAGCCGGGCCAGCAGCGAATCAGACTCCACCAGCAACAGCACCACAGCGGCCATCAGCAACCGCAATCGTGACAACAACACAGCCAGCAGCCGCAGCAATGCACGCGCCAGTGCAGACAGCAACGAAACCACTGCCAGCAGCCAGTCGGCCCCGGTTCGCAATCAGGCCCAAGTCACACTGGAAAGCCAAAAGAGCAGTGGCCAGACAGCAGTCGCCCAGTACCAGAACAACCAGTCGCTACTGGAGAGCTCCACCCAGGCAAGCAGCCGCAGAGTCAGCGAACAAGCCTGAGCTGCTCATCATTAAAATTTACCCCCAAAAGAGTACGAGGGCCTGCCCCTTGTACTCTTTTTTGATTGCGGACAGGCTATCTGACACCATGTTGCGCGGCCAGGGCCTTGGCTTTCAGCAAGCCGGCCTGATCTCCCTGCTGCCCGGCAAGCGCATACCAGCGCACGGCCTCTCGCCAGTCTTCCTTCAGCCCCAGCCCATGTTCGTACTGGCTGGCCAGCAAATACTGCGCCCCTACATCGCCCTGCTCTGCAGCCGCACGATACCAACGCGCTGCACGGCCATAGTCCTGTGCCGCACCTCGGCCAAGGTAATACTGCGTGGCCACGCTCACCTGCGCATCCCGGTGCCCCTGCCTGGCTGCAGCCTCGAACAGACGAGTGGCCTGCTGCAGATCACGCGGCAAGCCATCGCCACTTTCATATACCTGGCCCAGTACAAACTGGGCCGAAGACAACTGCGCATCAACCGCCTTTTGCAGCCACTTCAATGCAAGCGGGCGATTGCGCGGCACGCCCTCACCACGCCAATACAGCATGGCCAGATCATATTGCGCCACCCTGTCGCCATGCTCCGCTCCCGCTTTGAACAAGGCAAAGGCAGCCGCATAGTCTCCAGACTGATAACTGGACCAACCGGGCAGCGGTGGCGGCCCTGCCACGGCCAAGACCGGCAAGAGCAACACGCACAACAGCAGGGCAAGACTTTTTCCGGGATTCATATGCCACCTCCTGCTGATTGGTCGTGATGACAGTGCATTTCTTACAGACGTAAAAAAAGCGGCCATCGCCGCTTTTCCAATCAGGCCTGCTCAGGCCCGTACATCAATGCCCTGCCCTAAATGGGCCGGATTCGATGCTGTCTGGCTGATTTGCGTGCCGGCATCGCTGGCACCCTGCACCAGCGACAGAACCGACTGGCCTTCTGCCTGCAGCGACTTTTTCAGGGCGAATACCTGCGTCGCCGATGAAACATTCTGTCCGCTTACTTGACTTATTCCGTCCATGCCCCCACCTCCGCACTCATTACACGATTTAACAAGTCCAGTTTAGACCGCATGCGCCATTCTGTCATGGCAAAGCTGCTAAAATGACTGTTCAACGACCTAAAACAGGAACAACACGATGAGCAACACCCGTCACAGCCCCCTCCTGATCCTTGGTTCCGGTCCTGCTGGCTACACCGCCGCCGTTTACGCAGCACGTGCCAACCTCAAACCGGTACTGATTACCGGCCTGGCACAAGGCGGCCAACTGATGACCACCACCGAAGTGGACAACTGGCCTGCTGATGCCAGCGGCGTGATGGGTCCCGAACTGATGCAGCGCTTCCAGCAACATGCCGAGCGCTTCGGCACGGAAATGATCTTCGATCACATCCACACCACACACATGAACGAAAAGCCGATTCGGCTGGTGGGTGATGCTGGTGAATACACCTGCGACGCGCTCATCATTGCCACCGGCGCGTCCGCCAAATACCTGGGCCTGCCGTCCGAGCAAGCATTTGCTGGCAAGGGCGTGTCCGCCTGCGCCACTTGCGATGGTTTCTTCTACCGCAATCAGGACGTGGCCGTAGTTGGCGGCGGCAATACTGCCGTGGAAGAGGCACTGTACCTGGCCAATATCGCCAAACACGTGACCCTGATCCACCGTCGCGACAGCTTCCGTGCTGAAAAAATCATGATCGACAAGCTGATGTCGCGCGTGGCCGAAGGCAAGATCACCCTCAAGCTGAATGCTAGCCTGGATGAAGTACTGGGTGACGATAGCGGTGTAACTGGTGCTCGCCTCAAATTTACCGATGGCAGCGTGGAAGACATCAAGCTGATGGGCGTGTTCATCGCCATCGGCCACCAGCCGAATACCGACATCTTCAAGGGTCAACTGGAGATGGATGCCACCGGCTACCTGATTACCCGTGGCGGTCGCGAAGGCAATGCCACCCTGACCAGCGTAGAAGGCGTATTTGCTGCCGGCGACGTGCAGGACCACATTTACCGTCAGGCCGTGACCAGCGCCGCCTCCGGTTGCCAGGCCGCCCTGGATGCCGAACGTTATCTGGACAGCCTGAAGTAATATCTTGAAGGCCTTCAAGGATACATTGAAGGAAATCCGCCGGCAGGCACGTCGTACTAATGTGCCTGCCGTGCGTCCGACTGCCCCCGTTCCGGCACCAGCACCTGAACCAGACTTCAAGCAGCTGTTCAGTGATGTCATCCCGCTGAAAAGCCCGCCGCGCCACATTCCCCAGCACAAGAAACCCAGCCCTCATCCACGCCGTCGCCATGGCCAGCATGTCTTATCGGCACAAACCGAAATGGAAGTACTGCGGCACATGACCGGCCTGTTCGAGCCCCAGGACAGCCAGAACCAGTACGCCCGTCCCGGCATGCCAAGCCAGACACTCAAACGCTTGCGCAATGGCCATTGGCCGGTTGCCTGCCAGCTGGATTTGCACGGCATGGACCGCTATCAGGCCCAGGATGCATTGGCCCTGTTTTTGCACCGCGCACGACACCGTGGCCCCTGCTTGCGCATCATCCACGGCAAGGGTTTTGGCTCCAATGGCCAGCCGGTGCTGAAAAAGCTGGTACGTACCTGGCTGAGCCATCACCCGGAGGTACTGGCTTTCTGTCAGGCCAGCGAGACGATGGGCGGTGAAGGCGCCTTGCTGGTGCTGATAAGACGTGGTCATCATGAAGAAAGCGGCTCAGAATAAGGATGACAACAGTAAGAAATTTCCGCTAAGCTCAAAGCAAGGCGGTTGCATTCCCACCAACCTCCACTGTCAGGAGTCTTGCATGTCAGGCACACCCTGCCCCGACTTCACCCTGCCCGGCACGGCCGGCACCACCTTCTCTCTTTCTGCCGCGCCCAAGCCACTGGTGATCTACTTCTACCCCAAGGACAACACCCCAGGCTGCACCAACGAAACCATGGATTTCCGCGATCTGCATGCGCAATTTGCTGCGGCTGGGGCCAGTATTGTCGGTATCTCGCGCGACAGCATCAAATCGCATGAAAACTTCAAGGCCAAGCTGGAATTGCCGTTTGAATTGCTATCGGATGCGGAGGAAACTGTTTGTACCCTGCTTGACGTCATCAAAATGAAAAACATGTACGGCAAACAGGTAAGAGGCATTGAGCGCAGCACCTTCGTGATCGATGCCTGCGGTGTGATCGTGCGCGAGTGGCGCAAAGTAAAAGTGCCCGGCCATGCCGCAGAAGTTCTTGCCTTTGTAAACACTCTCTAACGCAGCAGCCCGGTCTGCCGACCGGGCACTGCATCGCCAAGGGGTCCATCATGGTAAGCCGTAAAAAAAGCAAAACCACCAAGCTGTTCGTTCTGGACACCAATGTATTGCTGCACGACCCTACCAGTTTGTACCGCTTTGAAGAGCACGATGTTTTCATCCCCATCATCACCCTGGAGGAGCTGGACGCCCACAAGAGCGGTATGTCGGAAGTGGCGCGCAATGCCCGCCAGACCAGTCGCTTTCTGGACGATATTGTCAGCGGCTGTGAAAACAAGATCGAAGCCGGCATTACGCTGAAGAACGCCAGCCGTGATGCCGCCACCGGCAAGCTCATCCTGCAGACCCAGGCCATCCACAGCGTATTGCCCCCTTCTTTGCCAGTGGGCAAGGCAGATAACCAGATTCTGGGCATCGTGATGGCGTTGAAGGAGCTGCACCCGGAGCGCTCCGTCATTCTGGTGTCCAAGGACATCAATATGCGCATCAAGGCGCGCGCATTGGGCCTGGATGCCGAAGATTACTTCAACGACAAGGTGCTGCAGGACTCAGACCTGCTGTACACCGGCACCCGTGAAATCGACGAAACCTTCTGGGAGCGCAATGGCAAGGACATGAAGTCCTGGCAGGAACAAGGCCGCAGCTTCTATCAGGTAAAAGGGCAGGATGTTCCCAACCTGCTGATCAACCAGATGCTGTGGCAGGAGGGGCCGCAGCCCCTGCAAGCGCGCGTAATCAATGTTGAAGGCAAGAGTGCCGTCATCCAGACCCTGAAGGACTACAGTCATCACAAGAATAATGTGTGGGGCATTACCGCCCGCAATCGCGAGCAGAACTTCGCACTAAACCTGCTGATGGACCCAGAGGTAGACTTCATCACCCTGCTGGGTCAGGCCGGTACCGGCAAAACCCTGCTCACCCTGGCCGCAGGCCTGGCCATGACGCTGGAACAAAAACTGTACTCGGAAATCATCATGACTCGCGTCACCGTACCGGTGGGCGATGACATCGGTTTTCTGCCGGGTACCGAAGAAGAAAAAATGGCCCCGTGGATGGGCGCGCTGGAAGACAACCTGGACGTACTCAACAAGAGCGACGACGATGGCGGCGACTGGGGCCGTGCCGCCACTCGCGATCTGGTACGTTCGCGCATCAAGGTGAAATCACTCAACTTCATGCGTGGCCGCACCTTCCTCAACAAATACCTGATCATCGACGAGGCACAGAACCTGACGCCCAAACAGATGAAGACACTGATCACTCGTGCAGGTCCGGGAACCAAGGTAGTCTGTCTGGGCAATATTTCGCAAATCGACACGCCCTACCTGACTGAAGGCAGTTCCGGCCTCACCTACGTGGTGGACCGCTTCAAGGGTTGGGAACATTCCGGCCATATCACCCTGCAACGCGGGGAACGTTCACGACTGGCAGACCATGCCGGAGAGGTACTCTGATTCAATGCAACCACGCCTCGAACTGATTCATGAGGCAGCAACAGGGACGGCGCGCAACGCGCCGCCCCTTTTGTTTGTCCACGGCGCATTCTGCGCCGCATGGTGCTGGCAGGAAACCTTCCTGCCCTGGTTTGCCCGCCTGGGCTATGACTGCTGGGCACTCAGCCTGGAAGGACATGGCGACAGCGACGGGCGGCAGTATCTGGCCGCCATCAGCATAGACGACTATGTGCGCAACCTTGGCACCGCCATCAAACGCATCAAGCGAACGCCCATCGTGATCGGGCATTCGATGGGCGGCTTTGTGCTGCAGCAATACCTGATCCGCCATCGCCTGCCCGCAGCCGCCTTCCTGGCATCGGTCCCGCCAACCGGGCTGGCCTCTTCCAGCCTGCGTCTGCTCACCCAGGCACCGGGCCTGTTGCTTAATCTGAATCTGTATCAGCAAGGCAGCTACAACCCGGCCCAGGACGAGCTGCGCGACCTGCTGCTCTCCGCCGATGCGCCGGACAGCACCACCGACTTGCTGGTACGGCGTTGCCAGCTGGAGAGCCAGCGCGCGGTGATGGACATGACCCTGGTCAATCCGCTGGGCATTGCTGCCATCCCGCCCTTGCCAGCCCTGGTGCTGGGAGCCGCCGAGGACATGCTGATCTCGCCGGAAGACGTGGTGGCCACTGCCGAACGACTGGATGTGAATGCGGAAATCCTGCCACACATGGGTCACATGATGATGCTGGACACCCGCTGGGAACGCACGGCAGAGCGTTTGCAGCAGTGGCTGGAGGACTTGCCTGCCGAAGTGCTTGCCAGCACAGACAGCCACGTCGCCGCCTGAGCGGGCATAAAAAAAGCCGCTGGAATCCAGCGGCTGCAGGCTGCGGGCAAAGAGATTTGGTGCGATTGCACGGGACCCGGCACAGCCGGGCCTTTCGACTAAGTCATTACTTCCGCAGCCTTCCCGTCTATTCCCTACCCCCCCGCCCTTTCCCTGAAAGGGAGCCTCGCTTTCCTTTCAGAACGCGAGAGGGGTTTAAAAAATATGAAGCCGCTGGAATCCAGCGGCTTCATTTGTTTAGCGATATTTGTCCGTGTTGATGATCAACCGTGTCGCTTGGGCTGCCACAGCACATCTGGCTGGCCCAGCGCCTTGTTGAGGTGACGCGCCAGAATGAACAGGGCATCAGACAAACGGTTCAGGTATTGGCGCGCCGACTGCGAAATCTCCCCTTCTCGCGCCGCCGCCACCACGGCGCGCTCGGCACGCCGGCAGACTGAACGGGCCTGATGCGCCAGGCCCGCCGGCCGTGAACCACCCGGCAGGATAAACTCCTTGAGCATGGGCAAATCGGCATTCATCTGGCTTACCCACTGCTCTAGCGTCGCCACGTGCTCCGGCTTGAGTGCGGTATAACCCGGCACCGCCAGCTCTGAGCCCAGGTCAAACAAGTCGTGTTGCACCGCAAGCAAGCTCCGGGAAACATCCTCCGGCAAGTCCTCCGCCAGCAGGACGCCAAGTACCGAGTTGAGTTCATCCACCTCACCCAGCGCATGCACGCGCATGCAATCCTTGGTCACCCGGCTGCCATCACCCAGACCGGTTGTGCCATCATCCCCGGTACGGGTGACAATGCGGGATAGACGGTGTCCCATCAGTCTTCTCCTCTGGAAGGGCCATGCTGGCCCTGCTGCTCGCGCCCGAGGGCCAGAATGGCCTGCCGCAGGCTTTCCTTGAGGGTTTCGCCAAACAGCATGTCGTAGTCTTCCTTCAGTTGCTGCATCACCCCGGAAAGCATGTTCTTGGCCTGCAGTTCCAGTGCATCCTGCAACCACAGCGAGAGTTCCACCTTCATGCGCGGCAGCAGCTTTTCATACATGGCTTCCACCAGTGCACGCTCGTCCACCACTGCCACGGTTTCGTCCTTGTGACCGGCAGGATTCATCAATGCAGCGGATGCCGATGCCGTGGTAACGGCCGCAACGTTAAGCACCTCCACGGCCTTGCCACTATCGGGCAGCACAGCTTGCGAACCTGTTTGCGGCATGGCGGCAGCAAAGCTGGCTCCGGTCAGGGTCTCCAGCGCGGCTGGCTGGGCTGCTGGCAGATTGTCGGGCGTCGGCAGCTGCGCCGTGGCGGCAACTGATACCGGCTCGATATCGGTCAGTACCGGCAAGTCTGGCGCAGCATCTGGCACGGCAAGCGGCTGCAGCGGCGACGGTAAGGCAGGCTCGGCAAGCGGCGTGCTCCCTGGCGCGCGCTCACTGGCAAACGGCGACTCAGCAAACAATGCCGCCACCGGTGTGGTAACCGGCTGGGCGGTAACCGGTGCCGCTTCGCTGGCGCTGGCAATCACGTCCTCTGCATCATCGGCAGGCGTGGAGTACGCCTCCACATCCAGTACGGGCAGCTCCTGCCGTAGCGCATCCGGATGACCCTCCAGCGGCGGGCTGATTTCCGGCTCATCCGGCAGGCTTAACTCGGTTTCATTGGCACGATCGACATCGCCCAGGCCCGGCCAGCTTTCTTCCATTTCAACCGACAGTGCATCATCCCTTGCCAGCACCGGCAGCTCATCTGCCTGCGACGGCAGCACATTGGCGTATTCATCCGCCGATGCATCCTGCAGCAAAGGCGAGGCCGCCAGAATGTCCGCCTCAGTCTGCTCGGCTGATAGCGCAGCGTCTGGCAGCATGGTTTCGCCCAGTCCCGGCCAGTCCTGCTCCATCAGTCCGGCGGACTGCATGCCGGGCAAGGTGGCCATGGCTTCCAGCAGCTCGGCTTCGCTCAGAGAAGTGAATGACTTGGCCTCCGGCGCCACAGCGGGGGTCAAGGAGGACAGTAATGCATCCTGCTCAGCGACGGTTTGCTCTGCCAGTGTCTGTTCTGCTGCGCGCAAGACGTCATCAAGCGAGCCCGGCGTGGCAGCAACCAGCGCCTGCGCCCGTGCCAGCAACTCGCTGGCCGAAGGTGTTTCTTCCTCCAATCGTCCGATACCGCCGCCCAGCACTCCTGCCGGCAGGCTATCCAGGGAAATGGACAGGCCACCAGGCAAGGCCGGCGGCATATCCACCACCGGAGGCGATGGCTGCGCTTCATCAGAAGCCGCAGCTGCGGCTTCCTTGACGTCTTCAGCCGGGATGGGCTGATGATGCTCGCTGTCGGCCTGCGCTATAGGCTCCTCAAGCACCGCCGGTTCGGCCATGCTGCCCCAGTCAATGTCCAGATCATCGGACAGGTCAGGAATCTGCAGTTCGTCTACCACCGGCACGGCTGCAGGCTCCGCTTCCGGTGCCGCCGACATGGCAAGTGCT
Source organism: Aquitalea sp. FG25 (assembly GCF_057809375.1). Lineage (NCBI taxonomy): Bacteria > Pseudomonadati > Pseudomonadota > Betaproteobacteria > Neisseriales > Chromobacteriaceae > Aquitalea > Aquitalea sp. FG25. Next base: position 220,001 of record NZ_JBMDJV010000002.1, read on the forward strand.
TCGGCAGTTGGCGGCGGCAAGGGCTGCACCGCCGGCTCAATGGCTGGTGCTGGTGCTGGTGCTGGTGCTGGTGCTGGTGCTGGTGCTGGTGCTGGTGCTGGTTCATCCAGCATGAATTCAAAGCCATCCACTGCCAACAAGGGGGCTTCCGGCCTTGCCTGTGCCTGCGACTCCGGTGTAGCGGCAACTGCCCGCCCCTGATCGCCATGCAGCACCTGGGCAAGATCCAGCTCGCCGGTGGGTTCAGTCAGATCCAGCGAAGGCAGGCTGGCCAGATCCAGTGCCGCAGCCCCTCCCGTCGACGGCGTAACATCCAGATCTTCCAGTGTCAGTTCCGGTATTTCCAGTTCCGCCACCCCCTCTGCCGGCATGGGCAAACCACCCTTGACGGCCTCCATCTCGCTGGAAAAATCAAAATCCGGGACGTCCAGCACTTCCTCCGCCAATACCGGTATGGCGGATTCATCCACCACTTCGTCCAGTACTGGCAGGTCCAGCTCGTCCCAGGAGGGCAGATCAGGCGTTGGCGACTGGTTCATGGTCACTTGTGGCTCATGTCATGATGTTGAATGGCGTAACCCAGAGCGCGATAAGCCTTGAAGCGGTGGCGGGCGGTATCCAGCGCGGCCTCATCGGTTCCGACAATCTCCAGAATACGGGAAAACTGCGCCGGCGCGGGCGGTAATTCTGGCCCCAGATTCAACAACACCGGGTGCTGCAAGTCTGCCGGCAGTGTGGCGGTAAGCCAGATCGGGGTTTGTGCCGCCTCAGCAGCGCCCAGTCGGCAGTGGGCAATGAACTGGATGTCACTGATGCACCACAGCCGGTTACTGAAGGTATCGAGCGCCCGCTCGTCCTCCAGCCACACCAGCAGGCGCTCCTGTTTGCGAAATACCGTTGCAGCCAGCTTGCAGGCAAACTCCTGCGGCTGGGCCACATTGGTATAAAAATCAATCCGCGTCATCTTCTACAACTTCTGGCGACTCACGGCGCGGGCGGCCACGGCGCACCACATTACCCAGGGCGATGTCGGCACGATCCTGCAGAAACTGCACCAAGAGCGGCACCGGACGGCCGGTAGCGCCCTTGTCCTTGCCGCTCTTCCATGCCGTGCCGGCGATGTCCAGATGCGCCCAGTCGTAAGCCTTGGCAAAGCGCGACAGGAAGCAGGCGGCGGTGATGCTGCCCCCCGGACGGCCACCGATATTGGCCATGTCGGCAAACGGGCTCTTGAGCTGTTCCTGGTATTCATCCCACAGCGGCATGTGCCAGGCACGGTCGGCTACTTCCTCACCGGCGGCCAGCAGTTCACGCGCCAGGCTGTCCTGATTGCTGTACAGACCGGTAGCAATATGGCCCAGCGCAATGACGCAGGCACCGGTCAGGGTGGCGACATCAATCACGGTTTCCGGATTAAAGCGCTCGGCAAAGGTGAGGGCATCGCACAGGATCAACCGGCCTTCGGCATCGGTATTCAGCACTTCGATGGTTTGTCCGGACAGGCTGGTAATGATGTCACCCGGCTTCACTGCATTGCCGGCTGGCATGTTCTCGCAAGCTGGCACGATGGTAATCAGATTGATCGGCAGCTTCATTTCCACGGCAGCGCGGAAAGCCCCCAGCACCGAGGCCGCTCCGCACATATCGTATTTCATCTCATCCATGCCTTCGCCGGGCTTGAGCGAAATGCCACCGGAATCAAACGTGATACCCTTGCCTACCAGCGCCAGCGGGCGGTCGTTCTTGTCCTTGGCACCCTGGTAGTGCAGCACGATCAGTTTGGGTTCCACCACGCTGCCACGCGCTACCGACAGGAAGGAGTTGAGCCCAAGCGCTTCCAACTGGCTTTGGCCGTAGATTTCCACACCGGTGCCGAATTCGGCGGCAATACGCTCTGCTTCTTCGGCCAGATAAGCCGGTGTGCAGACATTGGGCGGCAGATTGCCCAGGTCCTTGGCCAGCTTCATGCCGTTGCCAATGGCCAGGCCGCGCAGCAGGCCTTTTTCGCCATCGGCCAGATCGCTGCGCCGGGGCACGGCCAGGGTGAGCTTGCGCGGTTCGCGGGCGCTGTCATCCTGCTTGCTCTTGAAGCGGTCGAAGCGGTACAGCACGTCCAGCGTTACCACGGTAGCCTGTTCGATCATCCATTCGACATCGTGTTTCTTCACCGTCAGCTCAGTCAGATAGCTGACGGCTTCGGTGGCGGATGTCTGGGTCAGGCTGCGCACCGAGCTGCGCACGGCCTCTCGGTATTCCTTGGCACGGAAGTCGCGTTCCTTGCCAAGACCAACCAGCATCACCCGGTCGCACAGGGCATGCGGCACGGAGTGCAAAATCAGCGTGCTGCCCAGTTTGCCTTCCATATCGCCACGGCGAATGACGTCGCTGATAAAGCCGTTGGAGATGCGGTCAAGCAGATCAGCGGCAAAGGTCAGCTTGCGCGATTCATAGACACCTACTATCACGCAGGCAACGCGCTGTTTTTCCGGGCTGCCGCTTTTTATGTTAAATTCCATCTTGTACTCCCGTGTAATGCGAGTGTCAGTTATTCCACTTCTTTGCAGGCTGCCAGCAGTGCCTGGCGTGCCGGAAAGCCCTGCCTGTAGCAGGCGAAGACAGAAGCTGCGTCCATCCCGAAATTTGCCGGAAACGGCGTTTCAGAGTTATCAAATCAAATTATCACTACGCAAGTCATAAAAAGTCAAAAAGGCACTGATAAATGGTTTTTCGTAAAAGCCTGACCCGAGAATTGACTTTTACCGCCCTGGGCGTTTTTGTCGTCCTGCTGGCCATCATTCTCTCCACCCAGGCCATCAACCTGCTAGGCCGTGCGGCCGAAGGGCAGATTGCCAACGAGGCAGTTACCGCGCTGATCGGTTTCTGGGCGCTGGGCCTGTTTCCCCTGCTGATGATTCTCACCGTATTCGTCACCGTACTGGTGGTGATGACCCGTATCTGGCGTGATCACGAAATGGCGGTATGGTTGTCATCCGGCCTGTCGCTGCGTGACTGGATATGGCCGGTCATGCGCTTTACCATCCCGCTGGCCCTGCTGGTGGGCATTGTGTCGCTGTTCATTGCCCCGTGGGCAGAAGAGCGCAGCCAGGTATATGCCGAAATTCTCAAGCGGCGTGAGGAAATCAGCGCCATCGCTCCTGGTGTGTTCAAGGAAACCGGTTCGGGCAGCAAGGTTTACTTCATCGAAAGCTATGGTGGCCAGCATGGTGCTGCCACGCGCATCTTCATGCAGGACCTCAGCGAAGGCAAGGTTTCCAGCATTTTCGCCCAGCGCGGCTACATTACCGTCAATAATGACAACGAACGCGTGCTGGTACTGGAAGATGGCCGGCGTTATGTGGGTGAGCCAGGCCAGTCCAATTATGAAGTGGGCAGTTTCAAACGCTACAGTGTGCTGATTGGCACCAACCAGAAGCTGGCGGCTGCGCCAAACAATCGCCAGGCGCAAAGCACCAGTACGCTGATAGGCAGTAGCGACCCGGCCTTCCGCTCAGAGCTGGTTTGGCGGCTATCCATGCCGCTGAGCTGCCTGGTGCTGGCGCTGCTTGCCATTCCACTGTCGTACTACAATCCGCGCAGCGGCCATGCCTACAACCTGGTAGTGGCCTTGCTGGGCTTCTTCCTGTATCAAAACAGCCTTACGCTGGTACGCAACTGGATCACGCAGGGCAAGGTAGGCATGGCCAGTATTCTGGCGGTGCATGTCATTGTGCTGATCATTGCCGTTCTGCTGCTGAAATACCGAGACCGCCCGGCCAGTTCGGTGGGCCAGACCCTGAAATACTTCCTGCACAAGCACTGAACCCGATGAAACTGATTTATCGCTACATCATCAGCGCGCTGACCCAGTCTACGCTGTTTACCCTGGCAGCCTTGCTGGGCCTGTATGGTTTCTTCGATATCATTCACGAAGTGCCAGACCTGAACCACGGCAACTACACCATCACCAAGATGCTGAGCTACATTGCCCTGCAGGCACCTGGCCATGCCTATGAGCTGATGCCGCTGGCCGTGCTGATTGGCGGCATGGTGGCCATGACCCAACTGGCCAGCTCCAGTGAATACACCGTCATCCGCACCTGTGGCATCACGCTGGGCCAGATCGCCCGTACCCTGCTGCTGTTTGGCCTGGGTTTTGCCCTGCTGACCACGGCGCTGGGTGAGTTCATCAGCCCCTACTCTCTACAGCAGGCCGAGCGCATGAAGCTGTCGGCAATGCGCTCCATGGTGGCGCAGGAGTTTCGCTCTGGCATCTGGGTGAAGGACAACAACAACTTCATCAATGTGCACGAGATGCTGCCGGACACCACCTTGCTGGGCGTGCGCATCTATACCTATGACGACAACTACCAGCTGATTACCACCCGCTATGCCGAGCGCGGCAACTACCAGCGTGCTGCCCACGTATGGCAATTGCACAATGTGGTGGAAACCCGCCTGTTCCCGGACCACGTGGAAAGCAAGTCAGTAGCGCTGGCGCAGTGGACCTCCATTGTTGAGCCGGACATCCTGAATGTGCTGCTGGTGGTGCCGGAACAGATGTCAGCCATGAACCTGATCAAGTACATCGAACACCTGAGCGCCAACAAGCAGCAAACGCAGCGTTACGATATTGCGCTGTGGAGCAAGCTGTTCTACCCGCTGGCCTGTGTATCCATGGCGCTGGTGGCACTGGCGTTTACCCCGCAGCAGCGCCGTCACGGCCAGTTGGGCGTGCGACTGTTTTCCGGCATTTGCCTGGGGGTGGGTTTCCACTTCATCAACCGCCTGTTCGGCCACCTGGGCTTGCTGTACAGCTGGAACCCGATCATTTCCGCTACGGTACCGACATTGATGTTCCTGTTTGCCGGCATCGCCATCATCCTGAAACAGGAAAGACGCTGACATGGACCAACACGCTAGCGACCCGACGCAAGACCTGCGCAAACAACTGGCCAGCCAGCGCCAGCAGCTGGTTGAACAATATCGGGTCGGGCGTGACCCCCAGCACTATCTGGGCCAGCACAGTCTGCTGGTGGACAGCGTGCTGCAGCAATTGTGGCAACAAGCCGACATGGGTGAGCGTGCCACCCTGATTGCCGTTGGCGGCTATGGCCGTGGGCAATTGTTTCCCAGCTCGGACATTGATGTGCTGGTGCTGCTGCCCAGCCCTACTCCGCCGGAATTGCCGGAACGTGTTGCCGCACTCATCGGCCGCATGTGGGATATCGGCCTGGAAGTGGGCCACAGCGTGCGCACTATCGAAGAATGCCTGCAGGAAGCCGCAGGTGACATCACCATCGAAACCAATCTGCTGGAAAACCGGCTGATTGCCGGTGCTGCCACGCCCTATCAGCAGTTGATCCATAGCCTGGACTGCCAGCGCGATCCGCTCGCCTTCTTCGAAGGCAAGACGCTGGAACAGCAGCAGCGCCACAATCGGCACTTTGGCGTTACCAACAATCTGGAACCCAATATCAAGGAAAGCCCCGGCGGCCTGCGCGATCTGCACACCATTCTGTGGATCAGCAAGGCCATCGGCCTGGGGGAAAACTGGAGCGACCTGGCCCAGCGCGGCATCCTGACCCAGGCCGAAGCACGGCTGATCCACCACAGCGACCGACAGTTGCAGCGGCTGCGCATCGACCTGCACATCCTGGCACGCCGCCGCGAAGACCGGCTGATTTTCGATCTGCAACAAAGCATGGGCCTGGCCTTCGGCCTGCAAGACACACCGGCCAAGCGCGCCAGCGAGCAAGTGATGCAGCTGTATTTCCGCGCCGCCAAAACCGTCAGCCAGCTCAACGGCATTCTGCTACCCAATCTGCGCGCCCGGCTCTACTCGCAAGTGCCGCGCATCACGCAAAACCTGAACGAGCGCTTTTACTCGGTCAACGGCATGCTGGGCATTCGCCGGCCTGATGTCTTCGAAAAAGAACCTTCCGCCATTCTGGAGGCTTTTTTCATGCTGCAACGCAATCCGGAACTGACCGGTTTTGCGCCACGCATGCTGCGCGCCTTGTGGCATGCCCGCAGCCACATCAACGACCGCTTCCGCAAGAACCCGGAAAACCGCCGCCTGTTCATGCAGATGCTGCGCGAACCCGGCCTCACCCGCTGCCTGCGCCGCATGAACCTGTACGGCGTGCTGGGGCGTTATCTGCCGGGCTTTGGCCGCATTGTGGGCCAGATGCAGCACGACCTGTTCCACGTGTATACCGTGGACGAACATATCCTGATGGTGGTACGCAATCTGCGCCGCTTTGCCATCAGCGCCTTCAATCACGAATACCCTTTCCTGTCGAAGCTGATCAACGACTTCGAGCGCCCGGAAGTGCTGTACGTGGCCGGCCTGTTTCATGACATTGCCAAGGGCCGTGGCGGCGACCACTCCACCCTGGGCATGGTGGATGCGCGCGAGTTTTGCGAACAACACGAGCTGTCGGCCGAGGACACCGAACTGGTGGTGTGGCTGGTGGGCCAGCATCTCACCATGTCCAGCATTGCGCAGAAGCAGGATATCTACGACCCGGATGTGATCCAGCGCTTTGCCGAGCTGACGCAAACCCCGCGCCGCCTGGCTGCCTTGTATCTGCTGTCGGTGGCCGACATTCGCGGCACCAGCCCCAAGGTGTGGAATGCCTGGAAAGCCAAGCTGCTGGAAGACCTGTACAACGCCACGCTGCGGGTTTTGCTGCGCGGCGGCGAGGTAGACCTGAACTCCGAACTGGAAGAACGCAAGACCCAGGCGCTCAGCCTGCTACGGCTGTACGCCGTGCCTGCCGGTGTGGAACAAAAGCTGTGGTCCCAGCTGGACATGCTGTACTTCCTGCGCCACGAGGCCAAGGAAATTGCCTGGCATGCGCGCATTCTCAACCGTTTCGTCAATATTGAAACGCCCATGGTGCGTGCGCGCCTGTCGGACGACCATGAGGGCATCCAGGTACTGGTATACACCCCGGACAAGCCGGAGCTGTTTGCCCGTACCTGCGCCTTCTTTGGCCGCACCAACTACAGCATTGCCGACGCCAAGGTGTACACCACGCGCCACGGCTACGCGCTGGATACCTTCCATGTCTTTATTCCCGAGCATCACGACGGGGATTACCGTGACATGATCAATTTCATCGAATTTGAACTGGCCGAATGCCTGCGCCTGGAAACCCCGCCGCCGCCGCCAAGCAATGGCCGCATCAGCCGTCACCTGAAGCACTTCCCGATTGCGCCGCAAGTGCTGATTCGCCCGGACGACAAGGACAACTTCTACGTGTTGTCCATTGTGGCCGGTGACCGGCCCGGCCTGCTGGCCCGAATTGCCAAGGTGCTGGCCGATTACCGCCTGAGCGTGCAATCGGCCAAGATCATGACCCTGGGCAGCCGCGCCGAGGACTCCTTCCTGATCAGCGGCCCCGGACTGAAGGATGACAAGATGGCCCTGGCGCTGGAAAGCGACCTGATTGCCGCCCTGCGCATCTGAGTTGGCACCGGCCAGCATGCCCGGCAGCTGACTTTGACCGTCAGGTAACAAGCACGTATGCTGAGACATTAACTTACGTTAACGTCACATCATGCTCTACTACGAAGACCTGACACCGGGCCGCGTATTCGAAACGGCCAGCCATACCCTGAGCGAAGACGAAATCATTGCCTTTGCCAGCCAGTTTGACCCGCAGCCCTTCCATACCGACCCCGAGGCCGCCAAGACCAGCTTTTTCGACGGCCTGGCGGCATCCGGCTGGCACACCAGCAGCCTCACCATGCGGCTGATCACAGCCAGCGAGCTGAAACACGTAGCCAACGGCTTGATCGGCATGGGCATCAAGGACATGCGCTGGCCACGCCCCACCCGAGCCGGAGACACCCTGCGTGCCAAAATCGAAGTGCTGGGGCAAAAGCCGTCCGCCAGCCAGCCCGGTTTTGGCGTGGTGCAGTTGCGCTGGACAACCTTAAACCAGCATGACGACATTGCCATGCAACTGGAGACTGCCATCTGGGTAGCCCGTCGCCCGGCCACCACAACAGAACCAGCATGAAAAAAGCCTGCCCGGATTAACCGTGGGCAGGCTATTGCGTGGGTAATGTTCAGTGCGTCAGCGCTTTTGCCATTTGCTGAAATCTTCGGTGAGCTGTGCCAGGTCCACCGAGGTTTCAGCCAGACGACCAGCACTCTCGCCAATCGAGTGCGTGGTGTGAAGATCCTGCTCGGACAAGGCATTCAGTTGCTCAAGCGCAGCGGCCATCACATTGATGGAGTCGGATTTGCTGCCCATTTCCCGCGCCAGTTGCTGCGCCTGCTGGCTGGATTGCTCGGCGGCCTCGATCAGGCCCTGCAAATTGCCAGACGACAGCCGAATCTGACCATTGACCTCACCCACCTCTTCCACTGTGGCATCCATGCTGCTGACGGCTGAGTGAGTGATCTTGCCGATCTCCTCAACAATCTCGCCAATCGAATCCGTGGTTTTGGTGGTGCGCTCAGCCAGCTTGCGTACCTCGTCGGCCACCACGGCGAAACCACGCCCCATTTCACCGGCACGCGCGGCTTCAATGGCCGCATTCAGGGCCAGCAGATTGGTCTGGTCGGCAATCTCACGGATCAGGCTGGTCATGCTGCGGATACGGATCATCGCCTCATCCAGCTCCACCATGGCACCGCGCGATTGCGACACCACCCCCACGGCACGTTCGGCGGCTGAGGTAGCCGCATCCATGGTCTGGCGGCCTTCGCGCGCCACGTGCTGGGTATGCCGCGAATCCTGCTGGTTATGCTCGGCCAGCCGCACCACATCCTGCACCGCCAGGCTGAGCGACTCCATATTGTGGCTGATCTGGTTCAGGCCCTGGCGCTGCTGTACTGAGCGCGCAGCCAGCACATGCATATCATCCAGCAAGCCATGCGCCTGCTCCTTGGTATGAAAACTGGCCCGCATCACATCGGCAATGGTGGCGCGGTAATGAATCCGCACGCCTTCCAGCGAAGACAGCACCTTGCCCAGCAAACCGCCTTCATGTGCCATGGTGGCGTGATCCAGCCGGCCTTCCTGCAAATCCTGAAAGCGTCCATCCAGCAGCTGGAGTGCCGATCGTACCCGCCGCCACGCCCAGATGCCGGCCCCCAGGGCCAGCAGACAGCCGGCCATGCCACTGCCCTCACGCCACCATTGCAATGAATCCGGCAAAAAGAACGACACCATGGCCACCAGCAGCCCCAGCAAACACAGAAGGGGTGCCACTTTCAACACATCGGACTGCCGCGCATAACGCTGCAAGGTGGAAGGCAGGCTGGCCTGCTTGTCCATCACTTGCCGGTACAAGGCGGCAGCGGCGTCTACATCCTGCCGCTTGGGTTGGGAGCGCACCGACATATAGCCCACAATGCGCCCATGTTCGGTAATGGGGGTAACGTAAGCCTCCACCCAGTAGAAATCGCCATTTTTGGCCCGGTTCTTGACAATGCCACGCCAGGGTTTGCCGGTTTTTACCGTGTCCCACAAGTCGGCAAAGGCGGATGGCGGCATGTCCGGGTGACGCACAACATTGTGGTTCTTGCCCAGCAGTTCGGCCTCACTAAAGCCGCTGATCTCAATGAAAGCACGATTGGCATAGGTAATGCTGCCTTTCACATCGGTCTTGGTCACGATGGGATTGACAGGGTCGACAATCAACTCGTTGGCGGTAACAGGCAGATTGATCTTCATTTGATGTGAGTTCTTTTGTTGGTTTTAATTATTTAAAACAACATGTTTAATATTAACATTCTAACAACAAAGTCCATGACCCAAAACAAGAAAACTACACCTCACTACCAGACTGCCAAATAAAAAAGCCCGCACAAGCGGGCTGTTTGCTGTACTGCAGGCAGATGCCACCGGTTTTAGCGGGGTACCTGGATCATCTCCACTGCTTTCAGTGCTGCCAGATCACGGCCACCGGCATAGCTGACCGAGGACTGCAGGTCTTCTTTCAGTTCACGCAGTAGTTTGCCGATGCTGCCCTTGTACTCCACCAGGATTTTCTTGCCTTCCACATTGACGTACGCGCCCTTGTTGAACTGGGAAGCGCTGCCAAAGTATTCCTTGTAATGCTTGCCGTTGATTTCGACAATCTCTCCCGCCGATTCGTCATAACCGGCAAACAGCGAACCGGCCATGATCATGCGGGCACCGCAGGCCAGCGCCTTGGCCATGTCGCCATGTTCCACGATGCCGCCATCGGCAATCACCGGCACGCTAACTGCCGATACACAATCGCGCACGGTAGAAATCATGGGGCGATGGAAGCCCGTTTTGTTCTTGGTAATGCATACCCGGCCACCGGCAATGCCGGCCTTGATGGCATCGCAGCCCCAGCTTTCCAGGTCGCGGGCGGCCTCGGCGGTGGCAATATTGCCGCCAATCAGGAAGCTGCCCGGAAAGCTAGCCTTGATGTGTTTGATCATGCGCTCGGCCTTGACGCACCAGGCATTGGCCACATCCAGGGTAATGTATTCAGGGGTGAGGCCAGCGGCTTTCAACTCGGCCAGCTGTTGCAGGGTGTCGTCGTTGACGCCGACACTGATGGAGGCAAACAGGCCCTTTTCCTGCATGGCTGCGGTAAAGCGGCAGGCATCCACATTGAAGCGGTGCATGGTGTAGAACCAGCCCAGGCGAGCAAAGGCTTCGCAGGTTTCCTCGTCTACCACCGATTTCATATTGGAGGGGTAGATGGGCATGTCAAAGCGGCGCGGCCCGAATTGAACCGAGGTGTCGCATTCCTTGCGGCTGTCGACAATGGTTTTTCTCGGGACGAGGTACACGTCGCCATAGTTCAGTTCGGTATTCATCATGCAAGTATTCCCTTCAGGCGGTAGACGATAAAAATGCAGGGGCCCCAATAAAAAGCGGGAGCCACATGGGCTCCCGCTTACGGATTCTCCTGCGCCGCCATTCTGTTGGCTCGCACGCAATTACCGGCTGACTCTACGCCGCCAATATCTTCACGTCAAGCAATGGATGCTTCGCATGAAGATTTATTTATCAAACCAGCAAGGCTCATCCTGCTCGCCCAGCCAACTCAGGATGGGCTGCCACGCTTCACGGTCTTTCTTGGTGCGCGACTCCGGCAAGTCAAACAAGGTCATGCCCGATGCCGCCGCCTGGACGTATAACTGGGTGTCCCGCAGCCAGCTGAGTACCGGCACATCGTGATCCGCCAGAAAACGCTCCAGCTCTTTGGCCGAGCGGGTACGCGGATCCACCCGCATGCCCACCACTGCCATGAATACCTTGTTCTTGCGAATGGCTTTTTCCGCCAGCAATTGCTCGAAAAACTCGCCACTGGCCCACATGTCGAAAGGGGAAGGTTGAATCGGTATCAGGATGCGCTCAACACGGGACACCAGCGCTGCCATTTTCTTGCCATGCAAACCGGCACCGCTGTCCAGAATCACCACCTCGGTGCCCTTGGGCGGCTTGGCCGGTGCACCGGCTGCCACTTCCCAGCCCTGAATGCGCGGCAGGCTGTCTGCGCGCTGCTGCAACCAGCGCAGGGAGGATTGCTGACGATCCACGTCGCCCAGCATGACATTACGACCGGAACTGGCAAAGTAACCAGCCAGATTGGTGGCTAGAGTCGACTTGCCGCTCCCGCCCTTGGGATTCGCTACCAGCACAGACTGCACACAGACCCCCCGATTGCTTGGTGATCAACCACTATACCAGAGTCATTACCCTTGCAGGCAGCCGCCTGCCGCATTAGGCTGACACGCCGGAGGAAAGCAAATCAATGAAACCAAGCATGCAAGCCATCCTGTTTGATATGGATGGACTGATGATCGATACCGAGAGCATCAGCGGTCAGTCCTGGCTGCGCGCTGCTGCCGAAGTCGGGGTAGAGATTCCCGAAGCGGTCATCCTGGGCATGGTGGGCCTGTCGGTCACCAAAAGCCTGGACTATGTGGCCGCGCACTTTCAGGACCGCACGCTGGCAGAAACACTCAGCCAGCATTGCCGTCGCCACTATCGCGAGCTGTTGACCAACGGCGAACTCAAGCTCAAGGACGGCATTATCGAGGTACTGGACTGGGTAGAAGGTAACGCCCTGCCCCGCGCCGTGGCCACCTCCACCCAGCGCCAGATGTGCGACCTGAAACTGCGGCGCAGCGGCCTTGGCCCTTATTTCCACCACACCGTTGCCGGTGATGAAGTGGCCAACACCAAGCCCGCCCCCGATGTCTATCTGGCTGCCGCTGCCAGACTGCAGATCGCGCCACAACACTGCGTGGTGCTGGAGGACTCGCTGACCGGCATGCAGGCCGGTCTGGCTGCCGGCATGCGGGTGATTCTGGTGCCGGATATGGTCAAGCCAGAAGCACATCAAACCACCGCTGCGCTGGCGGTATGCGAGGATCTGCACCAGGCACTGGAGATACTCAAGACGCTGTAATGGCAAGCCATCCCAGATAGAAAAAAGCCGCCAATATGGCGGCTTTTTCATGGCAGGAGCGACCTCAACCCTGCGCGCGAATACGCGAAATCAGCTCGTCACGAATGTCTTCATACTGATCAACGCTGACCTGGCAAGTCCCGGCGGCTTCATGGCCACCACCGCCGTATTGCAGCATCAGCGCCCCCACATTGGTACGGCAGCTGCGGTCGATGATGGATTTGCCGGTGGCAAACACGATGTTCTGCTTGTTCAGGCCCCACATCATGTGAATGGAAATATTGCACTGCGGGTACATGGCATACACCAGGAAGCGGTTGGCCGGGCAGATGGTTTCTTCCAACAGCAGGTTCAGCAGCACCAGATTGCCATGCACCTTGGCACAGCGTTCAATCTGCTCGCGTGCCTGATCCTGATACTGCATGTACAGTTCCACCCGTTCCTTCACATCCGGCAAGGCCAGGATCTGTTCGATGGTGTGATCCCGGCAGTAGCCGATCAGATCCATCATCAACTGATAATTGCTGACGGTGAAACTGCGGAAACGGCCCAGCCCGGTGCGGGCATCCATCAGGTAGTTGAGCAGCACCCAACCAGTGGGATTGAGGATTTCATCGCGGCTGAACTGGGCGGAGTCGGCCTTGTCCACCGCGTCCATCATCTCATCGCTGATGCGGGGAAAAGCCTGTTTGCCACCAAAGTGGTCGTATACCACACGAGCAGCGGATGGTGCGGCCGGGTCGATGATGTGGTTGGCATGCTGCCCGTTACGCAGGGTTTCAGACAGATGATGGTCGAACGCCAGGTAGGCACCAGGCACATACGGCAGATTGGTGGTGATGTCCCGCTCGGTAATTTCGATTTTCCCGTCCTGCATGTCCTTGGGGTGAACGAACTTGATGTCGTTTACCATGCCAAGCTCATTCAACAGAACGGCACACACCAGGCCATCAAAATCACTGCGCGTCACCAAACGATATTGCTGCTGCGACATTCATTTCTCCCCGTAAACAAGATTCCGTTCCGCCAGATCCTGCGATTATCCGTCGCCCCCGTGCATCAGGGCGACAGGCTCAATTCTCATGCGTCATGAAATATACCTCACCGGCCAGCAGATCATGCAAGCGCATTTGCAAGGTCTTGCACGCGAGGGCAGGCAGACTCAAGGTCAATTCCACCTGTTCGGCATAGCTGGCCTGTGTCACCGTAATCTGCAAAACCTCGCAATGCCGGCGAAAACGAGACTCGTCGGCAAATGCCATGCGGGCGCGGCACTGCTGCATCTTTACTACCGGCAACAGCTGCGCTTGCTGCAACGCCTCGTTCACTGCCTGGGTATAGGCCCGCACCAGGCCGCCAGCACCCAGCTTCACCCCACCAAAATAACGTACCACCACCGCCAGCACATTGTGCAATTCCTTGTGCATCAACACGTTATACATGGGCCGGGCGGCGGTACCGGATGGCTCGCCGTCATCATCCAGCATGGAGTCGCCATCCACCAGCAGCACCGTGCAGTAATGCCGTGCATCAGGATAGCTGGCACGCAAGTCGGCCAGATGCTGCATGGCTTGTTCGCGCCGCTCAACGGGGTAAATGTGGGCTAGAAAACGGCTCTTTTTGATGTCGATTTCTGCAGCAACCGGGGCTGCCAATTGAAACATTTATACTTGTCCTGAAGTCTTAGTTAACAGTATTGCCTGCATGGTAACGCGCTTTGCTGCCGGCGTACGCCGTGATCCTGATTCCTGGCCAGGAGACTAAATCATGACCCTGCTGCTGATTTCCCTGACATTGCTGGCTGAGGCACTGTGGCTGGCGCTGGACAAATTCTGGCTTGATCCAGCACAAGCTGCCGTACTACTGAGCACCCTTCCGGACCGGGATCATTGCTGAAAGCAGTTGTCTTGGGCGCATTTCGGCATGAGAATGCCTAATCTTTCGTCATGAAAGCGGTTTAACCTTGACTCATACCATGTGGCTGATCGCTGCCTTGCTGGCGCTGGTGACTGAATTCATGACCGGCACTTTTTACCTGCTGATGCTGGCATTGGCACTGGCCGTAGGCGGCGTTGCCAGCCTGCTGGGCGCGGACGAAGCCACCAGCTGGTGGCTGGCCAGCCTGAGCGGCATTGCCGGGGTAGCCGGTGTTGCCCGCTGGCGTGGCCGCCGCGCCAGCAACGGCGGCACAGCCCGCAATGCTAACGATCCGGACATCGGCCAGCCGGTTCGCATCATCGCCCTGCAGGACGAGAGCATGGCTCGCGTCCACTATCGCGGTACCGAGTGGCAGGCCTGTCTTACCGGCCACGGTCCTTGGCATGTCGGGCAAACAGCCCACATCACAGGCCGCGACGGAAACGTACTGCTACTTTCTTCCACCCATACGGAAACAAGATAACCATGGAATTCGTCATCGTCCTGTTCATTGCCGTGATGGTATTCATCATCAAGGCGGTCAAGGTGGTTCCGCAGCAGCATGCCTACATTGTCGAGCGCCTGGGCCGCTATCACGCCACGCTGACGCCGGGGCTGAACATCCTGATTCCTTTCGTCGACCGCCTCGCCTACAAGCACAGCCTGAAAGAAGTACCGCTGGATGTACCCAGCCAGATTTGCATCACGCGCGATAACACCCAGCTGAAGGTGGACGGCATCCTGTACTTCCAGGTAACCGATCCGCAGCGTGCCTCCTATGGCACCAGCGACTATCTGCTGGCCATCACCCAACTGTCGCAAACCACCCTGCGCTCGGTCATCGGCAAGATGGAGCTGGACAAAACCTTCGAAGAACGCGATGAAATCAACCAGATCGTGGTGGCCTCGCTGGATGAAGCCGCCATCAACTGGGGCGTGAAGGTGCTGCGCTATGAAATCAAGGACCTGGTTCCCCCGCAAGACATCCTGCATTCAATGCAGGCCCAAATTACCGCCGAACGGGAAAAGCGCGCCCGCATTGCCCAGTCCGAAGGCGTGAAGATGGAGCAGATCAACCTGGCCAACGGTGCGCGTGAAGCTGCCATCCAGAAGTCCCAGGGTGAAATGCAGGCCACCATCAATAACTCGGAAGGTAACAAGCAGGCCGCCATCAACAAGGCCCAGGGCGAAGCCGAGGCGCTGCGCCTGGTGGCCGATGCCACCGCCGATGCCGTGCGCCGTGTGGCCGAGGCCGTCAAAGTGGACGGTGGTATCGAGGCAGTCAACTTGAAAGTGGCGGAGCAATACGTCGCGGCCTTTGCCCAGCTGGCCAAACAGAACAACACCGTCATCCTGCCGGCTAATGTAGCCGATGTCAGTTCCCTGGTTGCTACCGCGCTCAGCGTCGTCAAGCAAAGCAATCGTTAACATTTAGCGCATGACAGCAGCCTTGTCCTGTCTTGTATAACAGGCAGGCTGCCCCCATAATCAGCCGCATGAAATTCTTATCCGACTTCCTTCCGGTAGCCCTGTTTTTCGGCAGTTACCTGATCACGCACGACATGTTCCTGGCCACCAAGGTTCTGGTGGCGGCTACCGCCCTGCTGTTTGCCTGGACCTGGTTCAAGCACCGCAAGGTGGATGCCATGCAATGGATCAACCTGGTGCTCAGCGTGGTGCTGGGTGCGGCTACCGTGATTTCCCACAATGACCTGTTCATCATCTGGAAATTCACCGTGCTGTACTGGCTGATGGCCATTGCGCTGCTGGTTAGCGATCTGATGGGCAAGAACGGCCTGAAACTGCTGATGGGTGAACAAATCCAGCTGCCACCCCTCATCTGGCGCAAGCTGGCCTATGCTTGGGCGCTGTTCTTTGCCTGCATGGGCGCACTCAACCTGTATGTGGCTTTTAATTTCAGCCGCGAAATCTGGCTGAGCTTCAAACTGTTTGGCAGCCTGGGCCTGATGCTGGTGTTTGTGGTGGCACAGAGCCTGTTCCTGTCCAAATACATCGAGGAAAAGAAATAATGCTGTATATCATCAGTGGCCAGGACCACCCCGGCTCTCTGGACAAACGCCTTGCCGCCCGTCCGGAACATCTGGCCCGCCTTGCTGCCTTGCAAGAGCAAGGCCGTCTGCTGCTGGCCGGCCCCTGCCCGGCCATCGACAGCGTGGACCCTGGTAGTGCCGGCTTTACCGGCAGCCTGATCGTGGCAGAGTTTCCCAGCCTGGAAGAAGCCCGCAACTGGGCCGATGCCGACCCCTATGTCGCCGCTGGCGTCTACGCAGCGGTTGAAGTCAAGCCCTTCCGCAAGGTATTCCCGGCATGAGCGATACCGTCGCCCTGCTGCAGGCAGCCCTGCAGGCGCTGGCACCGGAGCATCTGGAAATTCAGGATGACAGCGACGCCCATGCTGGCCACGCTGGCGCACGCTCTGGTGGCGGCCATTTCGATGTGCTGATTGTCTCCAACCGCTTTGCCGGCCTGAACAGCGTGGCGCGCCACCGTCTGGTGTATGCCACGCTGGGCGATCTGATGAAAACCCGGGTGCATGCACTGGCCATCCGCGCACTGACACCTGAAGAACTTTGACCCGAGGAAGAATCGCCAATGAAAATGACTAATATTGCCGCCCTGTTGCTGGCTGCCTCCATCAGCATTCCGGCTATGGCCGAATCCATTGCCATGGTCAATGGCAAAGCCATCGACAAGACCGACCTGGACAACGCAGTTGCCATTGTCGTGCAGAACGGTAATGGCAATGTGCAGGACTCCCCAGCGCTGCGCCAGCAGGTCAAGGACACCCTGATCAACCGTGAAGTCATCCTGCAGGAAGCCCAGAACCGCAAGCTGGACCAGCAGCCGGCCTTCATCAAACGCATGGATGAAGTGCGTCAGGACATGCTGCGCGAAGCGCTGTTTGCCGATCTGCTGAAAAACCTGCCCATCAGCGATGCCCAGCTGCAAGAGCGTTACAACCAGACCCAAAGCAAGTTTGCCGGCACCAAGGACATCCACGCCCGCCAGATTACCGTGGGCAGCGAAGCCGATGCGCTCAAGATTATCGACAGCCTGAAAAAGGGCGCCAAGTTTGAGGACTTGGCCAAGGCACGTTCGCTGGATCCGGTTGCCAAGCAAAACGGTGGCGACATGGGCTGGGGCAACCTGGCACGTATGGAACCGCAACTGGCCGAGCTGCTGAAAGATCTGAAAAAAGGCCAGTACAGCAGCAAGCCGATGCAGACCCGCGTGGGCTGGATCGTGTTCAAGGTAGAAGATATCCGCGACGCCAAACTGCCGCCGCTGGCTGAAGTAAAACCACAAATCGAGCGTCAGCTGCAGGAAGAAGCCATTGCCAAGGCAGTGGACGATCTGCGCAGCAAGGCGAAAATCCAGTAACTCCACAACACAGTAACAACAGGAACCAACATCATGCGCAAGACTTTGCTGGCAAGCGCCCTGCTGGCCGCTCTGAGTACCGCCGCCGTTTTTGCTGCCGGCCCGTCCGTGAATGGCACTGAAATTTCCCCGGCCCGTATCGACGCCGTGGTACAGATGATGGCTGCCCAGGGTCAGCCTGCCGACGACAAGACCAAGGACATGGTCAAGGATCAACTGATCACCGCCGAAGTGCTGCGTCAGGAAGCCATCAAGAAGGGCATCGACAAGACTGCCGACTTCAAGGCCGAACTGCAAAACATGGAAGCCATGGCACTGGCCAACCGTGTGATCAAGGACTTCCAGAAAGCCAATCCGGTAACCGACGATCAGCTGAAGGCTGAATACGACAAGCTGGTGGCTTCCGTACCGGAAACCAAGCAATACCACGCCCGCCACATTCTGGTTGGCAGCGAAGCCGAAGCCAAGGCCGTGATCGAATCCCTGCGCAAGGGCAAGGCCTTCGACCTGCTGGCCAAGGAAAAATCCAAAGATCCGGGCAGCAAGGGTAACGGTGGCGATCTGGGCTGGCAGGAAGCTGGCACTTTTGTCCCTGAGTTCTCCGACGCCATGGCCAAGCTGAGCAAGGGCCAGGTTACTGCCAAGCCGGTAAAAACCCAGTTTGG
This sequence comes from Aquitalea sp. FG25, assembly GCF_057809375.1. NCBI lineage: Bacteria > Pseudomonadati > Pseudomonadota > Betaproteobacteria > Neisseriales > Chromobacteriaceae > Aquitalea > Aquitalea sp. FG25. The sequence continues at coordinate 238,405 of NZ_JBMDJV010000002.1, forward strand.
CTGGCACGTAATCAAGCTGGACGACGTGCGCACCGAGCGCAATGTACCGTCGCTGGATGACGCACGTCCGCAACTGACCCAGCGCATCATGGGTGGCCGCATCGAGAAATACGTCGGCGACTTGAAAGCCCAGGCCAAGATCCAGCAGTAACACCCTGCCCTCTGGCAAAAAAAAGAGATGCTACGGCATCTCTTTTTTATTTGCTTGCGCACCGATTTTATTCAATCTCCTCCAGCCCCAGCTGCCTGCCCGCGAAAACCCGCCAATAGACGACAAGCGCGGCTGCCCTGGCATAAATCCCTATTCCAGTTTCTCTCCGCCGGCCCTTACAGTCACACCTCTGGCTATCTCAACGGCTTAGCCGGACAGCAAGCCCGGCTCATCCCCTGAACACGCCCTGAGCTGCCCTCCCGGCTACTGACGCATCAATACAGCTGGCCTAAGTAATAACCGCACAAGTACCGCGATCATTTGCCCCTTGTGATTTGGGCTGTCAAAATCCCCTTGTCATCATTTTTTCATTTTGCTGCGTGCCGGGCGCCCTGCCGCTTCGGCCAACTTTCCATGCCAAGCATTTACGATCTCAAATCCCGCTTTCAGAACTTGCTGCGCCCTCTGTTGAATTCACTGGTTCAAGCCGGCATCACCGCCAATCAGGTCACGCTGACCGCCATGCTGGCTTCCATTGCCTACGGTCTTTGGCTATGGCTGGATTCATCCCAGCCTCTGGCCTGGTTGCTGCTGCCCTTGTTTCTGTTCCTACGCATGGCGCTGAATGCCATTGACGGCATGCTGGCGCGTGAATTTGGTCAGCAATCACGTCTTGGCGGCATTCTCAATGAAGTAGGCGATGTGGTGTCCGACGCCGCGCTCTATCTCCCCTTTGCCGTGCTGAGCGCTCACCCGGTACTGGTAGCGCTGGCCGTGCTGCTGGCAATGCTGACCGAATTCGTTGGCGTACTTGGACCAAATCTTGGTGCGCCGCGCCGTTACGACGGGCCGATGGGCAAGAGCGACCGCGCCTTCTGGTACGGCGCCTTCGCGCTGCTGGTGGGCCTGATGCCGACTGCCGCCGCCTACGCCGACTGGCTATTTGGCCTTACCGCCCTCTTGATGCTACTGACTGTGTTCAATCGCACCCGCGCCATTCTGAAAGAAGGTCTTCATGTTTAAGCTGTTGTTACCAGCGCCGCTCCTGTGGGCACTTGGCGGCGTATTTGTCCTGCTGGTGCTGGCCAGCGTTGCCATCCGCGTGCTGGAAGCGCGCAAGCCGGAAAAAAACTGGCTGGAACTGAAACTGCGCATCAAGACCTGGTGGTGGATTGTCGGCTGTTTCTCGCTGACCTTGCTAGGCAGCGTCCCGCTGGCACTGGTGGTATTTGCGCTGATCAGCTTCCTGGCGCTCAAGGAATACCTGACGCTGTGCGCCACCCGCACCGCCGACCACGTGGTGCTGTTTTGGGCCTATCTGAGCATTCCGCTGCAGTACTACTGGCTGGGTATTCACTGGTACGGCATGTTCATCATCTTTATCCCGGTTTACATCTTCTTGTTTGTACCCATGCGCATGGTGCTGATCGGTGAGACGCAGGGCTTTCTTAAGGCGGCGGCGTCGCTGCAATGGGGGCTGATGATCAGCGTGTTCTGTCTGAGCCACATGGCGGCGGTGCTGACCCTGCCGCAACTGACCGGCATCGGCGTACCGGCGCAGGGGGCGATGATGCTGTTTTATCTGGTCGCGCTGACCCAATTGAACGATGTGGCGCAATACCTGTGGGGCAAGTCCTTCGGCAAACGCAAGATTGCGCCCAAGGTATCGCCTAACAAGACCCTGGCCGGGCTTCTTGGCGGCGTACTCACCACCGGCCTGCTCGGCTGGCTGCTCGGTCCGCTGCTGACGCCGTTCAGTCCGCTCCATGCCGCACTGGCAGGTTTGCTGATCGGCTCGATGGGCTTCATCGGCGACATTGTCATTTCGGCAGTGAAGCGCGACATCGGCGTAAAGGATTCCGGTCGTCTGCTGCCAGGCCACGGCGGCATTCTGGACCGTCTGGACTCGCTCACTTATACCGCGCCGCTGTTCTTCCATTACGTGCACTACCTGTATTTCTGAGCGCCATATGAAGAATCTGCTGCGTATTCTCTTTGTCATGCTGCTGGCAAGGCCGGTGGTGCGTCTGTGGCTGGGTTTGACGGTACGGCACCAGGAGCGGCTGCCCAGTGCCGGCCCGGCCATCGTCATTGCCAACCACAACAGCCATCTGGATATTCTGGCGCTCTACAGCCTGTTTCCACTGGCGCTGATTCCACGTGTACGCCCAGCCGCTGCTGCGGATTACTTTCTGAAGAACCGCTGGATGGCCTGGTTCGCCACCAATGTGGTGGGCATCATCCCGGTGGTGCGCGGCGGCGTGGGCTCGGGCCGTGACCCGCTGGCAGGTTGCCGGCAGGCACTGGAAGCCGGCGAGATTCTGGTGCTGTTTCCCGAAGGCACACGCGGAGAGCCAGAAGCGCTGTCTGAAATCAAATCCGGCATCTGGTATCTGCTACGGGACTTCCCCGACATCCCGGTCGTGCCGGTCTATCTGCACGGCCTTGGCCGGGCCATGGGCCGTGGTCAGTGGTTGCCGGTGCCCTTCTTCGTCGATGTCGCCGTGGGGCGCTCCCTATGCTGGCAGGTGGATAAGGACGCCTTCCGTACCCACATTCGCGACACCTTTTTGCAGTTGAAACAGAAAACCTTGCCTGCAGAACCAGACCCGAACAACAACTGACCAGATAACCGAAAGGTATCTGCCATGCGACAAGCCCTGGAATCTCGCTTCACCAGTTTTGATGGACAATCGCTGTTCTACCGCCACTGGCCGGCCATTACCGACGTGCCAGCACCGCGCACCATCCTGCTGCTACACCGTGGTCATGAGCACTCTGGCCGACTGCAACATGTGGTGGACGAGCTTGGGCTGCCAGATACGCAAGTTTTCGCCTGGGATGCACGTGGCCATGGCCGCAATGACGGGCCGCGTGGCTTCAGCCCCAGCATTGGCACCACGATTCGCGATCTGGAACAGTTTGTCTGCCACCTGCGGCGGGAGCACGGTGTGCGGGTGGAAGAACTGGTGGTCATTGCACAAAGCGTGGGCGCAGTATTGGCTGCTGCCTGGGTGCATGATTACGCACCACGCCTGCGCGCGCTGATCCTGGCCTCACCGGCGTTCAAGGTAAAGCTCTATGTGCCTTTCGCCCGCCCTAGCCTGCGCCTGATGCACAAGCTGCGCGGCAATTTCTTCGTCAATTCCTATGTGAAGGCCAAATTCCTCACTCACGATCCGGCACGCATTGCCTCCTACAATAACGACCCACTGATCACGCGGCCCATTTCGGCCAATATCCTGCTGGCACTCTACGACACGGCCGAGCGCATCATCGCCGATGCCGGTGCGATTACCGTGCCAACGCAACTGCTGATTTCCGGAGCTGATTTCGTGGTGCACAAGGCACCCCAGGAAACCTTTTTTCAAAACCTGGGCAGCGCCTGCAAGGAACGCCACGAACTAGCCGGCTTTTACCACGACACCCTGGGCGAACGCGATCGCGCCTTAGCCTTCGACAAGATCCGCGCCTTCATTCAGCGGGTGGAAGCCGGCGTGCCCAAACCATCCCTGCGGGCTGCAGACCAGCATGGTTACACGGCGGACGAATTCAACCAGCTTCAGCAACCACTCTCTGCGCTGTCACCCAAGCGCTGGAACTTAGCGCTTACCCGCCTGACGCTGGCCACGCTGGGCCGGCTGTCTGATGGTATCCGGCTGGGCTGGCAAACCGGTTTCGATTCCGGCAGCACATTGGACTATGTCTATCGCAACCAGGCTTCCGGAATCACCCCACTGGGCCGCTTCGGCGACCTCATGTATCTGAACAGCATAGGCTGGCGTGGCATTAGGCAACGCAAACTGCACCTGCAGGAACTGATCTCCCAAGCCATCGCGCAACTGAAACAAGCCGGCATGCCGGTACGGCTGGTGGACATCGCTGCCGGCCATGGCCGCTACGTGCTTGACGCGCTGGTGAACAATGCTGACCACGTGGAGCACCTGCAACTACGTGACTACAGCGATATCAACGTGACTGCCGGACGCCAGCTGATTGCACAACGCGGCTTGCAGGACAAGGCACGCTTCGATCAGGGCGACGCTTTCGATGCTGCCGATCTCGCTGCACTGCAACCACGCCCCACGCTGGCCATCGTCTCCGGCCTGTATGAACTGTTTCCTGGCAATGGCGGGATACGCGACTCGCTGGCCGGTCTTGCCGCCGCCGTGCCGCCAGGCGGTTATCTGATCTACACCAACCAACCCTGGCACCCTCAGCTGGAAATGATCGCACGCACGCTGACCAGTCATCGCGGTGGTACAAACTGGGTTATGCGACGGCGTACGCAAGAAGAAATGGATCAACTGGTGGCAGAGGCTGGTTTCGACAAAATCAGCCAGTGTATCGATGAATGGGGCATCTTCAGCGTGGCCATTGCCCGCCGCCTGCCCGCAGTACCGGACCAACTGCAGCCAGCACAGGCGCAGGCCAAGGCATGAACCTGCCCGCCAACCGGCACCTATGGCCAGAAGCCCTGCTGTGGCTGGCATTGCTGGGGCCGACCTTCTTTGTGCTGTACGGCATGGCCAATCACTACGCCGCCAGCCTGCCAGCCAGTGCAGTAGGGAATATTGCACTGGACTGGGAGCGCTACACGCCACTGTGGCCATGGACTATCCTGCCCTATTGGAGCATCGATCTTCTGTACGGCCTCTCGCTCTTCCTCTGTACCCGCCGCAGCGAATTGCGCCGCCACGCACTACGGCTGCTGAGTGTTACCGTGCTGTCCTGCCTGCTGTTTGTGCTGTATCCGCTACGCTGCAATTTTGAGCGCCCGCTACTGCATGGATGGGAAGGCCAGCTATTCACTTTGCTAAGCGGATTTGACCAACCGTTCAATCAGGCCCCCTCGCTGCACATCAGCCTGCTGACGGTGCTGTGGCTGCGCTATGCCGTGCATACGCCACCGCGCTGGCGCTGGCTGCTACATGGCTGGTTCGCACTGATCGGGGTATCAGTACTGACCACCTGGCAACATCATTTTCTCGATGTACCCACTGGCTTCGCACTGGGCATCGTGGTGTGCTACCTCATTCCCATCCCGCTGCCACCTTATGCCCAGGCGGCTGCCATTGAGCATGCACACCGCCGCCAGCTAAGCATGCGTTATGCCCTAGGCGCACTGACGCTGGCCCTGGCCGCATATTGGCTGCAAGCTTGGTACTGGCTGCTGCTCTGGCCTGCACTGAGCCTGGCCCTGCTGGCTTTCGGCTATGCCAGCTGCGGCGTCAAGGTTTGGCAAAAAGTCGATGGCCGGCACAGATTGCCCGCGCGCTGCCTGTTTTTGCCGCTGACGCTGATCATGCGGCAGTTTCATGCCCGGTTGTTGCACGGACATTCAGATGCCAGCTTGATTGCAGATAATGTCTGGATAGGCCCAGCCATTGCCGCGCGTGAAACACGCTTTCACAGCGTCCTGGACCTGGCGGCGGAATACTGCCGACAGGCACACCCAGCGGCCCGCTACCTGGATTTCCCCCTGCTGGATTTGCTTTTGCCAGATCATGCCAGCCTGCAAAATGCAGTTGCGCAACTGGAAACCTTGCGGCGTTCCACCCCCGGCCCGCTACTTGTCCATTGTGCACTGGGCATGAGCCGCAGTGCCGCCGTGATCATGGCCTGGCTGGTGATGACAGAACGCTGTACCGATCTGGCACAGGCCAAACAAGCATTACTGGCCCAGGGACGCAAGGTTGTGCTGTCACCACAGCAATGGCACTGGCTCCATATTTGCTGCACCCCGGCAAGCCGTCATGATGCCTGATGCACCAACACTCCGCCTGCATGCCGTTGTCTTGCGCAGCACACGCTGGCTGCTATGGCCGGCACCCTGCCTTATATTGCTGGCCAGTCTGCGCCATGCAGAAACGCCGCTGCTGGTCGCTGCCGTCGCCGCCATGCTAGGGCAAAGCTGGTTTTGCTGGAGATTGCAACTGGATGCAGCACTACTGGCAGCACTGGACAATGCCAACAGCCTGACTGCTGTGGATTACACAATAAGCGGCTTATTCGGCAAATCCATGCCAGCACGAGATTTTAAGCAAAGACAAAACGGCATACGCCGCTTGTTAGTCCGCTTCTTCGTGACAACAGCCCTGTGCTGGTTACTGGCCATTCTTGCCATGCTCCTGCCCGCAACCTGGTAGAGCGGGTAAATTTCACCCAAGCGGCAGAACCCCGCCAGCCACAGCGGGTAACGGTACCGGCCAAGTGGGTGATTTTGTTCAATACCGTGCAGGCCCAGCACCCTATCTTCGAAGACTGTTCCCACCCTCCGAGGATAGACATGCAAGTTTTACTCTCCATGGCCGCCTTTGCGCTGGCCGCTTCCATCTCACCAGGTCCGGTCAATATCGTGGCCTTCGGCTGCGGTGCCAGCCACGGTTTTCTACCCAGTCTGCGTCATGTCAGTGGGGCCACCATCGGTTTTACTGCTTTATTCCTGCTGACTGGCCTGGGCCTTGCCGAACTATTGGCCGGGCTGCCAGCGGCCAGCGGGCTAATCCAATACGCCGGCGTGGCCTTCCTGCTGTATCTGGCCTGGAAGCTGGCCAGTGACAATGGCGAACTGGGTGATGCCCGCCAACGCCCTTCATTCCGCCAAGGTGCGTTGATGCAATGGCTGAACCCCAAGGCCTGGCTGGCCTCGCTGGCGGGCATGGGGGCGTTTGCCAGTCATGGCGATGCCCTGCTGGTATGGCGCTTTGCCGCCATCTATTTTGTCATCTGCTATCTGTCGATTGCCTGCTGGGCCTGGGCCGGGGCGCGTCTGCAACAGCATTTGCGCCAGCCGGCGCGCATGCGCATGTTCAATCGCCTACTGGCCTTGCTACTGGCCAGCAGCGCGCTGTATCTGCTGTTGGAATGAAGCCGATGAATCAGCCACTGCTGCGGCTGTACTGGCCGGGTGTGGCCGCCACCAGCCGCTTGAAGGTGCGCTGAAAGTGGGCCTGATCAGCAAAGCCCAGGGTCTGGGCGACCTGGGCGATGGACTGGCCGCTGCGCAGTAGTGCCTTGCCGCGCCGGATGCGCCTATCCAGCAGATATTCATGCGGCGTCATGTGATAACGCTGACGGAAGGCGCGGATCAGGTAAGAGGCGGACAAGGACGATGCGGCGCAGATGTCTTCCAGCCGCAGGTCTGAGGCGTATTGATCATCGATATAGTCCGCCACCCGCTGCAAGCGCCGATGCTGCTCTGCGTTGCAGGGCTGCACGGTCTGCAGCCGGGTGTGCAACTGACTGAAAAAGGCGGTCGCCGCCTCCTGCTTGCCCAGCGTGGCCATGTCCGGTGTCCGGCAAATGGCCACCAGTTGCCCCAGATCGCGGAACAAGCCGGCATCCTCACTCAGGCGCGGACGAAAGCAGTGAAAATCCTGATTGGCACTCAGCCCAAGCTCAACTTGCAACTGCGCCAGCCAGGCGGTATCCACATACAGCATGTGGTAGGACCAGGCCTGATTGGCAATCGGGTTGCAGGCATGCACTTCGCCGGGGTTCATCAACACCACGCTGCCATTTGCCACCTGATAACGATCTTGCAAACTCAGATAGTTGCTGACGCCACCGGTGATGGCACCAATGGAAAAATGCTCGTGCGAATGGCGGGCATAACACACCTGCCGCCCGTCCTGTACGGTGCGGATTTCCAGAAACGGCAAAGCGGGGTCACGCCAGAACAAAGGGAGGTGCTGGGTGTTTGTCGCGCAGCGGTTAGCAGATGGACGGGGCATCTGCCCAGCATAACGCAGCGGCCGCCTGACCGCTACGTCATCATGCGGTGTGCATCAAGCCTGCTGCGCCTGCAGCAGACCCTCAAAGATAGCGGCGGGAACCGGTTTGCTGAACAGATAACCCTGACCGCAATTGCAACCTTGCTCCACCAAAAACTGGCGCTGCTCGTCCAGCTCCACCCCTTCGGCCACCAGATCCAGCCCCAGGCTGCGGGCAATCGAAATAATGGCCTGAGTGATGGCGGCATCGTCACGGTCCTGATGCAGGTCCATGATGAAGCTCTGGTCGATTTTCAGGCCGCGTACCGGCAAGCGCTTGAGGTAGGACAGGCTGGAATACCCGGTGCCAAAATCGTCAATGGAAAGATAGATGCCCAGCGCCTGCAGCCGGTGCAATACTTCCACCATGCCGCTATCTTCATCCATGGCCACGCTTTCAGTGATTTCCAGCTCCAGCGCGCTGCTGGGCAAGGCATAGCGTTCCAGCATGCTGGCTACGGTATCGACAATGCTGGAGTATTTCAGCTGCCTGCCCGACACATTCACGGCAATGCGCCCTTGCAACAGCCCGGCATCGCGCCAGCGGCGGATAGAGGCGCAGCTGCTGTCCAGCACCCACTCGCCAATACTGGTAATCAGCGAGCTTTCTTCGGCAATCGGAATAAACTGCACGGGTGAAATCAGCCCCATGTCCGGGTGCCGCCAGCGCAGCAGCGCCTCGGCCCCGATAATGCGGCCGGATGACAGCTCCACCTTGGGCTGATACCACACCTCCAGTTCGTCCTGCGCCAGTGCACGGTGCAGGCTGTACTCCATTTTCAGCCGCTCGATCGCCCGGGCATTCATATCCGCCGTGTAGAACTGGAAATTGTTTTTGCCGCGCTCTTTGGCCCGGTACATGGCGGTATCGGCATTCACCAGCAGGGCATCGGCCATGCCGCCATCTTCGGGGAACATGCTGATACCGATGCTGGCCGAGATGAACACCCCCTGCCCGGCCACGGTGGATTCTGCCGAAATGGCATCCAGAATGCTCTGCGCCCGGCTGGCCACCTGCTGTACGGTGACGATGTTTTCCAGCAGTACGGTGAATTCGTCGCCAGACAGCCTGGACACGGTGGATAGGGTGGGGGCAATGCGCTGCAGCTCGCTGGCGATGCGTACCAGCAGTTCATCCCCGGCATGGTGGCCCAGGGTATCGTTCACCATTTTGAAACGGTCAAGATCGATAAACAGCAAGGCAAAGCGGCGGTCGTACTGGCGTGCCTGCTCCACGGCGGATTGCAGTTTCTCGATGAACAGCGTGCGGTTGGGCAGGCCGGTCAGCGCATCATGGTTGGCCAGAAAATGCAGTCTTTCCTCGGCCTGCTTGCGCTGGGTGATATCGGAAAAAACCGCCACGTAATGCAGGCACTCACCAAGCTCGTCGCGGATGGCGGTAATGCTGAGGTGTTCGGTGTACAGCAGGCCGTTCTTGCGGCGGTTCACCACCTCGCCCTGCCAGGAGCCATCATTACGCAGGCAACGCCACAGGTATTCGTAAAATTCGGGAGACTGTTTGCCAGATTTGAGCAGCGCCGGTGTCTTGCCGATGGCCTCTTCGCGACTGTAACCGGTGATGCGGGTGAATGCCGGGTTGACCGACTGGATAAAGCCATTGCCATCAGTAATGACAATGCCTTCCATGGTGGCTTCAAATACCTTGTCCGCCAGCAGCAGGCTTTGGCGCGACTGAATCAGCGCTTCGTCCCTTTCGCGCAGCGCCCCGTGCAGTTCCAGCAGGAATTCGTGCTCGATGCTCTGGATGATTTCCTTAAAGCCGACAATATGCACCAGCCGTTCTTCGGCATCGAATACCGCCAGATGGCGAATCTGGTGCTGCAGGATCACCCGCCGCGCTTGCAACAGGCTGGTGCTGACCGACACGCCGATCACCGGGCGGGTGCAGATTTCACCCAGTTCGGTATGACCACGACCAGAAGCAACCAACCCCACCACATCGCGCTGGGTGAGAATGCCATAGCTGCCATCGGCAAACTGCACGCCGATAGCCGTCAGCTCCTGTTCGCGCATATTGACCAGCGCTGCCGACAGGCTGTCACTGGACTGCAGCACCACGGCGGGGCGGGCCTGGATGCCATCCAGCCGTTTCAGCCCCAGAAAAGCCTCAGTCCCCTGACACAGCACAACATCGGATAACGATACCAGCCCGATGATTTCACCATTTTTCTCCACCAGGGCGTGACGGATGCAATTACTGCGAAAGTGTCCCACCACGTCGTGCACGCTCAAGTGATGCGGCATGGTCACCACCGGGGTGCTCATGACATCGCGGATGGGCAGACAGCGGGAGGCCTCGTCGGTCAGGTCGATCGACAAGGCATCGGTTTCGGTCCAGATACCCACGGCCTGGCCGGTGGCGGAGAACACCACAATGGAGCCACAGCCGCTTTGCACCATCATGGCTGCTGCTTCGTGAACCAGGGTCTCCGGTGTGCAACTGAGAATATCAGTCGAGGCAATTTGCTCTATGGGCTGCATCAGCGGAGACATCATCGAACACCTGTAAGCGATTTACTGTTCATTACAGCGGCATTATACATTTTCTACTTAATGCCCTGTAGCTGACATCGGTATTTTATTCATCGCGAATGCCTGCGTTTTATTTTCCACTTAGCCGCAAAACTGCAAACAAAGTTTACAGCGCGTTTTCCAGGCTGCATGGCAAACCCCTGTTTTCTCACTCTTTTTCATGCTGGCAACCCTGGCACGGAAATTGAAAACCATGAACAGGTTGCAACACAGCCAGCCTGTCCGGACAGATCACTAAAAACGCAGATCCGGCACAACAAGAAAACACATTAAATGCCATATGCATGGCATGGAGGAGCGTAAACACATGGAGACTTTCTATCAAGCCATGCGTCGCCAGGGCGTGACACGGCGCAGCTTTCTGAAGTTCTGCAGCCTGACCGCCACCTCGCTGGGCCTGGGCTCGGCTTTTGTCCCCCGCATTGCCTATGCACTGGAAACCAAGCCGCGCGTGCCGGTGATCTGGCTGCACGGCCTGGAATGCACCTGCTGTACCGAGTCCTTTATCCGCTCTGCCCACCCGCTGGCCAAGGATGCCATCCTGTCGCTGATCTCGCTGGATTACGACGACACCATCATGGCTGCCGCCGGGCATCAGGCCGAGGCCATCCTGGACGACCTGATCAAGAACCACAAAGGCAATTACATCGTGGCCGTGGAAGGCAACCCGCCGCTCAATGAAGACGGCATGTACTGCTTCCCCGGTGGCGAACCCTTTGTGGAAAAACTCAAGCGCGTTTCGGCTGATGCCAAGGCGTTGATCGCCTGGGGTTCCTGTGCCAGCTGGGGCTGCGTGCAAGCCGCCAAGCCCAACCCCACCCGCGCCACCCCGGTACATCAGGTGATTCTGGACAAGCCGGTAATCAAGGTGCCGGGCTGTCCGCCGATTCCGGAAGTCATGGCCGCCGTCATCACCTATATGGTCACCTTCGACAAGATTCCGGAACTGGACCGCCAGGGCCGACCCAAGATGTTCTACGGCCAGCGCATCCATGATAAATGCTATCGCCGTCCGCACTTTGACGCCGGTCAGTTTGTCGAGAGCTGGGACGACGAAGGCGCGCGCAAGGGCTACTGCCTGTACAAAATGGGCTGTAAAGGCCCCACCACCTATAACGCCTGTTCCACCGTGCGCTGGAACGACGGCGTGTCCTTCCCCATCCAGTCCGGCCATGGCTGTATCGGTTGCTCGGAAGAAGGCTTCTGGGACAAGGGCTCGTTCTACGACCGCGTCACTTCCATTCCGCAATTCGGCGTGGAAGCCAATGCCGACAAGATCGGCTTTGCCGTGGCCGGTACCGCCGGGGCTGCCATTGCCGCCCATGCCGCCGTCAGCGCCATCAAGAGCACCATGCTGAAGAAGCAGGACCTGCAACCGCTCGACCCCGCCGCCCCCGCACAAAATAAAGACAAGAACGAGGAGAACGTCTGATGTCCTACCAGACCCAAGGTTTTACCCTGGACAATAGCGGCCGCCGCGTGGTGGTGGACCCGGTCACCCGCATCGAAGGCCACCTGCGCTGCGAAGTGAACATCGACAGCAACAACATCATCACCAATGCCGTGTCCACCGGCACCATGTGGCGCGGCCTGGAAGTGATTCTCAAGGGCCGCGACCCGCGTGACGCCTGGGCCTTTGTCGAGCGTATTTGCGGTGTGTGCACCGGCACCCACGCGCTGACTTCGGTACGCGCCGTGGAAGACGCGCTGAAGATCAAGATTCCAGACAATGCCAACCTGATCCGCAACCTGATGCAGGCCACGCTGTATGTGCACGACCACCTGGTGCACTTCTACCACCTGCACGCGCTGGACTGGGTGGACGTGGTGTCCGCCCTCAAGGCCGACCCGAAAAAAACCAGCGAGCTGGCACAGAGCATTTCCGACTGGCCCATGTCCAGCCCCGGCTATTTCCGTGACCTGCAATCGCGGCTGAAGCGCTTTGTTGAATCCGGCCAGCTGGGCCCCTTCCGCAATGGTTACTGGGGTCACCCGGCGATGAAACTACCGCCGGAAGCCAACCTGATGGCGGTGGCGCATTATCTGGAAGCGCTGGATTTCCAGAAAGACATCGTCAAGATCCACACCATTTTTGGCGGCAAAAACCCCCACCCCAACTGGCTGGTGGGCGGCATGCCCTGCGCCATCAATATCGATGACGTGGGCGCAGTCGGTGCCATCAATATGGAGCGGCTGAATCTGGTATCGCAGATTATCGACCGCACCATCACCTTCTGCGAGCAGGTGTATATCCCGGACGTGATCGCCATTGCCGGCTTCTACAAGGACTGGGCCTCCATCGGCGGCGGTCTGGCCAGCCAGAGCGTGATGTCCTACGGCGACTTCCCCGACCATGCCAACGACTACAGCGAAAGCAGCCTGCTGCTGCCGCGCGGTGCCATCATCAATGGCAAGTTCAACGAAATCCACCCGATCGACCTGTACGCCCCGGATGAAATCCAGGAATTCGTCACCCACAGCTGGTACAGCTATGGCGATGACAGCAAGGGCCTGCACCCCTTCGATGGCATCACCGCGCCCAAATTCGAGCTGGGTGCCAAGCACAAGGGCACCAAAACCCGCATCGAGCAGCTGGACGAATCGGCCAAGTACTCGTGGATCAAGTCGCCGCGCTGGAAGGGCCACGCCATGGAAGTAGGCCCGCTGGCGCGCTACCTGATTGGCTACCACCAGAACAAGCTGGAATTCAAAGAGCCGGTGGACAAGCTGCTGCATGCACTGGGCGCTCCCAAGGAAGCCTTGTTCTCCACCCTGGGCCGCACCGCTGCGCGTGCGCTGGAGTCGTCCTGGGCCGCCAACAAGATGCGCTACTTCTTCGACCGCCTGATCACCAACATCAAGAACGGCGACACCGCCACCGCCAATGTGGAGAAGTGGGACCCGGCCAGCTGGCCCGCCGCCGCCAAGGGCGTGGGCTTTACCGAAGCCCCGCGCGGCGCACTGGGCCACTGGCTGAAGATTGCCGACACCCGCATCGACAGCTACCAGTGCGTGGTGCCCACCACCTGGAATGCCGGTCCGCGCGACGCCAAGGGGCAGATCGGCGCTTACGAAGCCTCGCTGATGGGTACCAAGATGGCGGTGCCGGATCAGCCGCTGGAAATCCTGCGCACCCTGCACAGCTTCGACCCTTGCCTGGCCTGCTCCACCCATGTGATTGGCGAAGACGGCGGCGAGCTGGTGAGTGTGAAAGTACGTTGAGTTCGTCGCGTCCGTCCGCCCGGCGGCACCCCCTGCCAGGCAGACGACACGACGATTGACCAGTCAGCACCGCCCGCTCCCCCCGCAGGCGGTGCTGGCGAACTTCCTGATCGTCCGCCACGCTGGCCGGGGTGCCCATCACTCCCAGGATGGCCGGCAGCGTGGCGGTTCGACGGGAAAACAGGAGATTCAACATGAAAAGCTACGGCTTCGACGGCAACGCCCCGCAGGGCATAGGCCGCAAGGTCACGTCCGTCTATGTATATGAGGCACCGGTGCGCCTGTGGCACTGGATTACCGTGCTATGCATCATCACCCTGTCTGTTACCGGCTACCTGATTGGCAAACCCCTGCCCTCGGTTCCGGGCGAGGCCACCTTCAACTTCGTCATGGGCTATATCCGCTTTGCCCATTTCACCGCCGGCTACATTCTGGCCATCGGCCTGATTGGCCGACTATACTGGGCGCTGGTGGGCAATCACCATGCCCGCGAGATCATTCTGGTGCCGGTATGGGACAAGAACTGGTGGAAGGAATTTTTCTTCGAAGTGCGCTGGTATCTGTTTCTGGAGCGCTACCCGAAGAAATACATCGGCCACAATCCGGTGGGGCAAATCGCCATGGCCACCTTCCTGTGGGCAGCGGTGTTCATGTGCTTTACCGGCTTTGCACTGTACGGTGAAGGACTGGGTACCAAGAGCTGGGCCTATCAGGGTTTTGGCTGGGTGATTTCCGCCTTTGGCGGCAACAGCCTCACCGTGCATAACTGGCACCGGCTGGGCATGTGGTCCATCCTCCTGTTTGTGATGATTCACGTGTATGCCGCCATCCGTGAGGACATCATGTCCAAGCAGAGCATGGTGTCGACCATGATCAGCGGCTTTCGCATGTTCAAAGACTAGAACAGGAAAACGTCAGCAACTGCATCGGCGCACCTTGCCTCTGACGTTTTTATTTTCCTGGTAAGACCGTGGGATTTGCCGAACTGCCGCCAGCACACGCTGGCGGCAAACCAACTCAGCCCAACACACCACTCCAGCACACCGCCATGTCCATTCCGCTCGTCAGTGCCCGCACCCCGCTCCACCCTGGCCGCTTTCTGGACAGCCGTTTTCTGGCACCAGCCAAACTCAGCCAGACCGAGGCGGCACGGCGACTGGGCATCTCGCGGCGGAGACTCAACGAACTGATTGCCGGCAAACGCGGCATCAGCCCGGACACCGCCATCCGGCTGGCCTGTGTGTTTGGCCAGAACGCACAGTTCTGGATGGCACTGCAAAGCGCCTGGGACCTGGCGCAGGCACGCCGCCAACTAAGGCAAGCACGTCGCGTTTAAGCCTTGCATCACCGGCTGACGCAGCCTTGTACTGCATTGCCATCCACGACCCGCGCTCCGTACACCATGACCCGCCTTGCCCCCGCCCGCCTTACCCCCATGTTCCTTGCCTTCCCAAGCGCTGCACTAGATAATCCCCTCCGTGCCGTTCAATAGCGGCACCGGGATTGGCGTCCCGTTCCAGACGGACTTTGCACAAGGCCAAGCTTTGTCGCGTCCGTAACCATTGCACGTCTTCTATGGCGGGCCATGGTGGGAGCCTCTCACGAGGCACCGCTCCTGGAACGGTACGCCAATCCTGCCATGTGCCTGCCACCCCCGATTGGCGTCGGGCGGCAGGTAAACATTCCAGGAGACCATTCATGATTTTCCCTGTTTACTTGCTTGCCGCCTCCGCCCTATGCCAACCAACGGGAGGGCGCAGCTCATGACACACCAAACCACCACACACGTCCTCCCCCTGATGCGCCAACACATCGTACTGCTACAAGCCATGTTGCAGCAGGACCGCTTTGCCGCGCTGCGCTGCCCGGTGCAGGAGTTGGCACGCAGTTTTGATCAGTTGGAATTAGCATTACGGGAGCAGGCCCAGACGCTGGAGGCGGTATTGGCCTTGCTGGCCCTGCATCCGTCTGATGCCTATCGCAGGCACTTGATGCAGGGCTTGCTGGGTTTGCAGCAGCAACAGCAGCAATTGCTGGCGTAAACCCGCGTAGTCACCCGTGCAGAACAGCCCAGCTATTTAATGGATAGGCGGGCTGTTGGCTTAAGGCTTTTTATTCAATAGCGGTGTGCCTTGCACCGAGTCCCGGAAATCGTCCACACCATCATCGACCTGATCGGCCGGAGTACCACTATCAAACTGGTGGAAGCCTACGGCGGCAGCAACTGCCTGGAGCTGGGCCATAACGCCACCGTCAACAACGTGCTGGTGCCCAAATACCGGCCGTGTGACCGCCGGATTGAAGAGACTCTGAATAAGGAGGATGACCTTGCCCCGCTGAGTGATACCGGGCAAGGATTGTTGTTCTGAATGAAAAATGGCCCGAACAGGGCCATTCTCACTTCGATTTAACTATTCCAACGGCTCACACAATCAACAGAAAAACTAAAATACTCCATTGCTTTCAACAACCTAAAGCAAGCTTTATTATTAAACAAACCCTAAAACAATTGAATCAGACTTCAAATTCCACAAATTTACTTTCAACTTCACCATACTCTTCGCATATGATTTTAATGATAACACTATGCTTACCACTAAATAAGAAACACATCTTGTATCTATCAGAAAAAATCTTACTTCGCGTATGAAGCAACTCATCCATCTTAATGGTAACTTTCCCACCATCTAACCACATATCCCAATCCCTATTAATTTCTGGTATTTTGGGGATAATACTTACACTCGGGGAGATCGCCGACCTTGCATTAAATAGATTATCTAAAATATCTTGACGTTTCTTGTCATACAAATCCAAGCCTCTCACTCTAGCACCATAATATTTAGCCCTAGCACGCTCCAGAGGATTTTTCGGAATAGGACTTACTGGCATCGAAAATTCTTTATCACCATCAAAAACAAAAATGCCAGGCGAAAACACAACATCCACATAAAGATTATTAGCCTTCGACGTACCCATATTAGAGACTTTAATAACAAGTGGCATCGAGTTATTTTTTATTTTGAAAATTCTCTCACATTCACTATTATATCTATCCAACTCATCTTGCTTCGGAATTGAATTATTATACAATTCCAAGTCATCGCCTGAAACGTAATCTCTTAGAAATAGATCCACATCTTCAGGCCCAATAGGCACCACCATTTCAACTGGCACATAAGAAGATAAGGCACCATCAAAAGCAGGGGACTTCACCATCACATCTATGATCGGTGACTTTAATGATAGCTTTGACTCCAACTCCACCAACCTATCTCTCAAATCTCTATTTTCCTTACTCAAAGCTGTTAATTCATTCGACAAAGCCTCTTCATTTCCTGCATTACTGCCTCTAACCCATTGAATCGCCCCTTCTTTCCTAGACACTTCGAGAGCCTCACACTAGGCCCCACAA
>NZ_JBMDJV010000020.1:0-100082 GCF_057809375.1 Aquitalea sp. FG25
AGAAGCAATATTTCCAACGGCTCAAGAGTGTCTAGAGAAGCCGGGGCGATTCAGCTTGATGTTGCCGATGAAGCGATCCCAGGCCGACAAACCAAGGCCCAGTGCATCTTTTACCTGTTGCGGATCAAACACGGTGGAGTGGGGCACCTTCACCGCACCGGTACGGTCCTTCACCGCCATCTGCAAGGTGTTGTTACACACCACCCGTACCGAGGTGAACTGGGCGGTGGTGCACAGCGTGCCGTCACAACTGGTGGCTAACAGCAGATAGGCTTTCACCCGGTCTCCGCCTTTGAGCAGTGCTTCTTGCCCGGTCTTGGCCAGTGCCCATAGTTTGCGCCCACCTTTCAATACCCCAGCGGTTTCCAGTTCAAAGCCACCGGCACTGACCAGGTCGCGATAGAACTCCAGTACTTCAGATGGCTGTACCACCTTGTAACGCGGCGACACCACCGACAGCGGTGCCAATGAATCCGACCGATACAGCACCTTGGAATCAGCAAACGGCCGGATGTGCATGCCGTCGTCAGCGACGTTGAACAAGACATCACTCTGCTCGATACGCCAGTCCATACCGGCTTCCGTTAGCCACACTTCCAGCGGTTGCTGGGGAGAAAGCGGATTGCCCAGACCATGCCAGGGCGTGGCCCCGACAAAGGCCATGGATTCGATGAGATGGGACATAGATCACTCCAATGAAAACGCCCCAGACTCAGCTGGGGCGAGGGCATAAAAGACACCCAGAGTGGGTGTCGCTGTGCGGGTTCAAGGGAGTGATATGTGGCTGAAAAAAAATGGATTACATTCTCTTCCAGGCTGGTTGTCGTTCGGCGATTGCTGCCATTCAGCTTACCGGGCTGCTTGACCGGCAGTTGAACAGTTTATCTGGCCACGCTCATCAATGACGTGAATTTGGAAAACTTGTTTGGCTAGATTCAGGCCAATGGTATTGATTGTCATGGTGGGCCACTTTGTCAGTAACACCCCCGACTATCTCATCGGGCAAGCCGGCCAGGGGGGCGTCCATACCATTAACAAAGCCAGCGTAAACTGAATATCTATAATTTTTGTGGGGATTGCGTAAATTGGTGACGTTCAGTGGGCTTTTGGTGGAGTCTTGGCGAGGGGAGTTGAACTTTCCTCATCAGATGCTTCATGCATGTGTGTCATGTTCGTTTTAATAAAATCTATGAATTTTCGTGCAGGAGAATTTGCCAGATTTCTGGACGGAAATACCGCGTAGAGACATACGTCCCTCAGGCGCCATTCTGGCATGATCTTCACCAGCTCTCCTTTACGAACTGCCGGAGTGGCAAGGATTTCAGGCAGGTGGATAATACCCATGCCCGCATTGGCCAGTTGCTGCATGGCGATGAAACTGTTTACGGTTATCTTGTAATTCGGCCTGAGGATTATCGTTTCATTATTTTCACTGTACAGCTCGATTTCGCTCTGGTTACTCATGCCAATCCAGTAGGCGCTGAGTAAGGAGTCCGTACTTTCTATCACACCATATTGATCCAGGTAGGATGGTGCCGCATAAATGTGATGCGTGTTTGACAGCAGTGTCCGGCAAATGAGAGAGGAGTCTGGTTGCTGTCCCATGCGAATGGCCACATCAATTCCTTCCTGTACCAGATTGCGTGGGGTGTCATCAAATTCCAGTTGCATATTTACTTCGGGGTATAGCCTGCAGAAAGCGGCTACATCATCGACAAATGGCCCCAATGAAAATGGTCCTGGAACCTGCACGTGCAGCGTCCCCTTTATTGTTTCATCATTTAGCGTATCTAGCGCACCTTCAGCGGCTTCCACCATCGTTCTGCACGAGTCGAAAAAGTGCTTACCCTTGTCGGTCAGGACAACATGTCTGGTCGATCTATAAAGAAGCTGTACACCCAGTTCTTTTTCCAATTGTGCCACATGATGGCTGACAACGGAGGCGGACAGACCCAGCCGCTCTGCAGCTCGACGAAATGAGCCACTTTCGGCAACGCGGCTAAACACCATCATGCTGCGTATCTTATCAATCATTGTTCGATTTTCTGCAGTAATGAATTCAATTTGATGTGGATTCTAATGCATTTAGAACAGGGGTAGACTTATGAATTGCTTATTTTTGCATTCGAATTCCATGAGATTGACCATATGCATACCGCTTCTTGCCTGCCTTTGTCTGGCGGCCTGTGCCAGTGGGCCGGAATACCAGCGGCCAAAGATGGACCTGTCACCACAGTGGCATGCGCCAACTCCTGAAACAAAGCGCACGCCCCAGAGCAGCAACTGGTGGCAGCAGTTCAATGACCCCACGCTGCAAACTCTTCAAGAACAGGCTGAACATAACAGTAATACCTTGGCACAGGGTCTTGCAGCAATCCGTAGTGCCCGAGCGACACGCCAATCAGATCAGTCAGGACTTTGGCCCAGCCTGACCTTATCTGCTCAGAACTCAAATACCCAAAGCACCACAACGGGTGGTGGCAAGACGGTGACCCGTACCAATAGTGGCACTCTAGATGCTTCCTGGGAGCTAGACCTCTTCGGTAAAACCTCAAGAGCAGTGGAGTCAGATACCGCATTGATTCGTGCACGTCTGGCTGACTGGCATGATGCCCGAGTTTCATTAGCAGCTGAGGTAGCAACCGACTATGTCGACTACCGGATATGCCAGCTAAAGAAGGCCTATTACCTGAACCAGGCAACATCACAGGACAAGACCACCGAGCTGACTTGGGTATCACAGCGTGCCGGACTGACAGCGCTAGCAGATGCACAACTGGAAGATGCCTCTGCTGCAAGTACCCGTGCTTCGGCCTTGTCACAGCACACTGAGTGTGAGGTTCTGGTGAAGACGTTGGTGGCGTTGACTGGCATGCAGGAGCCGGTGTTGCGTCGCACGCTAGAACAAGGTGATGGGCAGCTACCACAACCCGAGGCCTTACTTGTAAACAGTGTGCCAGCTGATTTACTGCGCCAGCGACCAGATGTCGTAGCGGCGGAGCAAGAGCTCATTTCCACCATGGCCCTGATAGGGTCTGCCGAGGCCAAGCGCTGGCCCACACTCTCGCTCAGCGGCAGTGTCGAGCTTTCACGTTCTGTTGGCAGCGCGTTGACCTCCCCGTGGTCATTTGGACCCAGCCTTTCATTACCCCTGTTTGATGGCGGCAGCATCAGTGCTGGTATCGAAACAGCGAAGGCCAATTACGACAAATCGCTGGCTAATTACCGTCAAGTCGTGACTGATGCAGTTAAGGAGGTCGAACAAGCATTGGTAAGACTGGACAACATGGCCGCCCGAGAAGCGGCGCTCAAGCGCAGCGCTGATGGTTATCGTGCCTATCTGAATGCCCAATTGGCATATCAGAAAGTAGGTGGTAGCAGTCAACTAGATATCGAAAGTGCGCGTCGATCCAGTATCAGTGCAGATATCAGCTTGCTGGAGTTGCAGCAAAGCCGTCTGGAGTACTGGATTGCACTTTATAAAGCGGTGGGTGGTGGTTGGCTGGCCCCGCAAGGAGAGCAGAAGTGAATAAAAAGATTTCTTACCCTTATGTCGTAATCGGTGGCTTGTTACTGATGGGGGGCGTGTTCTGGCAGATCCACTCAGTAGCGCCTGCTCAAGCCCAGCAGCCTGCTGTGGCCAAGGCCGTGATGGCCGTTGAACTGGTGCGACCAGAAAGTGCCACTTGGCAGATGCGCTTGGCAGCAAATGGCAATATTGCTGCCTGGCAAGAAGCCATCATGGCCGCTGAAACCGGTGGATTACGTATTGCTGCTTTGCATGCCGAAATTGGTGATAAGGTGAAGCGCGGTCAACTACTGGCCGAACTGGCACGAGACAGTGTGTTAGCTGATATCCGTCGTTACGAGGCTGCTGTGGTATCGGCTCGTGCCACCCTGGCTCAGGCTCACAGTGATGCTGAGCGGGCTCGCCAAATCAAGGGGAGCGGTGCTCTGTCGGAGCAGAAAATCAATGACTACCAGATTACCGAGCAAACTGCACAGGCCAGTTTGGCACAAGCACAGGCACAACTGGATGCTGAAAAGGTGACTCTGTCGCAAACTCGCATCGTGGCTGTCGATGACGGCATTATTACCAGCAAGAGTGCCCTGCTGGGCAATGTTGTGAGTTCAGGGACTGAACTGTTCCGCTTGCAGCGACAGGGAAAGCTGGAATGGCAAGCAGAGGTTGATGCAAAGCAGTTGTCAGCAATTCATCCCGATAGTGTTGCCGAAGTCAGCCTGCCTGATGGCACGATACTGCAGGGCAAGGTACGTCTAGGTGCACCAACGTTATCAACGTCCACTGGCCGTGCCTACGTCTATGTCAGCTTGCCTGCCGGAGCCCGAGCCGGCATGTTTGCCAGCGGATACTTGCAAGCAGGTGAACAAAGCGTAATTACCCTGCCGCAGTCAGCCATGGTGTATCACGATGGTATCAGCTACGTGTATGAACTAGGCTCTGGTAACAAGGTAATCCGCCGACGCGTGAATGTGCTGACGACACGGCAGCAGCGGGTTGCTGTAACTGGCATCAAGGCAGATGCACGTATTGTAAAAGCAGGAGCTGCCTATCTGGCCGACGGTGATCTGGTAACAGTGAGCGGTGGCAGTCGATGAATTTTTCTGCTCTGTCCATTCGCAATCCGGTACCTGCCATTCTGCTATTCATCCTGTTGTCAATTGTTGGCTTTTACAGCTGGCATCGGTTGAGCATTCAGGATTTCCCGGATATGGATTTGCCAACCATCAATATTTCAGCATCGTTGGAAGGCGCCGCTCCGGAACAGCTTGAAACAGAAGTTGCACGCAAGATCGAAGACAAGCTGGCTTCTCTGCCACGGCTGGATCACATCACGACAACAGTTACGGAAGGCTCCGCCTCAATCAGTGTGTCCTTTGAAATCGATAAGGATAGTGAAGTAGCGCTGAACGAGGTGCGTAATGCAGTGGACGCAGTCAAGGCCAATTTGCCGTCCAAAATGAGTACACCAACAGTATCCAAGGTGACTGCTGCCAGCAAAGCTCTGATTACCTATGCCTTGTCAGCTCCAGGTATGAAGGAAGACGAGTTGTCGTGGTTTGTGGACAATGACGTTAACAAGGCCTTGCTATCTGTTAAAGGTGTGGCCTCGGTCGATCGCCTTGGTGGCGTTGATCGCGAAGTCCAGGTTGAGCTGATACCTGCCATGATGGCCGGGCTTAAGGTCAGTGTGGATGATATCCAGACTCAACTGAGTGCCGTACAGCAGAATAACTCTGGCGGGCGTGCCGAACTGGGCGGTGGAATTCAGTCATTCCGAGTGCCTGCCGCCTTACATACGGCCAGCGAAATTGCAGCACTTCAGATTCCGCTTTCCAGTGGTACGCGCATTCGTCTAGATCAGATTGCCCGCGTCAGTGACAACCATGCAGAGCGAACCACACTTGCCTTTGTGGATGGCAAGCCGGTAATCGGCTTTGAAGTGACACGACAAAAAGGCTTCTCCGATGTCACGATTCGGGCTGATATCCGACAGGCAGTGAGTCGATTTGCGCAGGCACACCCCCAGGTCAAAATCAGTGAAATCAGCAATACCGTTGAACCTATCGTAGACAACTACGACGGCTCGATGCATTTGCTGCTAGAGGGCGCCATTCTGGCAGTCATTGTCGTGTGGCTGTTCTTGCGTGATTGGCGTGCAACCTTAATTTCTGCCACCGCATTGCCGCTTTCCATCATCCCGGCCTTTGCCATTATGGATTGGATGGGTTTCAGCCTGAATACTATCTCACTGCTTGCATTGGCACTGGTGATTGGCATTCTGGTCGACGATGCGATCGTTGAAGTAGAGAATATCGCTCGCCATCGCAACATGGGTAAATCGGCTTTGCAGGCCGCCATGGAAGCTGCGGATGAAATCGGCTTGGCTGTCGTAGCCACCACGCTGACTTTGGTCGCCGTATTCCTGCCTACTGCGTTCATGGGTGGCATTCCCGGCAAGTTATTCCGACAATTCGGCATCACCGCATCGGCTGCCGTTCTGGCCTCCCTATTGGTGGCACGGCTCCTGACCCCAATGATGGCTGCTTATTTCATGCGTGCAGATCAGCACACACATGAACAGGCTGATGGGCCGCTCATGACCCGTTATCTGGGCTGGGTACGACGCTGTCTACAGTACCGTGGTCGTACCATTCTGGCTGCCGGTGTCTTTTTCATCTCTTCCCTGGCTTTATTGCCGTGGTTATCAACAGCCTTCATGCCTGCTATGGATGATGGGCAGTCACAAGTCTCCATCGAGCTGGCACCGGGAAGTACGCTGGAAGAAACCGCTGCAGTTGCCCATCAAGTGGAACGCGCAGTACTTAGCCTTCCGGATGTAATGCATGTATTTTCTGCCGTCGGTACCGCCAGTAGTGGTAGTGGGCTGGAAACCTCATCCAGCACGTCAGTGAATACGGCAACCCTCACCGTAGACATGAAGCCGCGCGGTGAACGCCGCAAACAAACCGTTGTTGAGGGGTTGATGCGTCAGCGTCTGGCCAGCATTCCTGGAGCCAAGATAACGGTAGGACGCGGTAATAGCGGCGAACGGCTTCAGGTGACGCTAGCCAGCGATGATGCAGAAGCGCTAGAGCGTGCCGCCAGTAATCTGGAGCATGATATGCGCACCCTTAAGGGGGTTGGAAATGTCACTTCTGGAGCCGCACTACAACGACCAGAAATTCATATCACTCCCGATTATGCCCGTGCAGCTCAACTGGGGGTGACCTCTGAGGCGATTGGTGATGTGGTACGTCTTGCCACCTATGGGGATTACTCATCCAGCCT
This sequence comes from Aquitalea sp. FG25, assembly GCF_057809375.1. NCBI lineage: Bacteria > Pseudomonadati > Pseudomonadota > Betaproteobacteria > Neisseriales > Chromobacteriaceae > Aquitalea > Aquitalea sp. FG25. The sequence goes on from NZ_JBMDJV010000020.1 coordinate 6,815, forward strand.
GAACAAGCTAAACCTGCCGCAAAGGCAGATTAATGTCAGGGTGCGCAATGCTGCCGACTTGAGAATGGATATCGACCGGATCAGCCAGTTACGTGTTGCCGGTACAAATGGTCAGGTAGCACTAGCAAGTATCGCTGACATACGCATGAGCAGCGGGCCGTCACAGCTCGACCGTATCGACCGTTACCGTAATGTCACGCTAACTGTAGAGCTGAATGGCCGCGCACTTGGCGATGTTATGGCGGAAGTCCGCAAGCTAGCCGGGATGCGTAACCTGCCGCAGGGTGTACATCAGGTCGGGCAGGGTGAGCTGCAGAACATGAGCGAAATGATGGGCAGTTTCGGTATTGCCATGGCAATCGGCATTCTGTGTGTCTATTGCGTACTGGTACTGCTGTTCCATGACTTTTTACAACCTGGAACCATTTTGGTAGCGCTGCCTCTGGCAATCGTTGGTGCGCTGGTTGCATTGCTACTGACCGGTGGAAGCTTTGGCATGCCAGCGGTGATCGGGGTTCTTATGTTGATGGGCATTGTCACCAAGAACTCTATCTTGCTGGTTGAGTACGCCATCGTGGCCCGTCGTCAGCATGGAATGTCACGAATGGATGCTCTGCTGGATGCCTGTCATAAGCGCTCGCGCCCCATTTTGATGACAACCATTGCCATGGGGGCCGGCATGCTACCTATCGCCCTGGGAATGGGGGCAGACCCAAGCTTCCGCCAACCCATGGCCATTATCGTGATTGGTGGGTTGTTAACCTCGACCATGCTGAGTCTGCTTGTGGTGCCTGTGGTTTTCACCTACGTCGACGACTTAAAATGCTATATGACTAGCAAATTTTCAAAGTAGACCTTGCCAGACATTTAAAGAAGTATTGACTTTAAAAAAGCAGTTCTTATTTGAATGCTTTTAGTGCATTAAACTAGTGGATAGTGGTTCCATGCATAGTATCCACTGCAGGAAATGCGAATAAATTAGTACGAAGTAATAGTTGGATGGAGTATTCTAGTGTTGAATTATAAGAGGCCGCATTTCAAGTATTGTCAAATATTGAGAGCGATTCATTAAAAAATAACTTGCTATAATTGTGAGATTTACTTCATCTCCTTATTTCTTTGGAAACGGAAGTTTTGGCACTGCTAAAATGGAAAAGAAATGAAAATAAAATTAAATTAGTAATTGATCGCATCGAAATTATTTATAATTATCTTGGCCGTTTTCATTCCTCCAAGAGTGTAAGCACCATTTGCCCGGCAATGCCGGGCTTTTTTTATTTTCTAACTGGAAAGCAGTGAATCTGTTAAGTTAGGCAAATATGCTCATGTGCATATTTAGTTAACCGCTGTTTTTAATATTAATAATTGTAGTTGCTATGGTAAAATTAAATGCATAAAAAGTGCTGCAGGAGTAGCGCTTTTTATGCCCATATTAGGTAGGATCAGATTGCTAGGGAATCTCTGAAGAAGTCCTGGCCTTCCCGTTAAAATCTATCATCCCACCACACCGAGAAGTCGCGATGAACAAGCAACTGAGCTTCACCGATCTCGAACTGACCATCAAGAAAAAGCAGACACGCCGGGAAATCTTCCTGGCCGAAATGGACAAGGTCATGCCGTGGGACAAACTGGAAGCCGCCATCGCACCCTTCTATCCCAAACCCGGCAATGGCCGTCGTTCCTATCCCTTATCCAGCATGCTGCGCATCTATTGCCTGCAACAGTGGTACGCCCTGTCTGATCCAGCCATGGAGGAGAGCCTATATGAAATCGCCTCCATGCGGCATTTCGCACAGATCAATATTGAAGCAATTCTGGATGAAACTACCCTGCTCAACTTCCGCCATCTGCTGGAAAAGAACGCACTCACCGAAGCGCTGTTTCACACCATCAACCAGCATCTCGCTGCCAAAGGCCTGACGCTCAGGCAAGGCACCATCGTCGATGCCACCCTGATCAATGCGCCCAGCTCCACCAAGAATGCCAAGGGTGAGCGCGATCCGGACATGCACCAGACCAAGAAGGGCAATCAGTGGTACTTCGGCATGAAAGCCCATATTGGCGTGGATGCGCAGTCAGGCCTGGTTCATCACGTCCACACCACGCCGGCCAATACTGCCGACGTGACTGAAGTCGATCACCTGTTACATGGCAGAGAAACCGACGTCTTTGCCGATGCCGGTTATATCGGCGTGCAAAAACGTACAGAGCATGAAAACCGCAGTGTGAATTGGTGGATTGCCATGCGTCCGGGGAGGCGCAAAGTGCTGAGAACTAGTGAGGATGACCGCTCGGCTGAGACCGTTGAAAAGGTGAAAGCCAAGATCCGTGCCAAGGTTGAGCATCCATTCCGGGTGATCAAGCAGCAGTTTGGTTTCAGCAAAGTCAGATACAAAGGTCTCTCCAAAAATACGTCCCAGCTGTACATGCTGTTCGCGCTATCCAATCTCTGGCAGGCGAGAAAGACGCTGCTTGGCTGAAATGTAAAGACAAAGGCCTGGTTTCCATTGCCTTGTGGGTATTCATCTTTGTCGGTACTAGCCAAATTGGTTTACTGATCGGTTGGCACATCCCCTGGATGTGCTCTGGCTCAGCAAAATGCAGGCTTAATCAGACCTTCCTAAGAGAAGAGCAATAGCTCTTTTACTGGTGAGTGGAGATAGATAGCGACATGTAGGCGCTAATGCGTCAGTTGTTAGCACGGATTGTTCTTGTCTGCCGCTGTTTGTACAGAAGAGCCCGCCTCTGGCTTGGTTCTCTTTCTATGTTCGATCAGTACTCGACCAAGGCGTTCAAACGCTTCAAATAGCTCTTGGCTCATTTCGCAATTGGAACATTGATAGCCTACGATGATGTCAGATGTAAACGGCTTGGGTCTTGGTCTGAATCGGGTGATTAACCGTTTGATGAACGTAAACATAGTGCTCTCCTTGGGTTGTATGGTCACATAGGATAGGCACCATTAAATAAAAAAAGCGCTACCTTATGGAGCGCTTTTTTACTGGCATACAGTACGATCAGATTGCCAGATCATCCAGGCTGAAACCTTCATCCAGTAGTGCCTGTACCCATACCGGTTTACGACCACGACCAGTCCATGTCTGGGACTCATCATTCGGATTCTTGTACTTGGCTTCTACCGGCTTACGCACAGCAGCAGTCGCTTTGTTCAGTACGTCATCCAGGCTCAGGCCATGCAGCTTAACCAGTTCCAAGATCTGCTTCTTCGCTTCAGCTTTCTCAGCCGCTTGTTGCTGCTCGATGGCAGTAACGACTTTGGCATACAGTTCTTGCAGTTCAGTAAAGCTCAGTTCAGATAGATTCATTTTTGTTTCCATGGGAAGGTTTGTCTGTATTTCAGCAGGCACTACTCACCAAGTCAAGTATAAATAATCCGCTATCTAGTTAATTTAGGTTTCAATTGTGCAGAACAGCCAAAGGTTCTGATGTTCGGTTTGGTAATGCCCATTGCAGCCCCATCCAGGGCTATTGCTGATGCGATCTGGATATCTTCCTTGGCCAGGTAGGGTAGAGCTCGCTCAAGTAGATAGCGGCGTTTCTTAGGGTTTCTAAGATCTACCTTCCCTAAGCCACATTGCAGGTATTTCCGCTTGTCACGATTACAGTTGTAGTAGCTTCCTTTGTTGTCAGTAATCGTCTTAATCCAGTATTGTCCTATCTGATCTGAATAGTAGCAGTCGTTCTGAACTTTATTCCCATCAAAGATAAAAATGCAATGAGCATGATAGTTGCATTCTTCTGTATATTCAATTGACCATATCCATCCCAAGCAGTGCTTAAAGATCTTTGGTATATGACGATGATTCGCCCATAGGCTGCGTAGGTATTGACTAAAGGAAATAGCACTACAGCTTTTCTGGTGTTGATCTCGAATAGAGAGATCGATACGAATAACCAGTAGGCGTGGATAGCCTACCTGTTTGCATGACAGAATAAAACGTTTAGCTGTTGCATAGCTATTGCTTCGCATTGCATTCCAGATAGCCAATTGTTTTTGAATGTAAGGCGATAAAGCTTCACGCTGATATGTTTCAATAGCGTGATTGAAATGTTCAGCTACCACTGTGCCATCAGGAAGTACGCTACCTATCCCCATAGAGCGGCATTCTAGCACATCTAGCTTTGCGACTAGAAGTTCTACAAGAGGATGTATGAAAACATCAGGAAATGCATTTGTGAAGTAATGGAGTCGGGGAGTGCTGACTAGACTGCCTGCATGATCTACATAGTCAGGATTGGTGGTTGTGACATGTGCTAACGACGTCACATTATTACTAATGATGAAGATAGGTAAGGCTGCTGCAGCAAGCCATTCAGCTAGTTCAATTGTTCTGCTATAGGTAAGGATATGGCTGGCAAGAAGGCATCCAACTTGTTGTTGAAGAAGAGGGTAGTTGGATTTACATAAGCTCAGTTCTAAATTTCCTCCTGGTGACAGAGTGTAATTGTCTCTATTGATTGTTGACTTTTTCATTTCTTACACCCTTAGGTTTGTTTCTGGTTTTATAAGTATTCAGTTGTTAATGGTAATATTAATTAAGTTATATATATGCAGGTTGAATGCAATAATAAATATATACCACATTATTCTTGTGGTGATATTGGGTTGATTGTAGTGTTGCTTCCCTTTATTTGTTGAGTTTTATTTTTGCAAGTGCATTAAAAAATCAATTTGGTATGTACATGCTTATTTTCTAGTTAAATTGATTGGTTTTAATATTTGAACCATGAGCCGACTGTTTGTAACTTGTGTTTTTTGATGTTGTTTATTTCTAATAGTGCATCTGGGACATGTAGTCGAAAGTCCTGATCAATCAGGCTGTACATCGGCAATACGTTTTTGCAAAACTGATCAAAATCATGTTTGTTTGAAAAATCATGAGTTCCTATTCCCATTTTACGATAGTGCGAAAATTCATCTTCACAATTGGATACTGTTCCCTTTCCTCTCAAGATGGTGTATTTCCAGTACTCCATTACTTCTTCAATAATCTCACTCTCTGTTTCGTTATCGGTGCCGGTATAGAAGATCATGCAGTGATAGTAGAACCCTTTTCGTTCTAGATATTGAATGTGCCAAATGAAGCCATGGATAGTCGCTGGCAGTTTTTTGTTACGAATGCCTTTCAATAAATCGTCTAACGAGTCGGACAAGAGACGTAGATCATTCGTGTTAAAAGGTTGGCTGACTGTGCTGAGATCAAGCCTTGATATAGTAGGTGTATGATCCGTGTTTTTTAGCATCAAATTAAATTTTGCCACGGTGTCATTGTATTGCTTACTGGGTTCATATTCCCAATCGGTAATTTTCTCTTCGTTTGTGGGCTTTCTTAAGTAAGTACGAAACTTGTCAAGCCATCGGTCAAAGTGAGTTGCTGCCAGTTCGCCATTAGACATGATCTGATTAGGATGGTATCCAAGCCATTCTTCATTGGAAAGTGTTTCATGTAGAAAGATAAGCATCGGATGCAGTTGCATGTATGGCAGCTTTTCTTTAATAAGCCGTAAACTAATCCGATTTGATAGTGCATTGTAAGCTAATTTATGCTTGTCATTTTTAATGAATGTAGCCCTGTTTTGTAATTCGTCTATTTGAAAAAAATATTCACTTCCAATGCCGAGTTGTTTGGAGATTTTTTGTAAGTGCTTCAGGTCGTAGTAGATCTGATTGTGATCCGGGATCATAATTGTTGGTTTTTCATTTTCTGATTTTTTTTGTACTAAATAAGTGTCGATGGAGTAAATTGAAAAGCTGTCAATAGATGGGGCGGGTTGATGCTGTTGATGTTTTATATTGTGTTCGGGTCCATGAATTATTTGGTACTCCATGCTGTTGTATATGTTGCTGGGTGTGTAGATGTCATTCTTCCACGTACTTTCTACAAGCGGTGGATTTAATGGCATATTGATGTTTTGATTAAAAGAATTTGTTATCTGCGGTGTGAAATTTCCCCAGTAATGATTGTTTGGCATGTTCATGTTCATGTTCATGTTTGCTGTTGTTGGGAAAATGCCTGCTGAATTGTTGAAGCGAGTTGTGTACGGATGGGGGGTGATTAAAATTTCCTTCTTCTGGGTGTTATTCCCATTGCCTTTGCGATGTGGACCGGTCATGTATTTCATGGAAAATTCCTTTTTGGTTTAGTGCTGTGTTTCTAACTATCAATCAGTGGCTTTTCTATTGCTTTGACTGCGTTTCGTTGATTATTACACCCTGCTATTTTTGCTATTCCTGCTACAAATAGCAGGAATAGCAAAAATAGCAGGGCAGAGGACGGCTTGGTGTAGTGGCTAAATTTAAATGTCTATGGCAAGACGTATGGTGTTATATATTCTGTCTTTCCGATCTTGTACTGGTGGACCAGGCCTTGCTGTTTCAAGTACTCGGCAGCTTTATTTCTTTCGATTTTATCTCTTGGCATGCCGCGACCGTATTGAAGGATACGATTGAAAGGTATGTCATTTTTTCCTAATTTTTGGCATTCTGAAATAATGAAATGCAGTAGTTTTTCAGCCTGATTTTGTAGGGTGGTATGGTCGTGTTGCTGAGGGAATATTCCAATGAATTCATCAGCGAACCAGCTGCAGATTTCCTCTGCTCGATCTAATGTTATTTGACTTATTTCCCCAGAATACTGATCAAATATGTGAAGAAGCGCTGCGACTCTGGCGATATTATCAGGCAGCTTTGCGGCATATTCATGATGGTGTTCAAAATAACCGCCTGGTTCACATTCACGATTTACTTCATCTATAATTTGATGCCAACGCGCAGACGCATTTTTTGAAAAATTCAAGCACTTTCTTTCTGAGGCATTGTTATTGTCATTAAATATCTTATCAAGTAGCTTGTTTGTGAATGAGTAAAAGGTATTTAATTTCTCTTCTTTGTATTTTGCTGTGGATGGTGATTTTTTCCTTTCTGTAATTTCCATAAAAAAAATTCTTGCATCTAATCCCATTTCCTTTGAGTTTTTCCCATTCCCGGATCTGAATTGATCATATTGTGTTTTGTTTATCAGGGCTGTAAGGGATAGTCGATATTCGTTAAGGCTGATGTTCTCGATATTGTGTCGTGTTTTTTTTAAACTTTCGCTTCCCCAGGCTTTTAGTAGTAGTGTTGGGTTTTTAAATTCATTACTGTTAAATATTTCAGTAGCCTCCGCTGAGATTAGTGTAACTGTTTTGGGGTTGTTATTAAGCTCCTTGATGAGTCCAGCATTGGAGTAGTCACTGGCTGTGATAGATTTTTTTCCTTGGTGGTTTTGGTTTGTTTTGTTGGTGCTCTTTGAATTTATTGGTGGTTTTTTCATCTCCAGTTTGCGTAACTGTTCTTTTTAAATTTTTGTTTATGGCATCCCATACGGCTAGGTTTGCATTGTATTCTTCCTTTTCTTTTTGATATTTCTTGTCCAATTCTTGTTCGTACTCGAAAATTGGCTTGAAGAGTATTTCAATCGCCGTAGTTTTTCCTGTGCCTGACTCGCCAATTCCTGTGATATTTATGGTTGTTGGCCTTGTAAAGCCAGGTGTCGGGCTCACGTTATAATACCCTTGGGCTGCGGTGCTCATGACTGCCAGAGTTACAAGAGCAAATAACTCTTTGCTGACGCCGGTGTTATGATGTGCTTCATCAATTGCATCAGAAGCTATAAGTGGTAGCTGTTGAAGTGGGAATTTTTTCTTTTCCATTTCATAGCCTTGAAGAAGTGGTTGGAAGTTGTGTTGAAGCTCGTTTAAATAGCCATTATTTATTTTCATTTAAGCTCTCCGCTTTCGAAAAATATTCTGATTTTTCTAAAATCCATTTTTTAATATCACTTTCTAGCCAGCCAACTGATCTTAGTCCAAGCTTGAATGGTTTGGGAAAATCTTGATCGTAGTATGGGCTTTTAGAATTTAATTTATTGTAAATAGATGAGCGGCATAAACCTGTAATTGCGATAACATCGCTAATTCGTAGGACTTGAACGACGGCATGAGGATTAGACATGATTTACCCCCACGTAATGCCAGGTGGTAATGTCGATCAGAATTTTTCTTAAAACAGAAAAGGTGAACCAGCTTAAAAAGATGCTGATACGGTAGTGCACATGGCTATAGATAAAACGATAGCTAGCTGGAGTACAAAGCGTGGTGAACTTGTTACTTGAACATCTAGGGGAGTACAGCAGAGGGGTGTAGCAGAGGGTATTGCAGCGGTTGCATCGATCAGATGAGTCTGACGCAGAGGGGCCTCCATCGGAGTCGGATGAACCTGATGGTTTTGCACGCTTGGTTGTGCTACGGCGGGTGCTGCGCTGAGTGCGATGAGTATGAGTACGTTTTATACCCAACGAAACACGAGCACAGAGATTTGCGATCTGCTTGTAATTCTTTATATAGCTAACGATAGGTTCTAAAACCTGTTTTGCTTTTTTAAAGTGATCAACAAGTTGATTGGCAACGTCCTTTACTTTTTCTGATAAGTTAGGGACGAAATCTGCTTCCACGGCTTGTTCTTGGTATGCTTGCCACCGACTTTCCATTGAGTCGACTATCTCGCTACCTTGATCGAGGTAGTGAAGTGCGAGGTGGTGCTGTGTTAAAAATTCTTCTGTCACGGTGTGGTTCATGCTCACTCCTGTTCGGCTGAAGTAGAAAGGGCCAGCTAATCTGGCCTTTTTTACACTACTCCGCATCCTGCTGGCCTGTTAAGGCGTTCGAACAAGTTTGCATGCTCTAGTAAGGGTTCGATATGCCATCTGCTAATCAATGTCTTGTTTTTAATGAGTAAATGACAATGTCTTTGCTGCGCGGGGTGTTGTATTTCTGTTAGGCTAGCCCGCCACTTGGTCGTCATGATCAATAGCGATAAATGCTGCCCATGCCTCCATCACCGGGCGTCGCTGTTCAAGCAGGTCCGTACGGTGGTAGGCCGCTTCAACCTTGTTTTCCACGGTATGCGCTAGTGCACGTTCTGCCAGATCCCGAGCAAAGCCATTCTCACTGCACCAGTCACGGAAGCTGGAGCGAAATCCGTGTGCCGTCGCAACTCGCCCCTCGACATCACTGATTGCCTGAACACGTCGTAGGAATGAAGTCAGGACCATGTCTGACAAAACGATAGCGTCGCGAGGGGAGGGGAAGACTAGCTCTTTATGTAATCCTTGCTGCCCACGAAGAATTTCAATCGCGGTATCACTCGGTGGAACTCGATGTTGAACCTTGGCTTTCATGCGTTCTGCCGGGATGACCCACAGTTTTTGTTTCAGCTCGACCTCACTCCAGGTCATGCCTCGGACCTCGCCTGAGCGTGCTGCTGTCAGAATCAGGAACAGCAGGGTAGAGCGTGTCGCGTCGAAAGCTTTTCTTGCTTTGAAATGATCGGTATAAAACTTGGGAAGTACCTGCCATGGCATGGCTGGCTGGCGCTGAGTTCGAGCAGTCTTGCCTGGTTGCTGAGGTAGAAGATGCGTCACGACATCAACTGGATTGGACTGATTGTGTCCGTGCGCCCAGCCCCAAGCCATCACTGCATGCAGGCGTTGCTTAACTCGGCTGGCAGTCTCGGCTTTCTCAAGCCAGATTGAGCGCAAGACATCAGCGATGTGGCGTGGCTCAATTGTGTCTAGTGGCATATTGCCCAGTGTTGGATATGCAAACTTTTCTAGCGTGTTTATCCACTGTGCAGAGTGCTTTGCATTTCTCCAGCCTGGCTTCAGATCGGCATGAAGAAGTTCTGCTGCTTCGCGGAATGTCAGTGTTGGCTGGACTTCTGGTGATGGTTCTTTTGCGGCAAGGGGGGCTAGGCCCTGAGCAAGCCATGCTCGTAATTTCTGAGCAATTTTTTCTACTTCCGCTATAGCTACCCCGATCATGGTGGGCAAGGGTATTACTTGGGGTCTGTCTATCGTTGACGATGTTGCAATTATGGAGCAACAGGCTAGGTACTGAAGGAAAGTCATTTTGCACCCCTCTCCAATAGAGTCATTTTGTACCCCCAAATGATCCCCCGTTGATTAATATTATTAACATAACATGCTGATGTTAGAAATAAAAAAATATTAATTCGTTTCCCGCACTGGGAAGCCAAGGATATTTCCAAGTTGTTTTAATCGGTAGTTGCTGTCAGCGCGCAGTGCCAAGACATTGCACTACGCGCTTTAGAACCAACCCTCATTTGTTTTTCTTGCCACGGCATGGAAAACGGATGAGGGTTTTTGTTTGTGTTCGGGATGCAATAGATCTATCGCCTGCTGCTTTCTCTTTTCGGCACTGACTGGTGCTGCCTTCTGTTGATGCTTTCTCTGTGCCACTTGCTTGATGATGGTGTGTGCCCACGTGGTAGCCAGGCATGTCGGTGTCACGTCTGCAAATATTCTTGTGTTTCTCCGTTGGCTGCCGTTATTTGGTGATTAGGTTTTCTTAAGTGGTGATATTTTCACCATAAATTTCATCGTCATTAATATTTATTGATTAATTAAGCCATTTGCTTAATGCGAGTACGTCTCGCTCTATTTCGGTGCGCAGCAAGCATGGTGATGCTCGTGGGGGAATAATACTAAAGTAGTAGATGGTTGTCGGTGCTGCTTATGGGAATATGTGTGCTATGTATTATTTTTGAATCATCTTGATTTTTCACCGGTTTTTGTACGGCTTTGTCTGCGTGAGTTCATTTTTTGATATCGATTTTTTGTTTGCGCATTACACTTTGCTCACCAAGTGAAATGTTCTGTGCTATGCGTTGGCCTGGGTTGTTCATTTATTCTGTCGGGGTGATTGTTGTAAATAGCTATTGTATTTGATTTAAGGTGGCTGTGGCTGGCTTAACTAAAAATGATGCCCTCAGAAAAATTTAAACTGCAGCGAGTTGATATTTGTCATCGGTGTGATGCTGGTTTGTATGGAAACTGATGAAGAATTAACTAGTCTGCATATTGATGCCAAGGCTGCTTTGCCAGCCTTGAATTTTGGCATGAGCCTGATGGTTTGCATCTTTTCTCCACCGCAATCGCCCTTGGGCTGTGTGTGATGGCAGGGGGTGGGAAAATAAATGATGACTTGCATTTGATGTTGATCAAATGGCGTTGTGGTGGTGGAGATTATTGCGGATATTTTTCTTGTAAGACGCTTGTGTTTTGATCAGTGTGTGGTGATGTGTCGGTATCTGCCGCCGGCTGCGGTATGGCATGGGTGTGAGATGGATTTCTGCTTGTTTGAGTTTCAAGTGTATGTACTGCTGGGTGAACAACAGAGTGGATAGAACGGCATCGGCTGGTGGTGAATGGCGATCATTCGAGGCAGCCGTATCTTGGGTTTCTATTGCTCTGCCGGGGATATTTAATAACAGGGAGTTGGTATGAAAATAACAAAAGAAAAAGTCAAAGCAGTGGGGTTGAAGTCAGTCCAGGGGCGCATTGCGCTTGCGGCAGGCGCTGCCCTGGTCATCAGTTCCGTGGTGTTGCTAACGATTAATGTTGGTTCGTCGATGATGACCCAAAGCATGGTTAACGGGCGGATGAATGAATTGATCCGCACGGAAACCGAAGCCAAGTTGAGCAATCTTGCCTCCGCCCAGGCCGGTGCCATCCAGGCGCGCTTTGATCTGGCACTGGATGCGGCACGCACCATGGCGCATACCTTTGCATTGTCAAAAAGCAGCCTGCCGATGGGGCGTCAGCAGCTGAATGCGATTTTGCATAACGTTTTGCTGAGCAACCCTGAATTTAACGGCACTTATTCATGCTGGGAGCCGAACGCGGTGGACGGCGGGGATGGCCAGAACGCCGCTGCCGGGAATGGCAATAATCCCCAGACCGGGCGTTTTACGCCGTATTGGACCCGAAGCGAGAGTGGTGCCATTGCGGTACAGCCGCTGGTGGAGTACGACTCGGATGCCTTGCATCCGAACGGGGTACCCAAGGGCGGCTGGTATGCCGGACCGAAAGCGAGCAGCAAGGAAAGCGTACTGGGGCCTTTGCCATACATCGTGCAAGGCAAGAGCGTCTTTCTGGCGACCATGTCAGTGCCCATCATCATCAATGGCAAATTCATGGGGGTGGCCGGGGCAGACTACAACCTGGACTTCGTACAGAAAATCAGCCAGGAAACCAACAAGTCACTGTATGAGGGCAAGGGCAAACTGCTGATTTTGAGTGATCGCGGCTTGGTGGTGGCCGATAGTGCGCATCCAGACCTGATCGGCAAGCCTTTCACCCCCGAAGTGGGCGAGGCAAATGCCCAGGGCCTGCTTGCCGACATCCAGACCGGTAAGTCCAAGACCTGGACCGATGATGCATCCAATACCATGAATGCGCTGGCACCCATTCCGCTGGGGAAAACCGGAAAGCCATGGGCAGTGCTGATTCAGGTGCCGAAGGATGTGGTGCTGGAACAGGTTAATGCGCTCAATCATGACATTACCAGTCGTTCTGTCTTTACCACCCTGCTGCAGATTGGCATCGGTATTGCCATCGTTGTGCTGGCCAGCGTGTTTCTGTGGCGTATGTCGGGGCGCATTGCCAAGCCAATCCGGGATGCTGCTGAAATGGCGCAGAACATCGAAGATGGCGTTTTTGACACCCGGCTGACCGTGGCTTCAAGTGATGAGGTGGGCAAATTGGCGTCTGCCCTGAACAGCATGTCCGACAGCCTGCAGGAAAAGGTGAATCTTGCCGAGCAGATCAGCCAGGGTAATCTGGATTGCAACGTCAAGCTGACTTCGCCATCCGACCAACTGGGCAAGGCGCTGCAGAAAATGGTGGAAAACCTTAACCGGATGATCGGCAATTTGCAGAACGAAGCCCGGGCCATCGACAGAAACGCTAAGGACATGTCGGCTCTCAGTCAGGAGTTGTCCGAGGGGGCAGGTAGTTCGGCGGCCTCGATCGAGCAGATCAGTACTGCCATGGCGGAGATCAGCTCCCAGACCAAAAACAATGCCGACAATGCTGTGCGGGCCAGAAGCATTTCCCAGACTTCGCATACGGCTGCGTTGAATGGTGCGCGCGAGATGGGTGAAATGCTGACTGCAATGCAGGAGATAAAAGCCTCTGGCGACAATATCACCTCAATCATTCAGGCTATCAACGACATTACCGAGCAAACCAATTTGCTGGCCTTGAATGCGGCGATTGAAGCGGCCCGCGCCGGGGAATCCGGACGTGGTTTTGCCGTGGTTGCCGACGAGGTGCGTTCGCTGGCGATTCGCAGCGCCAATGCGGCGCAGCAGGTGGCCAAGCTGGTGCAGTCCTCCAGTGCCAAGACCGCTGTCGGCGTTAATGTGGCGAATAAAACGTCCGACTCGCTCAGGCAAATTGTGTCCAGTGCCGAAGAGTTGTCGGCACTGGTAGAGGGCATTTCCCTGGCATCGCAGGAGCAGGTAAGCGGTATCGAAGAAATTACCCTGGGCTTGCATCAGATCGACAATGCCACGCAGGCAGTCAGCACGCATGCCGAGCAGTGCGCATCCACTGCGGTGCAGCTTACCTCGCAGGCAAAGCTGGTACATGATCTGATCAAGGACTATCGCGTGAAAACCTAGGCGCAGCAAGGCGCGTAGCATCAGCCCCCGGCCTAGCTTGGGGGCTGAGCGGAGGCCATCATCAAAACATCTGCCTGCTGGCGACACGGCGGGCGCAATAAAAATGCCACCCGGCTGGGTGGCATTGTGCGATGGAGTGGGCGGTAGTTTACAGGTCGCCGCCGGTTTCCAGAATGAAACTGGCCTTGGCATCCTGACCCAGTTGTTCCACCAGGTAGGGCAGAACCTCCTTCAGCATGGCGGGCAAGGTCCACGGCGGATTCAGCAGAAACATGCCGCTGCCGTACATGCCAAAGCCGTCTGCCGATGGTGCCTGTACATGCAGCTCGGCGCGCAGCCAGCTCTTGGCGGGCAGTTTTTTCAGCTCTTTGGGCAGTTCTTTCATTTCGGCGCGTTGCAGGCAGGGGTACCACACCGCATAGATGCCGGTGGCAAAGCGCTTCAGCCCTTCTTTCAGTGCGGTGACCACATGCTGGTAATCGCGCTTGTCTTCATACGGCGGGTCGATCAGCACCAGGCCGCGACGCGGTGGCGGCGGCAGGATGGCCTTGATGCCTTCAAAGCCATTGGCCTGCTGCAGCTGGGTGCGGCGCGGATGACCGCCAAAATTCTGTTCCAGCAGCTGGAAGTCGGTAGGGTGTAGTTCAAACAGGCGCAGCTTGTCGCTTTGCGGCATCACGGCGGCGGCGCACCAGGGCGAGCCGGGGTAGTAGCGCAGCTCGCCATCCGGGTTCATCTCGCGTACCACGTCCACATAGGCCGCTACCGCCGGGGGCAGGTCGGTGCGGTCCCACAGGCGGGCAATACCACTCAGGTATTCGGCATTCTTGGCGGCATAACCTTCTTGCAGTGCATAGCCACCGGCACCGGCGTGGGTATCGATATACCAGTAGGGTTTGTCTTTCTGGCCCAGATAGTCCAGGACGGCAATTTCAATCAGGTGCTTGAGCACGTCGGCATGGTTGCCGGCGTGAAAGGCGTGGCGATAACTCAGCATGCATCAGCTTTCTAAGACAATGGCGGCATTGTAGCGGATTTGACCGCACATCAGACGGCGGGCAGCCAGTTGGCGGGGAGGGCATGTTCCCAGCCCAGTGCGCGTACCACGCTGGCAAAGTCCTCCGCCAGCGGGCAAGTCAGGGTGATGGCTGCACCGCTCAGCGGGTGGGTGATCTGCATTTCCATGCAGGCCAGCAGCATGCGCTGGCTGCCAAAGTGCTCGGCAAACATGCGGTTGTGCACGCCCTTGCCGTGGGTGGCATCGCCAATGATGGGGTGGGCGATGTGCTTCATGTGGCGGCGCAATTGGTGGCGACGGCCGGTCAGCGGCGACAGCTCCACCAGTGCGTAGCGGCTGCTGGGGTAGCGGTCCACGGCGATGGGCAACTCGACGGTGGCCAGGCGGTGGTAGTCGGTTTGCGCTTCCTGCGGGCCGGGCTGCACCTTTTCACCCAGCCAGGCCAGGTCGTCCACCCGGCGGCTGAGGGCGTGGTCGATATGGCCGGATTCTGCCGGATGGCCGCGTACCACCGCCAGATAGCGCTTGCTGACTTCCTGGCGTTCAAACTGCCAGCTCATCTCCCGCGCGCTGTCTTTGTCCAGCGCAAACAGCAGTACGCCGGAAGTGCCCTTGTCCAGTCGGTGCACCGGGTAGACGCGCTGGCCGATCTGGTCGCGCAGCAGCTGAATGGCAAAGCGGGTTTCATGGCGATCCAGCTCGGAGCGGTGTACCAGCAAGTTGGATGGCTTGTGAATGGCGATCAGCTGCGTGTCGCGGTAGAGGATGGGTAGCATGGCAGTGTTGATGAAGCGAAGGCGGCGATTGTAGGGCTTTGTGCCGGGCTTGGGTATGCCGATGGGGCATACGTGGCTGAATTGATACAGCAAGCCGGGCGTGATACGACAGAATGGGCTGGCAGGGTGTTGAGCTGGCAGTGAAATCTTGCGGCATTAGCAGGAAAACGTCATATTTTCTGTTCTGTCATGCCCGGACTGCATGTATTTTGTGGCACCAGTGCCATGGGCTGATCGTTTTTTGCCTGATCAATGCCAGCTTTGCGACAAGGTATTTCAAAGTGGAGAGGAAATTGTTTACAGTCAATTTCCCCCTCATTACAATTCTGCGCGCCACCAAGATGACGAAGCTGTATTTGTTGCCACCCACCGGCCTTGTCGCAATACAGTGTTGTCGGGCAAAAAATAGCCAATGCGGAAGTTGGGGCTTCCCCATACTGCATGATGCAGACGTTTGTCCTTCATGCATGTTGACCAACAAAACCAAGAGTTCCTGATATGACCATTCAATTGAAACGCGCAAGCCTTGCCGTTGCCCTGTCCATCCTGGCTGGCACAAGCTTCGCCAAGACCTTCAGCCCGGCAGTGATTTACGACCAGGCTGGCAAGTTCGACAAGAGCTTTAACGAAGCGGCCTATAACGGTGCCGAGCGTTTCAAGAAGGAATTCAAGATCAGCTACCGCGAAGGCACCATCGCGTCGGAAGCGCAGAAGGAACAACTGCTGCGTAACCTGGCGCGCAAGGATGCCGACCTGATCGTCTCCGTGGGCTTCTCCTTCACCCAGGCGGTGGAAACCGTGGCCAAGGAATTCCCCAAGGTGAAATTCACCATTATTGACTCGGTGGCCAAGGGTCCGAACGTACAGAGCATCGTGTTCAAGGAACAGGAAGGCTCCTTCCTGGTGGGCATGGCTGCGGCGCTGGCGTCCAAGTCCGGCAAGGTGGGTTATATCGGTGGCATGGATGTGCCGCTGATCCGCGCCTTTGGCTGTGGCTATGTACAGGGTGCCAAATACGCCAACAAGAAAACCGAAGTCATCCAGAACATGACCGGCACCACCCCGCAGGCCTTCAACGACCCGGCACGTGGCACCGAACTGGCCAAGAGCCAGTTTGACCGTGGTGTGGACGTGGTGTTTGCTGCTGCCGGTGGTACTGGTCTGGGCGTGCTGCAAGCTGCCAAGACGGCAAACAAGCTGTCCATCGGCGTGGATAGCAACCAGAACCACCTGTACCCGGGCTTTGTGCTGACTTCCATGGTGAAGCGCGTGGACAATGCCGTGTACGACACCTTCAAATCCGCCAAGGATGGTAGCTGGAAGCCGGAAGTGAAAGTGATGGGCTTGAAGGAAGGCGGCGTGGACTGGGCGCTGGATGCCAACAACCGCAAGCTGATTTCTGCCGACATGGAAAAGAAGATTGGCGCAGCCAAAAAGGACATCATCAGCGGCAAGCTCAGCGTGGTGGATTACCGCAGCAACAATAGCTGCCCGGTGAAATAAGTCTCTAGATTATCTTTTCCCGGCTGCGGCCCGGGAGGACTGCAGGCACGATGGCTTAGGCTCTCGTGCCTGTTTGGTTCTTGCTGGGTGCGCCGGGATTTATTGCATGCGGGGAAATACAGGCATGACTGATTTCGCCATCGAACTGGCCGGCATCAGCAAGCGCTTTGGCGCAGTGCAGGCCAATCGCGATGTGTCCATGCACATCGCCAAAGGATCCATCCACGGCATCATCGGTGAAAACGGTGCGGGCAAATCCACGCTGATGAGCATTCTGTACGGCTATTACCAGGCCGACGAAGGTTGTATCCGGGTGCATGGTCGTGAAGCGCGTATTCGTAACAGCCAGGAAGCCATCCGGCTGGGCATCGGCATGGTGCATCAGCATTTCATGCTGGTGGATACCTTTACCGTACTGGAAAACATCGTGCTGGGGGCCGAGGGTGGCCTGCTGCTGAAGCAGGGCATGGAACAGGCGCGGGCGCATTTGTTGCAACTGAACCGCGACTATTCGCTGGAAGTGGACCCGGACGCCCTGGTGGGTGAGCTGGGTGTGGGTTTGCAGCAGCGGGTGGAAATCCTCAAGGCGCTGTATCGCGGGGCCGATGTGCTGATTCTGGACGAACCCACCGCAGTGCTGACGCCGCAGGAGGCCGATCATCTGTTCTGCATTCTGCGAGCGCTGCGCGAACAGGGTAAGACAGTAATCCTGATCACCCACAAGCTGCGTGAAGTAATGGACATCACCGATGCGGTCAGCGTGATGCGCGCCGGCACCGTGGTGGGCAATGTACGTACCGCCGATGTCGACAAGGAAAAACTGGCCGACCTGATGGTGGGACGCAAGGTGTCGTTGAAGGTGGACAAGGCCGAGCGCGCACCCGGTGCTGCGGTGTTGGAGGTAGGCAATCTCAGCCTGACCGACGCACGTGGCGTCAAGCTGCTGGACGGGCTGAATTTTCAGGTGCGTGCCGGTGAAATTGTCGGCATTGCCGGGGTGTCCGGCAATGGTCAGTCAGAATTGCTGGAGGTGCTGGCCGGCATGGTGGAGCCGACTGCCGGTGAAATACGCTACCACGGCCAGGACTTGCTACAGGAAAAATCCAGCCAGCCGCGTGCGGCGCTGTACCGTCTGAAGGGTATTGCCCATGTGCCGGAAGACCGCTCGCGCGAGGGGCTGGTGAAATCCTTCCCCATGTTCGAAAACGCCATTCTGGGCTACCACGACGACAAGGCCATCAACCGGCACGGATTGTTTTCGCGCAAGGCGCTACTGGCGCGCACGCGTGATTTTATCCGCCAGTTTGATATCCGCCCGGACAATGCCCAATTGCGGGTGGGCCTGCTGTCCGGCGGCAATCAGCAAAAGGTGGTGCTGGCGCGCGAAATCCACGCCAACCCGGACTTGCTGCTGATTGGCCAGCCCACGCGCGGGGTGGATATCGGTGCTATCGAGTTTATTCACCGCCGCTTGGTGGAATTGCGCGACGCGGGCAAGGCCATCTTGCTGGTGTCGGTGGAACTGGAAGAGATTCTGGCCTTGTCCGATCGCATCCTGGTGATGGCGGGCGGGCAGATCAGCGGCGAGGTGGCGGCCAAGGATGCCGACACCGTATCGCTGGGTTTGTTGATGGGGGGGCATAAACAGTGAAATTCGGACAACCGTCCACCTTGCCGCGCTGGGCGCAATTAAGCGTGCTGCCGGTACTCAATCTGCTGGCGGCATTGCTGGTAACCGGCTTGGTAACCTGGCTGATTGGCGAAGACCCATGGGAATGCCTGCAACTGCTGGTCAGCGGGGCTTTTGGCAGCGGCGAGGGCATCGGCTACACGCTGTTCTACACCACCGGTTTTATTTTTACCGGTCTGGCCGTGGCAACAGCTTTTCATGCCGGGCTGTTCAATATCGGTGGCGAAGGGCAGGCCTATCTGGCTGGCCTTGGCGTCACGCTGGTGGTACTGGCCTTTGATCACACCCTGCCGCCCTTGGTGCTGGTGCCGCTGTGCATTCTGGCCGCCATGGGCTTTGGTGCTGCCTGGGCCTTCATTCCGGGCTGGCTGCAGGCCAAGCGTGGCAGCCACATTGTGGTGACCACCATCATGTTCAACTTCATCGCTTATTCGTTGATGTTGTACCTGATTGGCCATCAGTTGATTGAAACCGGTTCACAAAACCCCACCACCCGAGAGTTTGGCCAAGCTGCGTGGATTCCTGCCATTCATCAGGTGGCCGCTGGCATGGGCATCAGCCTGCCCAGCACCCCGCTAAACCTGACTTTTGTCATGGCCCTGCTGGCTTGCGGCCTGTTTTACCTGTTGGTGTGGCATAGCCGCTGGGGCTTCCAGCTGCGCACTGTGGGGGTGAACGAAAGTGCAGCGCGTTATGCCGGGATCAATGTCAGCAAAACCATCATGCTGGCCATGTGCATCTCCGGTGCGCTGTCCGGTTTTGCCGCCATTAATGAGTTGCTGGGCTCCACCCATCGCATGAATGTGTCCTTTACCAATGGGGTGGGTTTTGTCGGCATCGCGGTGGCGCTGATGGGGCGCAACCATCCGGTGGGCATCATCCTGTCCGCCTTGCTGTTTGGCGGGCTGACCCAGGGCGGGCTGGAGCTGTCGTTTGAAAAGCCGGTGATTACCCGCGAGATGATCATCTTCATCCAGGGTCTGATCATCC
Organism: Aquitalea sp. FG25; assembly: GCF_057809375.1. NCBI lineage: Bacteria > Pseudomonadati > Pseudomonadota > Betaproteobacteria > Neisseriales > Chromobacteriaceae > Aquitalea > Aquitalea sp. FG25. The sequence continues at coordinate 26,338 of NZ_JBMDJV010000020.1, forward strand.
TGTTTTGCGGTGCGCTGGAAAACCTGTTCGAGCCCTTCATCGCCGGGCTGTTCAAACGCAAGGAGGGCAAGTGATGGAGCAATGGCTCAGTTTGCTGGATTCAACCATTCGCGTTGCCACGCCGCTGGTGCTGGCAGCCCTGGCCGGCATGTTCTCCGAACGCTCCGGCGTGGTGGATATCGGCCTGGAAGGCAAAATGCTGGTGGCGGCGTTTGCCTCCGGTGCGGCGGCCTTTGTCACCCATTCGCCCTGGCTGGGCCTGTTGGCCGGGGTGATGGCGGCAGTCAGCATGGCCATGGTGCATGCCTTTGTTTCGGTTACTTATAACGGCAATCAGCTGATTTCCGGCATGGCCATCAATACCATTGCCTCCGGCATCACGCCGGTGCTGGGGCTGGCCTGGTTCCAGCAAGGTGGCAATACGCCGCAACTGGATGATGACTCGCGCTTTCACGACATCACCCTGCCGTTTGCCGATGCCTTATCCAATGTGCCGGTGATCGGTCATGTTTACAGCAAGCTGCTGTCCGGTCACAGCATCCTGGTCTACCTCACCATTCTCATCATCCCCTTGGTGAGCTGGGTGGTATACCGCAGCCGCTTTGGCTTACGCCTGCGTGCGGTGGGTGAGAATCCGCATGCAGCGGATACCGCTGGGGTGTCGGTAGCACGCGTGCGTTATATCGCCTTGTTTTGGGGTGGGGTGCTATGCGGCCTGGCCGGCACCTTTCTGTCGGTATACCAGACCGGTTCCTTTATCAAGGAAATGACGGCGGGCAAGGGCTTTCTGGCGCTGGCGGCGCTGATCTTCGGTAAATGGCGTCCGCTGCCTGCGGTGGTGGGCTGCTTGCTGTTTGCCTTTGCCGATGCGGTGCAGATCCGTCTGGAAGGGGTGGATTTGCCCTTGATCGGACAGATTCCCTCGCAGGCCATCCAGGTGATTCCCTATGTGTTGACCGTGCTGTTGCTGGCTGGCTTTGTTGGCAGAGCGGTGGCGCCGAAGGCGATTGGTGTGCCTTTCGTCAAGTCACGTTAAAACCGGAAGGCTGTCTTTGCTGTCATGAAAAACCGGCTGTGGCCGGTTTTTTCATGTGCAGGACAAATGCAGCTGTGATGGGGTCGAAAACCGTCGGTGAATGCACTACAACAAGTGAATATCTGCGGGTTTGCTTACAAAGATCATGCCGAATGAAAACAAAAGCTGCGTAGTGGCAAATGCATGATCGAAAGATGAAATAAAACGGGGGACGTATGTGGCTAAGCGTACTGTTGCTGATATTGATCGGGCTGGCTGTTGCCGGTGTGGCTGGCCTGTTTGGCGGTGCCTTCCGGGCGTGGGATACCGGGCCGGTGTCCGATGCCGAAATTCAGGCGGTCGAACCACCGGTTTTGCCGGTGCTGGCCAAGCGGCGCGATGAGTCGTGGGCGCGCCGTCCCTGGCCGTACATCCGCGACCGACTTACCTTTCCGCCGCTGGATTTTCCCGCCGTCATCATTCATAGCAGCATCACCCCTGGCAAATGCTATCGCGTTGATCTGGCTGCCCTAAGCTGTACCTGCAATTACTTTTTGCTGCGTGGAGCGCGCGCCGCACTAGGCAGCAAGGAAAGGCTGTGCCGCCACCTGCGCCGGGTCTATGCCGAGCGTGGTGGCCTGTCTGCCATTGTGAATATGGTGCTGCTGGATGATGTGCATTTTTGCGAGACTGACCAGCTTTGGTCGGGAGAGGTGGACGGGGTGCCTGTAGCCATTGCCTGGCGCGAAGGGGATCCGTGGGTGACGCTGTATACCCGCAGCAATGCCATGAACCAGGCTGCAGAATTCGAGCGCTACAACTTTCATCTGGATCGCGCGGAATGGGCAGATGGACGGATGCCGCGCTTCAATGCGGCGGCAATTCGGCAGATGCTGGGTGACTGGTTTGGGTCTGGGGATTAAAGCAGGCTGTGCTGAGGTGGGATGGCCTGCATATTATTTTTAAAAATAAATTTTAACATTGCCATGGTGCTTGTTTATTTGTGATGGCATTGAAGTTTTTATAAAAATTTATAGCGTTTGCTGAAATTCCATTGCCTGGTACAGCGCGGTTTGCATATGTACGCGGGTGACTTTTACGTTGTGCTCGCCACGGCGATCGCGCAGCCGGAACTCCCGGCACAGTGCAAAGGGCTGGCCGGAAATGATAAGCAGGTTGGATGTCTGATCGCCCTGGCTGGCATGCAGGCGCAATGCGGGCTGAAAAGATTCATGCGGGCTGGTTAGCATGGGCATGACATCCACGGCTTCCGGGTCGTTGCCGATGAGTTCTGCACCGCAAGATACTTCGTTGGCGTATTCGGACACGGCAGTCCAGCGCACGGCGTAGAGCGATGGTGTGTGATGGGCAAGCTTGTCGGCGACCAGCAGTAGTTCACCGATTTGCAACGACTGATGGCCGGGGTTGCCGCGCAGCAGCAGCCCGCTATCACTCTTGTTTAGTGCCTGGAAAATGGAAATGTGCGAGCGCTGGGGTTTGAAGTCCAGTTTGCCTCGCAAGGGCAGGTTATCCATATTGCTGCCCAGTACCTGGCGGATGGCGCGCATCTGGGCAATCAGTGACATGGATTGCAGGACACTTTGCCGATTGTGTCGTCGTCGCTTGGGTGCGGTCCATGTCTGCGCCAGCTTTTGCGCTACGATCACGGTCAGTGCGCGCGTGGGTCTGCCGCCAGCGCTGTCTGTTGCGCCATAGTGCGACAGCGCGGTGATCACCATGCTCAGATCAAATGCCAGGCAATGTTCGTTGCGCTGCAGGCTGGCGGTATACAGCAGAAACTGCGGCGGGCTGCCACGGGTGAGGTCCAGCAGGTAGATGTGTCCGGGATTGGCCAGCTCTTGCTGTTGCAGCTGGCATAGTGCCACCTTGTCAGCCAGCAGTTCGGTTAGCTGGATGGCGGTTTCAATTTCCTCCCCGGACATGTGCTTGCCGTCGGTAATGCCCAGTAATTGCAGGTGTTGATAGCCAGTCAGTATGCTCATGCCCGATGAAATCGGCTGCGCCAGCCAGCCTTGCTGCAGGGCGGTGTAATACAGATAGTGGGTGGTCAGCCAGTAGCTGGCATTCAAATCCACATGGCAGCGCAAGGCAAAGCAGGCGTAGCGTTGGGCGATGTCCAGCGCCAGGCTCAGTTCCTGCTGGGCCCGGCGTCGCCAGGACAGTAGCGGGCGTGTGCTCAGGGTGGTTTTCAGTAATTGCTGCACCCCTTCCAGTTGCTGAGCAAGCACCTTGCTGCCCATGCGGGCCAGGCGCAGTACCGCGTGGTTGCAGGCATTTTCGCTAAATTGCTCTTCCAGTTGCTGCAGCCACTGCTTGCTGCGGTCAAATAGCTGGCGTTGCAGGCTCAGCCGTAATGAGGGGGAATCTTCGTTTTGCTGGATGAATGCCTGGATTTCCAGCAGCTGTTCACCACTGCCGTATGGATTGGCCGCAGGTAGTCGTTCCAGCCAGCTGCTGACTGTTTTCTGATTCTGATTGTTGCCGATTGCAGTATTCAGACGCATAGGGTCAATCCGGTTTTGTGTGGGGGCGACAGCAGCGTTGATGACCCTTGGTGTATTTTTGGTGTGCAGGGTGCAAGCGTGCTTTTTATTTTAGATGCTCAAGAAAAGCAGCAACGGCTTAAAAGGCGGCAGTATTGATCGTGTTGTAAAACTGGCTGATTTTAATAAATGGCGTGAAAGGTGACGATACGCATAACCACCTAGGCGATTAATTTATTATGGTTTTATTTAAAATAAATAAGCAATTTTAAATCATTAAATAATTAACGCTAACTTGATCAGCAGGATGTCCAGCAGGGGCAGCAAGAATAGCGGCTTGTCTGCAGTCGTCATTTCTTGCTGCACTATAGATAATCCTTTTGTTTTATCAATGGCTGGCCACGGATTAATCGGTATTTGAGGCTTGTCTGGATTTGCCTGATTATCAGCACTTGGCAGCATTGCTTGACTTCACGATATCCAAGTGTGCCGGTTGTGGTGCAATTGGCCTGCCGGTTGCTGGCTGGGTGGGCGCGGCGCTTGATGTGCGGTGACATGTTCTGCGGCTGACTAAAGTATCGCAATGCGATACTATCGTGCAGGATTGCCGCCATCGCACTGGGTGCGCGCTTGTGGTGGGCTGCGACCAGCTGCTTGAAGGACGGTGCTGTACAGCAATAATATGTATCCTGAATGAATCTTAAAGAGTGGCTTGGCATCCTGTCTGTGGCGGCTGGGGCGGCTCGTTTTCTGGTAAAGGTAGCATCATGTTTGGCATCAAGACAAAGCAGGATCTGGAGCAGGCTCGGCAACAAAGTCAACAGTTGCTTGATAAAAATCAGTCGCTTGCGGCAGAGGTGGCTGCGCTGCGTCAACAATTGGCCGATGCGGATGAGCGCGAGCGTAGCCTGCTGGGGCGTCAGCAGTTGCTGGATGGCGTAACAGCAAACTTCCCGCGCTTTGCTGCCTCGCTGGACGGCATGCGCGGGTCGTTCTCCGGTTTGTCGTCCTTGCTGAACGAGGAAGCTGAGGCGGCGCAGGCAACGGCGGCAGAGTCCGATACCAACCGGCGTGCTTTCGAGAAAATCGCCAGTGATTTGCAGGATATGCAACAGCGGATTGGCAGTGCCGGGGAGAAGGTGGAGGGCTTGTCGCGCCGGGCGGGCCAGATTGGCGGCATTGTGCAGCTGATTAAGGAAATTGCCGAGCAAACCAATTTGCTGGCGCTTAACGCTGCCATTGAGGCCGCACGCGCAGGCGAGGCCGGGCGTGGTTTTGCCGTGGTGGCCGATGAGGTGCGCAAGCTGGCGGAGCGTACGGCCAAGGCTACGACCGAGATCAGTGGTCTGGTCAGTGGCATACAGCTGGAAACCAGCCAGGCGCGCGAAGTGATGGAAATGGGGGCGGGCGATGCCGCCAGCCAGAGTGCGGAAAGCATGGCGGCCATGCAGAGCATGCAGCATCTGCTTGGCCTGTCGGTTCACATGCAACAGCGTATTGCCGCCTCGTCGCGGCTGGCTAATGTTGAGCTGGCCAATCTGGAAGAGCTCATGCTCAAGCTGGAGGTGTACAAGACCTTGCTCGGCCTGTCCGGCATGCAGCCGGGGGATGTGCCGGACGAAACGCAATGCCGTCTGGGGCGCTGGTATTACGAGGGTGAAGGGCGTGCCGCCTTTGCCAATCTGCCGGGCTATCGGGCCATGGAGTTGCCGCACAAGGCGGTGCACGACCATGCCCGTGCTGCGGTAAGTAGCTATCGCAGTGGCAATATGGATGCGGCGCTGGCGGCACTGGTGGCCATGGAAGAGGCCAATATGACGGTGATGGCTGGCATGGCCGACATGCTGGCGACAGACCGCTAGGCGGCCTGGGTCGGCTCCATCTTGGGTTTGACGGCGGAGGCTGAAATGACGACAACGGCAGACTGGGAACAGCGCTATCAGGACGCCGGTGCGGCGTATCTGTTTGGCACCGCGCCCAATCAGTACTTGGCCAGTAAGGCCGCCGGTTTTCATGCTGGGCAGCGTGTCATCTGCCTGGCCGATGGCGAGGGGCGGAATTCCGTCTGGCTGGCCGGACTTGGTTTGCGGGTTACCGCCGTAGAGCCCTCGGTCACCGCAGGGCAAAAGGCGGCACAACTGGCGGCGGCGCGGCAGCTGGAAGTTGATTTCTGTCAGCAGGACATGCTGGATGCCGCCTGGCCACCTGCTGCGCTGCAGGGCTGCCATGATTGGGTGGTGGCCATTTTCATGCAGTTTGCCAAGCCCGCTCAAAGGGACAAGCAGTTTGCCGACATGATGCGCCTGTGCCGGCCTGGCGGGCGGCTGCTCTTGCTGGGCTATACCCCGGCCCAGCTGGCTTTGGGGACGGGTGGCCCGTCCGAGATCGATCAGCTTTACACACCGGATTTGCTGCGCCAGGCCTTTGCCGATTGCCAGATCGAAGAGCTGCTTGAGTACCAGACCGTGCTGCAGGAAGGCTTGCGGCATCAGGGCCCATCGGCGTTGATCGGCATGATTGCCCGTCGGCCAGACTGAGCCTGCCGCCTGGCAGCTGCCCGCTACCCGATGGCCTGTCGCCAGGCTGGAACAGAGTTTGCTAGTAGGCAGCACCCAAGGTTGTTATTTTTTTGCCCCCGTCTACGTGGCGGGGGTTTTCTTTTCCAGCGCCGCCAGATAGCGGTACAGCGTGCGCTCGGTTACTTGCAGCCTCTCGGCCAGTGCCCTGCGGCTTAGTCCGCTGTGTGCGACAGCCCAATGCAGATAGGCAGCCTCCACCTCGGCCAGCGGACGCAGTGCGGAGCAAAATTGCAGCGCCGTGCTGGTATCGGTCGGTGCGGCAGCCGGTGGCGTGCCGGGCCATGGCTCGCTCAGCAGGTGCTCCAGCGTGATGGTGTCGCCGTCACTCAGCAGGCTGGCACGTTCCAGCAGATTGCGCAGTTCGCGGATATTGCCATGAAAGGGTTGTTGCATCAGCCACTGCCAGGCAGTGGGTTCCAGTTGCAGTTGACGGCCCGGTGCCACGCGCTCCAGCAGGGCGGTGGCCAGCAGCGGGATGTCCTCGCGCCGCTCGCGTAATGGTGGCAGGCGGATGGGAAACACCGCCAGGCGATAGAACAGGTCGGCACGGAAGCTGCCCTCGGCCACCATGGCTTCCAGATTGCGATGGGTGGCGGCAATCAGGCGGAAACTGGCTGGTATGCTGTTGATACCCCCTACGCGGCGAAAGCTGCCGGATTCCAGCAGACGCAGCAACTTCACTTGCTGTGACAGGGGGAGGTCACCGATTTCATCCAGAAACAGCGTGCCGCCCTGGGCCGCTTCCACCAGGCCCTGCTTGCGTTGCTGGGCACCGGTAAACGCCCCTTTTTCGTAACCGAACAGTTCGCTTTCCAGCAGAGTTTCGGTGAGGCTGGCGCAGTCCACGGCAATGAAGGGACGTTTGCCGGGGCCGCCATTCTGGTGGATGGCGCGCGCCAGGCCTTCTTTGCCAGTACCGGACTCTCCAATCAGCAACACGGCAGCGTGTGAGGGTGCGGCGCGCTGTGCCAGCAACAGCATGCTGCGAAAGGCTGGGCCACGTCCCACCATCTTGTTGGGGGCGGGCTGGCTGCTGGCCTGTGACAGCGGCGTCATTTTCTCGATGAACAGGTGGCGGTGGCCGCTGATATCGGCCAGTGGCATCAGTTCTACATCAACATGCTCGTCGCCGTGGGCGGTGCGGTGGATATGCAGCACCCGTTCCGGCTGGCCGCTGGCCAGCGTCATTTGCAGGGGGCAGGATTCGCCTTCTTCGTTACAGGGCCTGCTGTAACCATGCGACACCGCATAGCAGCGCCGCCCGGTCACTTCCTTGCCGTAGATTGCCTGGTATGAGGGGTTGGCGTGCAGGATGTCGAACTGTTCGGTAATGACGATGCGTGGTTCGTCCAGCTCGTCCAGCATGCGGCTGATGGTTTCCAGGCTGGCTTCATTTGTCAGAGGTGACATGGTGTTGTTTTTGTCATGACAGAAATGACATGTTAGCGCATAAATGCCCAGAAATCAGGGTGAAACAGGGGTTTTGCCGCTGGCATGGCACTTGCAATCAGGATGTACGGGAGGTGCCGCTGCCGGCATTGGCCGGCCATGCCGGGACTGCACCCCATTAACAGAGAGCCAGCCCATGAAGAAGACACCGCGCAAGCTGAGCCGCGAACTGGCCTGGATTATCGGCATCAAGGTTGTGCTGCTGCTGATTATCTGGAAAGCCTTTGTTGCACCCCATCATGTACAGGTCGATGCCGCCAGTGTGGCCGACAACATGCTGGATGTGGCACCGGCCAGCCAACACCTGGAGAAAAACAATGCTAGATAATGTCGTCGACCTGTCGCGACTGCAGTTCGCCGTGACGGCGCTTTACCACTTTCTGTTTGTCCCGCTCACCATCGGCATGGTGTGGCTGTTGGTGATCATGGAGTCCGTGTGGTTGATGACCGGCAAGCAGGTGTATCAGGACATGACCCGCTTCTGGGGCAAGCTGTTCGGCATCAACTTTGCGCTGGGGGTCACCACCGGCATCACCATGGAATTCCAGTTTGGTACCAACTGGGCGTATTACTCACACTATGTGGGGGATATTTTTGGCGCCCCGCTGGCCATCGAGGCGCTGATGGCGTTTTTTCTTGAGTCCACCATGATCGGCCTGTTCTTTTTTGGCTGGAACCGCTTGTCACGCAAGCAGCACCTGCTGGCCACCATCCTGATGGCAGTGGGCACCAATCTGTCGGCCTTGTGGATTCTGATTGCCAATGGCTGGATGCAAAACCCGGTGGGGGCCGAGTTCAGCTACCAGACCATGCGCATGGAAATGACCGATTTTGCCGCTGTGCTGCTCAATCCGGATGCCCAGGCCAAGTTTGTGCATACCGTCAGTGCCGGTTATGTCACCGGGGCCATGTTTGTGCTGTCCATTTCCAGCTGGTATTTGCTGCGCGGGCGCAATGTGGAGTTTGCCCGCAAGAGCTTCCGTATTGCGGCCGCCTTTGGTTTTGCCAGCGTGTGTTCGGTGATTGTGCTGGGGGATGAGTCCGGCTACACGGTGGGCGAGGCGCAGCAGACCAAGCTGGCCGCCATCGAGGCCATGTGGCATACCGAACCGGCCCCCGCATCGTTCAATCTGCTGGCCTGGCCCAATGAAACGCGTATGGAAAACGACTGGCAGGTGAGCATTCCCTGGGTGATGGGTTTGATTGGCACCCGCTCGGTCAGCAAGCAGATTCCCGGCATTCACGAAATCATGGCGCAGAACCGCTTGCGCATTCAGTCCGGCATGTTGGCAGTGCAGGCGCTGGAAACCCTGCGACGTGACCACCTGGACAGCGCGGCCAATAAGGTGCTGGCAGCGCACAAGAAGGATCTGGGTTTTGGCCTGCTGCTGAAGAAATACACTGCCGACGTTGCCCATGCCACCCCGCAGATGATTGATGCCGCCGCGCGCGACACCATTCCACGGGTGGCGCCGATGTTCTGGTCCTTCCGGCTGATGGTGGGCATGGGCATGGCCATGCTGTTGCTGTTTGGCTGGGCCTTCTGGGCTTCGCTCAAGGGCAATTTCCAGCACCGTCCGCGCTTGCTGAAACTGGCCTTGTGGTGTCTGCCGCTGCCGTGGTTGTCCTGCGAACTGGGCTGGATTGTGGCCGAGTATGGCCGCCAGCCGTGGACCATCTACGGCGTGCTGCCCACCCGGCTGTCGGTGTCCACGCTGTCGGTGGAGTCGCTGTACGGTTCGCTGGCTGGTTTTGTCGGTTTCTACACCGTGCTCTTGGTGGTGGAGATGATGCTGATGGTGCGCTTTGCCCGTCAGGGGCCGGGCAGCCTGGGGACGGGCCGCTACGACGAGGAAACCGCTCACTGAACGCTGCGTGCAACACCCCTGCAGCCGCGTTGCGCCAGGGATGTTGTGCTGTTTTGTGTGCCGCACAAAGGAATAATCATGCTGGATTATGCAAGTTTGAAAGTGATCTGGTGGCTGCTGGTCGGCGTATTGCTGGTTGGTTTTGCCATCATGGATGGTCACGATATGGGCGTGGGTACGCTGCTGCCTTTTGTTGGCAAGGACGATACCGAACGGCGAGTGGTGATCAACACCGTCGGCCCGCACTGGGATGGCAACCAGGTGTGGTTCATCACCGGTGGCGGGGCTATTTTTGCCGCCTGGCCGCTGGTGTATGCCACCGCGTTTTCCGGGTTCTACTGGGCGATGCTGCTGGTGTTGTGGGCGCTGTTTTTCCGCCCGGTGGGCTTTGACTACCGCAGCAAAATCGACAACCCTACCTGGCGTTCGGTATGGGACTGGGGCCTGTTTGTCGGTGGAACGGTGCCGCCGCTGATCTTTGGCGTGGCGTTTGGCAATCTGCTGCAGGGCGTGCCGTTTCATTTCGACAACAACCTGGTATCTACTTACGAGGGCAGCTTCTGGGGCTTGCTCAACCCCTTTGCCTTGCTGTGTGGCGTGGTGTCCAGCGCCATGATCACCTTCCACGGCGGGGTGTATCTGGCGCACCGTACCGAGGGCGCTATCCAGCAGCGTGCGCAGCGCTGGGTAAGGGTCTGTGGCTTGATCTGGCTGGCCGGTTTCACCCTGGCCGGCATCTGGCTGGCACTGGGTATTGATGGCTATGTCATTACCTCGGCGGTGCAGCCGGATGCGCTGCCGGACCCGCTGGCCAAAACTGTCAGCCGCGTTGCGGGGGCCTGGCTGGCTAATTATCAGCACTGGCCCTTGAGCATGCTGCTACCCGCCATTGCTTACCTGGGCTGCATTGCCGCCATGTTGCTGCTGCGTGGCGGGCGCAGTTTTGCCGCCTTCTGGGCATCGGCACTGGGCCTGAGCGGGGTGATTGCTACGGCGGGTGTCAGCATGTTTCCCTTCATCATGCCCTCATCCAGCCATCCGGCCTCCAGCCTGACGGTATGGGATAGCGTATCCAGCCAGCTGACACTGGGCCTGATGCTGGTGGTTACGCTGATTTTCATGCCGCTGATCATCCTGTACACGCGCTGGGCCTACCGGGTGATGGCCGGTAAGGTAACCGCTGCCTATGTGCGGGAAAACAATCACAGCGCGTATTGAAAGGAGAGCAGTATGTGGTATTTCGCATGGGTGTTGGGTATTGGTTTTGCCGTATCGCTGGGCATTCTGAATGCCTTGTGGGGTGAGTACGAGGAGGAGCGCAAGCTGCGTTAATACTGCGGCCTGGGTTTGTTCAGCAGGAAAAAAAGCTGGCCTGGGCAAAGTGGTGCAGTAGATGGTCGTACACCACGCGGATGCGGGCCGGTACCGGTCCGCGCTGCGGGCGGTACAGGTTGAGGTTCCAGGGGGCAGGTTGCAGGGCTGGCAGCAGGGCTTGCAGTCTGCCGGCCTTGATCAGCGGAATGGCGATAAACCCGGCTAGTTGGCCGATGCCGATGCCCGCTTCCACGGCGGCACATTCCGCACGCGTATCGGTGGCCATGAAAACTGGTGATGGCGGCTGCCATTGCTGGTCGCCCGCAAAAAACCATGGCCAGGGTTTGCCGGTGTTCGGGTCCAGGCTGACCGTGACCGGCAGCCTGGCCAGTGCTTCCAGTGAATCCGGCACGCCGCAGCGTGCCAGCAGTGCCGGGCTGGCCACAATGAAAAACGGTACCGGGGCCACCGCGCGGGCAATAAAGCGGCTATCGCGCATAAAGCCAACCCGCAGGCCGATGTCGATCTGCTCGTCCACCACATCGCTCATTTCATCAGACAGACGCAGATCAAAGCGCAGGCCGGCATGCTGTTGCAGCAAGCTGGCCAGTGCCGGTGCCAGATGACTTTCCCCCAGCGCAGCCGGCGCGGTGATGCGTACCAGGCCGCTGACATCCTGTTCTGTCTGTTCCCGCTGGTGGAACAGCGCGTCGATATCTTGCACCTTGCGTCTGGCATCCATGGCCAGTGCCGCACCAAAGTCGGTGATGTGGCTGTGACGGGTATTGCGGTGAAACAGCAATTCGCCCTGTAGTTGTTCCAGTTCCTTGATGGCGCGGGTAACCGCTTGCGGTGAGATACCCAGCCGCTGCGCCGCTTCCTTGAAGTTGCTGCTGTCGGCGGCCACGCAAAAAATACGCAGCATTTCCAGACGATTGAGCATGGGCTTCCTCCCGGTGTGTTAGCACGTATTATTCCATTTAATGGAATTGTGAAGTGGCAATAATTTCATTTATTGCGGCACTGGCAGGCGGAATACTGGAGCCCTTCACGGGATAGCCCGGTTAATCTGCGGAGAATGCCATGCAGCAGGAAATCAAGGATAAGGTGGTTGTGATTACCGGAGCCAGTAGTGGTCTGGGTGAGGCGACTGCGCGTCATCTGGCGGCACTGGGGGCTCGGGTGGTGTTGGGTGCGCGCCGGTTGGATCGGCTGGATGCGATTGCAGCAGACATCCGCAGTGCCGGTGGCCAGGTGGTTTGCGTCCCTACCGATGTGACGCGGCTGGCGGATGTGCAGGCCCTGGTTGCTGCGGGGTGCGCAGCCTTTGGCCGTATTGATGTCATCGTCAACAACGCTGGTCTGATGGCGATTGCACCGCTGCAGCAACTGCGTAGCGACGAATGGGACCGCATGATTGATATCAATATCAAGGGCGTGCTGTATGGCATTGCCGCCGTGCTGCCACTGTTCGAGCAGCAGGGCGGTGGGCAGGTGATCAACATCTCTTCGGTGGCCGGGCTGAAAGTGTATGCGCCGGGCGGTACGGTTTATTCCGGTACCAAGTTTGCGGTGCGTGCCATTTCCGAGGGCTTGCGCCAGGAAATGGCTGGCAAGGTGCGCGTGACTTCCATCGAGCCCGGTGCGGTGCAGAGCGAGCTGCCGCTGGGTTCCGGCGATGCTGCCTGCCGGGCCGAGGTGGAGGCCTTCTATCAGCAGCAGGCCATTCCGGCAGATGCGGTGGCACAGGCCATTGCCTATGCCATCGGGCAGCCTGCGGCGGTGGCCATCAACGAAGTGGTACTGCGTCCCACAGTGCAGGATTTCTGACTACGAGCCACCGGGGCGTGGCTTAGCGGGGAATCCTGACCCCGTCTTCGTCAAAGTCGCCGCGTGCCGCACCGCTGTGGCAGGCCTGGCAGTTGGATGCACTGCCGATGGATTTGCGCTTCCATACTGCCGGGCTGATTTCATCGTGTTTATGGATGAACCCGCCGCTGCGGGTGATGCGTGGCGGTTCGCCCGTTGCCGGTGGTTCTGCCGCGCCGCGCCCGCTGGCCGCTGCCGTGGCCAGATAGTTGCGGATGACTTTTTCGTCCTCTGCGGTCAGGGTGGCGTTGACGCCGTAATGATTCTTCAGCGTGTCCATCTGCTTTTTCCAGGCAGAGGCGGGCAGCAATCCGGGCGGATAAGCCATGTGGCAGCTACCACATTCGGTTTTCCAGACCGCCGGTGCCTGAGCCAGTGCGCGGCCTGTTTGCTTGGGGTGTTTTTCGCGGTTTTGGTGTTCTCCGTCCTCGGCCCACAGTGTGGCGCTGGCACCGGCAAGCAGAAGCAGGGCAGTCAACAGCATCGGTTTTTTCATGGTATTCATCCTTATTTCAGGCTGCTCAAAAATGTCACAAAGTCGCCTTTTTCCTGTGCCGTGCATTCCCGCTTGAACACATCATCACAATTGCGGCGAAACCATTTCTCCACCTTTTTTGCATCCGTGAAACGAGATGGCGTAACGACTGGCGCCATGGCATCGATCGGACGAAAAGCCGGCGTCTTGCCGGGCTGGCGCGGGTCGGCAGTGTGGCAGGCGGCACAGCTGATTTTCTTGCCGTTCTGTATGGTTTCCCGGTAGTACAAGGCCTTGCCGCGCTCGGCAGAAAACCCGGTAAATCCGCTATTGGCCTGCTTGGCCTGACTGGTGTAGTCGCTGATGATGGCAGGGCTTGCCATCACCGCCTTGCTAAGCAGAGCCAGGGTCAGAATCATCCATGGACGCATTGTTCATCCTCCTGTATTGAGCACAGGCTGATAGTAGTTTTGCCGGCTTAAGTGATGCTTAACGCGGGTCATTCCATGGTGTTACCCCGGTGGCGGGTTTAATCACGCATTAAGTTTCCCGTCGCATGATGCAGGCTTGTTCTAGTCTGATCGGAGAAGCCACATGGGTTTCAGGGTGTTTCACTGGGTGATGGTCGTGGTGTTTTTGTCGGCCTATTTCAGCGGAGATGACGCCGGGCTGGCACATGCCTGGCTGGGCTATGCTTGTCTGCTGGTATTGGGCTGGCGCGTACTGGCAACATGGCGGCGCATGAAGGGTTTTCCTGCGGGGTTGCGTCTGTCGCGCTTACGCAGTAGTGGGCAGTGGAGCCGGCTCCTTACCCTTGGCCTGCTGAGTGTCATGGTGCTGCTGGTATTAAGCGGCGTACTGATGGTGGATAACGCGGCGGTCATCAGCCATGGCCTGCAGTGGCTGATGCCACAGTCAGGTGCCGACGCGCTGGGTAGCCTGTTTGCTGGCTTGCCCTTGGTGGATGCTGCCGATGTCCACGCCATGCTGGCAACGCTGAGCTTGTGGCTGATTGGCCTGCATATCGGCATATTGCTGTTGTTTCGCCGCCCAGCGCTGGGTTTTATGCTGGGCTGGCCCAGGCCGAAGCGCGTTGAAACCAGCCCGCCCGGCATGACAGCCGCCCCCGTGCCGCAGCCGGTGCCGCCGCTTGATGCGACCATGCTGCAGGTGCGCTTGCACGGGGTGAATCACACGCTGGTGATGCCAGCTGGCCATCGTCTGCTGGATGCAATGGAGCAGCATGGGCTACAGCCGCCCTGTCGTTGTCGGGCTGGCATGTGTGGCGCATGCCGATGCAAGGTGGCGCAGGGCAAAGTGGTCATGCACAATAATCTTGTGCTATCCCAAGAAGAAATCGACGATGGCTGGATATTGGCCTGTCAGGCAGAAGCGGATGCGCCTTTGCTGGACATCAGTTTTGACCATGCCGCCCACCCGGTGGCGGCTCCTCACGATCACTAGGCTTCCCAGGTGAAAACAAACCAGAACCTGCTGTATGCGGTCTTACTGTCCTCCCCGCTGCTGGCTTTGCTGGCATGGGCGCTGCAGCGCCTGTCCGGCCTGCACCTGCCGGTGGATGCCATGCTGGCGGTATCGGCCATGCCGGCTGTGCTGCTGCTGTTGCTGGATTCATGGCGCGCCATCCGGCAGCGCGATGTTGGGGTTGATCTGCTGGCGCTGATGTCGATTGCCGGCTCTCTGGCGCTGGATCAGCCGCTGACGGCGGCCATCATCGCGGCGATGACCGCCAGTGGCCGCTGGCTGGACAGCTATGCCGCCGGGCGTGCCGAGCGCGAAATGTCCGGCCTGCTGGCGCGTGCGCCGCGTCATGCCAACCGGGTGGATGCCAATGGCCTGCAGCGGGTGGCGCTGGACGAGGTAAGGGTTGGCGACCGGCTGCTGGTGAAGGCTGGTGAAACCGTACCGGTAGATGGCCGGCTGCTGGATGCCGCCGCCTTGCTGGACGAGTCGGCCCTTACCGGCGAAGCCAAGCCGGTTGCGCATCAAACCGGCGCACTGCTGCGCAGTGGCACGCTGAACGCCGCAGCCGCTTTCAGCATGACGGCAACCACTACCGCCGCACAAAGTACCTTCAGCGGCATCGTGAAACTGGTGTCCGAGGCCAGCCAGGCGCGGGCACCGCTTACCCGCATGGCTGACCGCTATGCGCTGTGGTTCATTCCGCTGGCGCTGGGGCTGGCCGGCCTTGCCTGGCTGCTAAGCCACGACCCATTGCGGGCGCTGGCTGTTTTGGTGGTGGCGACGCCCTGTCCGCTGGTGCTGGCCGTGCCGGTGGCCATGCTGTCGGGGATCTCCCGCTGTGCCAGCCGTGGTGTGCTGGTAAAGGGTGGGGCGGTGCTGGAGGCGCTGGATCGTGCCACGCTGCTGTTTTTTGACAAGACCGGCACGCTCACCGGTGGCAAGGCCAGGCTGGTGGCCATTCACCCGGCAGTGGCAATTGCACCCGCCGAGGTACTGCGCCTGGCGGCTGCACTGGATCAGATGTCCTGCAATGTGATTGCCACCGCCGTGTTGCAGGCGGCACTGGAGCAGGGCGAAACCGACCTGCCCATGCCGCAGCAACTGGAAGAAACACCCGGAGCCGGCTTGAGCGGCATGCTGGATGGCCAGCGGCTGGTGTTGGGCAGCCATGCTTTTGTGGCCGGGCAGCTCAAGGCCATGCCCACCTGGGCAACGGCATTGCAGGCACGTCTGGATATCGAGGGAGCCAGCGCGGTATTTGTTGCGCGTGATGACGAACTGCTGGGCGTGCTGGAAATGTCAGACCAGCTGCGGCTGGAAACCCCGCGCGCCTTGCGCATGCTGCGCCGTAGCGGAATCCGGCAGATCAGCATGCTGTCCGGTGATCGCCAGGATGTGGCGGAAGCCATCGGCCATGGCATCGGTGTGGACCGGATTTATGCCGGGCTGCAGCCACAGGACAAGCTGCGTCAGCTGCAGCAGGCTGCCAGCCAGGGGGTGACCATCATGGTGGGTGATGGCGTCAATGATGCCCCGGCGCTCAGCGCTGCCGGTGTCGGTGTGGCCATGGGTGGGCAGGGGGCGGCAGCGGCGGCAGAGAGTGCTGGCGTTGTGTTGCTGAACGATAGGCTGGACCGGCTGGCCGAGGTGGTGATGACCGCACACCGGACCATGGCGATTGCCCGGCAAAGCGTCATGGCCGGTATGGGCCTGTCTTTGCTGGCGATGCTGGCGGCCGCCATGGGCTATCTGCCACCGGTTGCCGGGGCGGTGTTGCAGGAGCTGATTGATGTTGCCGTTATCCTGAATGCCCTGCGGGCGCTGGCACCGCACCCGGCGCTGCTACAGACCCGGCCTTTGACGACCGATGCCGCACAGCAGCTGAATGACGAGCATGCAAGGCTGCATCCCCTGCTGCAGCAATTGGCGGCACTGGCGCGCGGCCTGCCACAGCTACAGCATGCCCAGCAGCTGGAGGAGCTGGCACGGCTGGATGCCATGCTGACCCAGCAACTGCTGCCGCATGAAAAAATGGAAGAGCAGCATGTTTACCCGGCCATGGCGCAGGTGCTGGGCGGGGAGGACCCACTGGCTGCGCTGAGCCGCAGCCACCAGGAAATTTTCAAACTCTCCCGCAAGCTGGCCATGCAGATAGCCGCCTTGCCCCGGCCTGCATCACAGCTGGAAATGCTGGAGTTGCAACGCACGCTGTACAGCCTGGATACGGTGTTGCAACTGCATTTTGTCCAGGAAGACGAGCTGTATCAGAGCATGAGTTGATGTCGCCTCAGTCCCAGTCGGGAGCCAGACCGGCGGGGTTCACCTCGCGGCCATTACGCTCCAGGCTGGCAATAGCGGCCATGTCCCCGGCGCTCAGGCGCAGTTGTCTGGCCAGCAGATTGCTGGCCAGGTTTTCGCGACGGGTGGACGACGGAATCACGGAATAACCCAGCTGCATGGCCCAGGCCAGTGCCACCTGAGCAACCGTGGCCTGCTGGCGGCGGGCAATATCCGCCAGCAAGGGGTCGTGCAGCACCTTGCCATAGGCCAGGGTCATGTAGGAGGTGACGTGAATGCCTTCAGCCTGCAAGAAGCCAGCCAGCTTGCGGTTTTGCAGATAGGGGCTTAGTTCAATCTGGTTGGTTGCGATAGCCTCCTTGCCGACAGTTGCAATGGCCTGCCGGGTAAGATCGATATTGAAGTTGGACACACCGATACGACGTGTCAGCCCCTGTTGCTGCGCCTGCGCCAGTGCCGTCATGCATTCTTCCACGGTAATGCCGCGTTCTGGGGCTGGCCAGTGGATGAGCGTCAGGTCCAGGTGGTCGGTACGCAGCTGGTCCAGGCTGTGCATCAGGCTGGGCAGCAGTTTGTCGGCAGACATGTGCTCCACCCAGATCTTGGTGGTAAGAAACAGCTGGTCACGGGCGATGCCGGAGGCGGCAACGGCCTGTCCTACTTCTGCTTCATTGTCATAGATCTGGGCGGTGTCGATGGTGCGGTAGCCCAGTTCCAGGGCGGTGCTGACCGAATCGATAAGCTGCTGGCCTTGCAGGCGGAACGTGCCAAGGCCGAAGGCGGGAATCTTGCTCATGGTGTGTACCCCGTGGTGAATAAGTGGTGTGACTGGCCGGGCTGCTGCCCGGCCTGAACATCAGGGTTTGACCTGGCAGGTATCGGGGCGTGTGCCGCGTGCTGCCTGCCGCTGCCGGGCCAGCTGGGCGAGCACCAGCAGCAGGCCCGCCGCTGCGATCACGGCACCGACAATCGGCACAGCGCCATAGCCAAGCCCGGTGGAGATGGCGGCACCACCGGCAGCTGCCCCCAGCGCATTACCCAGATTGAAGGCACCGACATTGACCGAGGAGGCCAGACCGGGGGCTTCTGCGGCAGCCCGCATCACCCGCATCTGTAATGGCGGCACCACGGCAAAGGTGGCAATCCCCCATACCACAATGGCAAAGGCGGCACCGCCATGGCTTTGCGCCAGCTGCGGGAAGGCCAGCATGATGGCCACCAGCAGGGTAAGAAAAACGATCAGGCTGCCGTTGAGCGTGCGGTCGGCCAGTCGGCCACCAGCCAGATTGCCAATCGAGAAACCGATTCCCACCAGCACCAGCATGGCCGTGACAAAGCCCGGTGTGGCACCGGTCAGCTGTTGCAGCGTCGGCGCAATATAGGTGTAGAGCGTAAACATGCCGCCAGAACCCAGCACCGTCGTGGCCATGGCCGTCAGGACTTCCGGGCGGCTTAGTACCTTCAGCTCCCGTGCTACTTGCGGTGCTTGTCCGGCCGCGCCGCGCGGCAAGGCCAGCCGCAAGGTCAGCATGGTGATTAGCCCCAGCACGGCGGTAGCGGCAAACGACATGCGCCAGCCAATGGCCTGTCCCAGCCAGGTGGCCGCCGGCACACCGCCAATATTGGCAATGGTCAGCCCCATAAACATGGTGGCAACCGCACTGGCCTGCTTGTGGCGTGGCACCACGCTGGCCGCCACCAGTGAACCCAGCCCGAAAAATGCACCGTGATTCAGGCTGGTTACCAAGCGGGCCAGCAGCAGTGTGGTGTAGTCGGTTGATACGGCTGACAGCAGATTACCTACGGTGAAAATGCTCATCAGCACTATCAGGGCCCGGCGGCGTGGCCAGTGCGACAGCAGGATGGTCATCAGCGGTGCACCCAGCATCACACCAATGGCATAGGCAGTGATCAGCATGCCGGTTGCCGGAATAGAGGCGTGCACACCCTGCGCAATTACCGGCAGCAGGCCCATGGGGGAGAACTCGGTGGTGCCGATGCTGAAGGCGCCCATGGCCAGTGCCAGTAAAGACAGCCAGGCCTTGTCGCGATTGGACGGCGCAGTGTTTGCTAGCGTGCGCATTGCTGCCCCTCCAGGTGTTGGTGGTGCTGTGCTGGCAGGTCTGCCGTGTTGCCGGCAGTGGCAGGGTTGATGACGTAAAGGGTGGCGGTGGGCATGTGGCTGCTTTCCTGGTTGCTGGCGGCATCGCCCATCCTGGCCTGGCAAGGCGGGGTAGACAGCCATGGGGTGTCGACGAGGGAGTGCCTGCAGTCTGCCCGCTTTGCTTTTGCAGAAAAAGCAGGTTATAAACCAAATTATTTTGAATTAAATTCAACAATGAACATCACGCTGGATGAAATGCAGGTATTTGCCACCGTGGTGGATGCCGGGTCCATCACGGCTGCAGCCCAGCAGCTGGGTCTGACCGTGTCGGCGTGCAGCCGTTCGCTGGGGCGGCTGGAAGAAAAACTGGAAACCACCTTGCTGCGTCGTACGACGCGGCGGCTGGAACTGACCGAAGAGGGCCAGGCGTTTTTGCACAATGCCCGTGGCATCATGGATGCGGTAGCGCAGGCCGAGGAGCAGATGCGTGCGCGCCGGGCCATGCCCTCAGGGCGCTTGCGCATTGATGCGGCATCGCCCTTCATGCTGCATGTCATCGTGCCGCTGGTGCAGGCATATCGTGCGCGTTTTCCGCAGGTGGAGCTGGAACTGAACAGCAATGAAGGCATCATCGATTTGCTGGAGCGCCGTACTGATGTTGCCATCCGTATTGGCCAGATGAAGGATTCCACCCTGCATAGCCGGCTGATTGCCTATAGCCAGGTGCGCCTGCTGGCCAGCCCGGCCTACCTGGCGGCGCATGGTCAGCCGCAAACCATGGCCGAACTGGCCCGGCATGTGCTGCTGGGCTTCAGTGAGCCGGAGTCGCTCAATCTGTGGCCACTGCCCGGCAGCGATGGCGGGTACTTGCGGATAGTGCCGACAATACGCGCCTCCAGTGGCGAAACGCTGCGCCAGCTGGCGCTTGAGGGCAATGGCATTGTCTGCCTGTCGGATTTCATGACGGCGGCGGACCGCGCCGCCGGTAATCTGGTGCCGCTGCTGCCGACGCATACCCAGGAGATGCTGCAGCCGGTGCAGGCGGTGTACTACCGCAATACGGCGGTGTCGGCACGTATTGCCTCGTTTGTTGATTTCCTGATAGAAGCGCTGGGCGATCCGCTGCCACAACGGCAGCTTGCCGCCTGGTTGGGTGGCTGATGCCGCCTGATGTGTCGGCGGCGGCCCCGTGGCGATAACACGGTTGTGGATGCTGCCACCCAATGGTTGGCTGCCAGCAGCAGGCGCACTTGCCGCGTGGCCAGCGGGCTGAGGTCGGCATCGGGCGGCAGGCTGCTGGCAGGCAAGGCGCTTAGGCAAATACCGCCACAACCTGGCGCGACAGCGCCACCAGTTCGCCATCCGGTGCGTGCAGATGGGCATCCTGATTGGCATAGCCATCGCGCGCGGCAACCAGGCTGGCATCCATGCGCCACCAGCCCGCGTTATCAACCGGCTGGCCGTGGTGGACGAACTCCAGCTCCCAGCTGATGGTGCTGGCGGGGGCGTGCCCCTGCACCATGGACAGCGCCACCGGCGGAATGGCATCGGCCATGGCCACAATCTGTTCCTCTCCCATCAGGCCGGGGTCGCGCTGCCGCAGCAGGATGCGGTTGGCCGGCTGGGTGTGGCCGCTGAAGGGCAGGCCGCCTTCCACCCAGCGGTAGGCATAGTGACGGGTGAATTCCGGCGACATGCCGGGGATGAAGGGCAGCTCCGGGCCACCGCTGACCCCGTCCGCCAATGGCCGGGCCGCTGGCCTGAGCGACAGGGCGGAATCCCGCGAAGCACCAAACACCGCCACAAACATGGCCGCCACCTGATCACCAGCCAGCAGCCGTGCCGCCATTTGCACTGCCGAGCGGCCCTGGCGCAGCACTTCCACTTGCAGCGTCAGCTGGCCTGGAGCGGCAGGTGCAACAAAGGTGGTATGCAGCGACCACAGCGGCGCTAGATCCGGCATGGCGGTGCGCATGGCGCGTACCGCCAGTAGCGCCTGTATGCCGCCAAACAGGGTGCGGCCCTGCGCCCAGCTGGCATCCACCTCGGCATGAAACAGGCCCGGCTGGCCTGCGATGGGGCTGATACTGCGGCAAACGTCTTCGATATGCATGCTGGTTTCTTTGTATCTGGCGGCTGAAGTAAGCGATGGCTGGCAGTCTAGCAGTGACATTTTACTGGCTGCAGTGGCAATATCGACAATATTCATGTCAATACTGCCAATCACTCATGCATCAGGTACGTTTGCTTTTGCTGGACGGCTGCTATGCCGGCAGCGTGACCGGGTTTGTCGATCTGCTGCATTTTGCCAACCAGATTGCAGCACGCAAGGGCTGGCCCGCACCGTTTCACTGGCAGGTGTTCAGCCTGGATGGCCTGCCCGTGACAACCGCCTCTGGCATCCAGCTGACGCCGGACGGAGATACGGCGCTGGCCGAGGCGGCAGACACCCTGGTGCTGCCGCCGCTGACCTATCGGAACTTGAGCGAATTTGAAACCAGGCTGGCAGCCGAAACGACAGCCGGTGCCTTGGCTGTTCGCCTGCACGCGGCAGGTCGGCGCATTCTGTCTTTCTGTACCGGCGTACCCTTGCTGGCCGAGCATGGTTTGCTGGATGGCCGGAGCGCGACGGTAAGCTGGTGGTTGCACCACTGGTTTGGTCAGCGCTACCCGCAAGTGCAGCTGCAGGATTACGCCACCTGCAGCGAGGCCGATGGCGTATGGTGCGGCGGGGCAACCACCTCCTATATCGACCTGGCCCTGCGGCTGATCCGGCAGGAAGGCGGCGTGGAACTGGCCATGTCCTGCTCGCGCCTGATGCTGGCAGACCTTAACCGCGCCAGCCAGGCCCCTTATATGTCCATGCAGAGCTTTGCCGGTCATGGCGACGAGCTGGTGCTGCGCTGCCAGAATTGGCTGCAGCGACAGCTGGACCGGCCCTACCGCCTGGGCGAGCTGGCCGACAGCGTGGGTGCCAGCGAACGCACGATCATGCGGCGCTTTCAACAGGTGCTGGGCCAACCGCCGCTGCGCTACCTGCAGCAACTGCGGCTACAGGCGGCACGCCGCCTGCTGGAAACCAGCACGCTGTCACTGGACGAGATTGTTGGCCGGGTGGGTTACGTCGACGCCGCCAGCTTCCGCCGTTTGTTCCAGCGAGAACTGCACTGCACACCGGCAGAATACCGCCGCCGTTTTGCCGCCTGATGGCTGCGCCAGGCCCGCTGCTGCTGCATATCTGACTATTCTGTTTGTACTGGGACAGCCTGCGCCGTCGCCAGAGTAGGGCGGCATCTTTCAGATCTGCTGGCTATCAGGGATGGCGCAGCCAATAGCCTGCCAATCCCAACGCATTGCTGTTCATGTTTACCCTCCTGCCGCAGCTTATTAAGCTGGCCTGTGGCCCGATATGGTTGTAGCTGCTGATGCTTGGCAGCTTCCGACCCAGCGCTGACAGTAGATCCAGTGCCTATCAGTGACGGTCCTCGGCTAACGCAGCCCGTAACAGTCGACCCAGGGTCGGCTGCTCCTACCCAAAGCCAGCCTTAAGTTAATGTAGCGTGTTATCGACTACGTTTTCTGTCTAAGTGGCCTTATCACACTATTTGCTTTGGTTGGCACAGACCGACGCAATGGCAAAACCCTGCGCATTTCCTTTATGGCATTGACCGCAAGATATCCCCTTGTGCTGACGTGTGTACTGGTCTATCAACAGATAGCAAATAAAAGCGGTGATTTGTTCGTGATATCAATTCACTGCTCAATACCGATAATTCAAAACAGTGGTGGGGGAAGATCATGTTTGGCCAATTAACCGTAAGACAAAAACTGCTCGGGGGTTTTTCCCTGGTCATCATGTTGTTGTTCGTCCTGCTAGGCGTGGCGATTCTCAATATGAAAATCATCAATGCCAAGATTATGGATATGACGCAGGATCGCTACCCCAAGATAGCGCTCGCCAACAGCGTTACCGTGAAATCGATGGATATGGGCCGCGTCACGGTGATTCGTGATGTTGCCGACCAGACCAATCTGTTGGCCCTGAACGCTGCTATCGAGGCCGCCCGTGCCGGTGAAATGGGGCGTGGCTTTGCCGTGGTTGCCGACGAAGTGCGCAAGCTGGCGGAGCGCACCACTTCTTCCGCACGTGAAATCACCCTGATGATCAACGCAATCCAGCATGGCGTGACGCAGGTGGTCGGCAGCATGGATTCCAGCCTGGAAAGTGTGGAAGCGGTCAGCAGCAGCACCGAGCTTGCATCGCAAACGATAGAACGGATTGGCAATAGCACGCATTCAATTGAACGTACCATTGCCAATATCACCGAGGCGCTGGGTGAGCAGCGAATAGCCAGTCAAAGCCTGGCACAAAACATGGAACGGGTCTCGCAAATGGCAGAGGAAAACAGCGCCACGGTGGAAGAACTGGCCACCACTTCGGCCCAACTCAGTTCCCTCTCTCATGACTTGCAAAGTATTACTGCGCGTTTTCATCTGTAGAACGAAAGTGCTTGGATTGCTGAGTGCCGATCACCTTGGACAGCAGGTTAAGCACTCAGCATCGAACGACTTTGCTCATGTTCAACCGGTGCCACATACTTTAGTCGCCTTGGTGACCGGGCCTGTCCAATATTTTATGTAAAACGGTTGTTATGCCCAGCCACTCTCATTGGCTGCCTTGGCCAAACTTAGGATTGCTGTGCGCCATGGCACGCAGAGCCCCACACCGCCCCCTGCCGTGCTCAATCAAAGTTCAATATTGTTGCCGCATATTGATGGCTGGCCGCGATGTAGCGCTGTGTTTGCGGTGAGCACTGCTGGTTTGACGTCAGCATCCCGAAGGCATTGTCCAGGGCTAATCTGCGATAGTGCTCCACAACGCGCCCGGTACCGGCCAGGCGCTCCCGTGCCTGTAGCAGCTGGGCCTGCCGGGGTTCGGGCAACTGCAGCAGCGCAATCGAATCGGATAGCATCTGCCGCACATAAGCCTCGGCATTGGGGCCAAGCGCGCAGCAGACGTCGCTGTGTGATGCATGGCCGGAGGCCGAGTACGCCAGCGCGCTGCTAATCCGGCTGCGGGCGCTGCTGAGGGTTTCTCGCAGCAAAACCACGGTAGACAACGGTTTGTCTTCCACCAGCAGCCGGCTTATTCCACGGTCATTGATGGCTTCCAGTATCTGCTCGGCATCGTCATCCACCACAACTTCCTTATGTGGCGGCCACACATCCAGCTGCGCGTGGTTTCCCTGGCGGTGGCCGACATGAAAAATGAAATAGTCCGGGTAAATTCTCAGTTTGTCCGGTGCGTTTCCCAGCTGCAGTCTGTGCGCATCATAAAACCGGGTGGTGGCTGCCATCAGCAGTGCGCTTACCCCCATGGCGGCACATGGTGTGTTGACCACCACGCCAATGCGATCCGACGGTTGAAACCCTGGCAACACATCGTCGAGGCTGGCCTGGCGGCCTTGCAGCTGAAAAGCAAAATCGTGGGCAGAAATTACAGTGGTTGCGTGCAAAGCAAGCTCCTTCGGTTGCCACCGTGCGGATGAGTGGTTTGGTCTGGTGCCAGATTTCAATGCGCCATGTGTCATGCGTGTGTGTGAGGATTTTGCGGCCAATTCATCAACAAATCTGGTCGGAACCAGACAATTTCTGGCATGGATTCGAACGGATAATGGGGCGGTTTTCATCAGATTGTTTGGAGCCGACATGTCCGATTTCATCACTGTATTGCGTGAAACCTGCCCGATTCCGGTGGTCGATGCCACCAAGTGGCAGCGCATTGGGGGCGACCCGCACACCGTTAATCTCAATGCCTATCTTTCCCAGGATGGCAGCAAGATCATGGGAACCTGGATTTGTACTCCGGGCAAGTTTGAGGTGCATTACGAGAAATGGGAGTACTGCCACTTCCTTGATGGTTACTGCATCATCACCCCGGAGGGTGAACCGGCGGTGCACTTGAAAGCCGGTGACGTGTTTGTGATTGAACCTGGGATGAAAGGTACTTGGGAGGTGGTGGAGACCGTACGTAAATACTTTGTCTTTGCCTGAGTTTTCAGTCTGCCATCAAGCGCCACCGGTTTTGTGGCACGGTTGATGGCCGGTGCGCGTGTTGCAGCCGGTGCTGGATGTATCTGGCCGGCCCCGTGTTGGCCTTGCCTCCAGGCCTGGGCTTACGTCACGCCACCTGCACCACGTCCTCAATCCGGCTGGTGTAGCAGGGCGATTTCTGGTCTTGCCGCATCTGCCAGTCCTTGCTTAGCCCTTCTGCGCCCAGTCTTATCGTGCCACTGCCAAAGTCGCGGTTGAGCTTATCGATCACCGTCATCAAGTTGGCGCGTTTGGGGTTGGGCAGGGGGCTGAACATGTCCTGTTGCTGGATGGTTTGGCTGCCAATGTCCATCAGGATGACACCGGCTTTGTGGTAGCTGAACTCGGGTCGCCAGATGGCGCGCAGTGCGGCCTGGGCGGCGCGGTTGAGTTCCAGGGTGTCGGCGCTGGGGTGGATCAATGGCACGCAGGTGTAGCCGTGGTACTGGCCCAGATCGCGGAAGGGGTTGGTACGGATGCTGACGCCAATCAACCCGGCCACGCAGCCCTGGGTGCGCAGCTTCTCGGCGGCGCGGGCCACGTGGTGGCTGATGCTGGCCGACAGCGAGGGCAGGTCGTGGATCAAGCGGCTGAAGCTGCGGCTGGAGATGATCTGTTGCTTGGCCGGGGCTACGTCTTCCAGTGCCAGGCAGGCTATGCCGTTGAGCTCGGCCACGGTGCGTTCCACCACCACATTGAACTTGCGCTTGATCTGGCGCGGGTCGGCCTGTTTCAGGTCCAAGGCGCTGTGGATATGCATCAGTGTCAGCTTTTCGGCAATGCGTCGGCCAATGCCCCACACCTCACTCACGGCAAATTCTGCCAGCAGCCGGTCGGCTTCACGCGGGTTCAGCCAGTCCCATTCAAATACGCCATTCCACTCTGGCCGCTTTTTGGCCACATGGTTGGCCAGCTTGGCCAGTGTCTTGCTGGCACCCATGCCCACGCAGGTGGGCAGACCCAGGCCCTGCAGCACGGTCTGGCGGATACGATGGCCGTGGCTGTCCAGGTCCGGGATGCCGGTGACGTCCAGAAAGCATTCGTCGATGCTGTAAATTTCCTGCAGCGGGGCAAAGCGTGACAGCACGCGCATCATGCGGCGCGACATGTCACCGTACAGGGCGTAATTGCTGGAAAACACCGTAACCCGATGTTTGCGGCATAGCTGCTGCACCTGATGAAACGGCAGGAAGGCGGGTATGTCCAGCGCCTTGGCCTCGGCGGAGCGCGCCACCACGCAGCCATCGTTATTGGACAGTACGATGATGGGGCGGCCGCTGAGATCGGGGCGGAACACCCGCTCGCAGCTGGTATAGAAGCTGTTGCCATCCACCAGGGCGAAGGTGCTCATACCAGCCGCCGTACCACGGCAATCACCACTCCCCAGATTTGCAGGGTGTAATCGCCTTCAGCCGGAATCAGCGGATAGTCCGGCGCATCGGCCATCAGCGCCAGCAGGCCCTGCTGCTTGTGCAGGCGGCGCAGTACAAAGCCGTCCTCATGGGCGGCCACCACCACATTGCCATGCACCGGGCTGCGCGCCTTGTCGATCAGCACATAATCACCCTTGAAAATGCCGTGGATGGCGTTGTTGCTGGCCAGCATCAGGAAGGTGCAGTCCGGGTCGTCCACCAACAGGGTGTTGAGGTTGATATTGTCTTGTACGTAGTCGTCCGCCGGGCTGGGAAAGCCGGCGCGCACGCTACTGGCCATCAGTGGAATGCGTAGCGGGCTGGAGCGGGACAGGGGGATGGGGTGATGCATGGCAAAGCTCGATATGATTGTGTACAAAATCAAATATAGCAGAAAGATGCCATGCAAGGCGTAGATTTTATTGCCGGATGGCGCGGTGGCTGGCCGGGCGCTGCTTACTCCAGGGCGCAGCTTGCCGCTGCCGGTGGCCCTGCCTGATCCGGCAGATGGCCAAGCACCGGGCGGCGCCACCATGCGCGGGTTTCTGCCGGTTGGCGGATGTCCAGCCTTTCGCCAAAGCAGGGCGTGCGCAGCGGTACGCCAGCTTGTGCGGCCAGTGTGCTGATGTGTTCTAACGGCTCGGTCCAGCCATGCAGTGCCAAATCGAAAGTGCCATTGTGGATGGGCAGCAATACCTTGCCGCGCAAGTCGAGGTGGGCTTGCAGGGTTTGCTCGGGGTGCATGTGCACATCGGCCCAGTCTTTGTCGTAGGCACCGTTTTCCAGCAGGGTGAGATCGAAGGGGCCGTGGCGCAGGCCAATGTCACGGAAACCGTCGAAATAACCGCTGTCGCCACTGAAAAATACCCGGCTGGCGCTGCTGCGAATCACCCATGACGCCCACAGGGTGCGGTTGCCGTCCGTCAGGCTGCGGCCGGAAAAGTGCTGGGCCGGTGTGGCGGTAATGTGCAGCGGCCCGGCATCCACGCCTTGCCACCAGTCCAGCTGGCGGATTTTTGCTGACGGAATGCCCCAGGCTTGCAGGTGTTTGCTCACGCCCAGCGGGGTAATGAACAGGCGGGTTTTGTGCTGCAAGGCCAGTACGGTGTTGCGGTCCAGGTGGTCGTAGTGGTCGTGCGAGATGATGACCACATCCAGTGTCGGCAAGTCTTGCACTGCGATGGGGGGCGCATGGAAGCGCTTGGGGCCTGCAAAGGTAAGCGGCGAGGCGCGCTGGCCGAACACCGGGTCGGTCAGCAGGAAAACACCATCCAGCTTGAGCAATACGCTGGAATGACCCAGCCGCCACAGGCTGTTATCTGGCGCGGTGGCCAAGTCTGCCGGGTGCAAGGGCTGCGGCTGGATGGGCTGCGTTGGTACTGCCTGCGGCGATTTATCGGTAAAAAAACGCAGCATGATGTTGAGTGTGGCCAGCAAGCCGCCAGCATGGCGCGGCTGCGCATTACGGTAACGGCCACGGTGTTGCAGGCTGCCATGTGGTGACGGCAGCCATGCATTTGGGGCCGGAGCGTCGGTGGTGAAGGCGGGCATCGGTGTCTTTCCGGGAGGTAGGAGGTGACCAGCGCTCAGGCGCAGCTTCTTTCCATGGCGGCCAGCGGCGTCTGGTTGTCCGCTTCATCGACAAACCAGTCGGGAAACAGCGGCATCGGGGCGCTGGCGGTATCCAGCAAGATCAGCTCCGCCGGTGACAGCTGCAGGGTGGCTGCGTGCAGGCAGTCCTGCTGCTGTACGGGTACGATGCTGGAGACCGCGTCTCGTGACAGCATCCAGGCCAGGGCAATCTGGGCCGTGCTTGCTTGATGACGGGCGGCCATCTCGCGCAGCTGCTCGGCCAGGCGGTAACTGGTGCGCTGGCCTTCGGGCAAGTCGGGGTTGCTCGGGCAGCCTTTGGCCTGCACCGGGCTGCCGCTGGGGTAGGGCTTGCCTGCCGGTGGGTTTTTCACGATCAGCCCCAGGCCATAGCTTTGCAGCATGGGCAGGGTTTCGCGCTCCATACCGCGCCCGCTGAGTGAATAGTGCATCTCACCAAAGCAGAAGGGGGTCCAGCCATTGGCCTTTTGCAATTCCAGCGCCCGCGCGGCCTTCCAGGCCGGCCAGTTGGCAAAACCCAGAAAGCGCACCTTGCCCGCCCGCACCATCTCGTCCAGCGTTTGCAGGGTTTCTTCCAGCGGGGTGTGCGGGTCTTCATGCGGCACTACGCACAGATCTATCCAGTCGCTGCCCAGCCGTTGCAGGCTTTGCTCTAGCGACCATGTGATGTCGCTACGAGACAGGCCGGGGTGACGGTGCGTGGTGGAAGGGCGCGAGCCAAGCCGACTGCTGATCAGCACTTCGGCACGGCGTTTGCCCAGCGCGCTGGCCAGCATGGATTCGGCAGCGCCATCCATGTAACTGGCGGTATCAAACAGGTTGATGCCCGCATCCATGGCCTGGCCGATCAAGCGTGCTGCCTGCTGTGTCCCGGTGATGGCGGCGTCCTGGCCCGCGCTGCCTGCTTCTGGCCGCAAGGCGGCACAGGTGAGGCGGGAGATGGTGGGGCCGCCAAGGCCCAGTCGCGCATATTGCATGGCAATCTTTCTGTTGTGAGTACTCACTCATTGGCAAATCAAAAAAATAGCAGCAAAACTCAGCGTACCGAGCCGGACCAAAACACCTGAAAACCGGCGCTCTTATAGGCTTGGCCATTGGCCGGGTCACGTACCACAAACTGGATGGTGGTTTCTGCCAGCGCCATGAACACTGCATCGGCAAAGCCGCCGGGCAGGGCAGAGAGGCCGTTGTTGTCGGTGCAGGCCTGGGCAACACATTTGATGTCGGACAGCTGGCTGGCCACCGTGCTGCGGGTTTCATCGGTTACCTTGTCCGACACCACCAGCTGGTTCAGCGTCTTGAAAAAGGGCAGATTGCTCACGCCCCAGTCGATGTACGCATCCCACAGTGCACGTACCTGCTCGTCCAGACTGTCGTGCACGGCCATGTGCTGGCGCAGGGCAGCGGCCAGATCCAGCTTCAGGTGGGTGTAAAGCGCATTGAACAGTACATCCTTGGTGGCGAAGTAGCGGAACAGCGTGCCTTCGGCCACCCCGGCGCCACGGGCAATCGAAGCGGTGGACGCAGCCAGGCCCTGCGCAGCCATGATGTCGGCGGCAGATTCAAGCAGGGCGATGCGTTTTTCTTCGCTGCGGGGGAGGGCCATGTGATGCAGATTAAAGTGAGTACATACTCATTTTATGCGGGGCTGGCGCGCGGGGGCAAGCATTTTGTCGGGTGGCCGGAAAAATAATGCAGCAATGTGGCAACGGCCTGGCTGCAGATTGTGCTGGCGCATTGCGCCATCTTGAAAAATAATGCGCCAGTCCAAATGAGATATTTTCAGCAATGGCCCGTGAAAACCTGAACGACCTGCGTACTTTTGTTGTTGTTGCCCGCGAAGGCAGCTTTACCCGCGCAGCGGCCAAGCTGGGTGTATCGCCCTCGGCGGTGAGTCATACCATGCGTGGGCTGGAGGAGAGCATGGGCATGCGCCTGGTTACCCGCACCACGCGCAGTGTGGCGCTAACCACGGCGGGTGAGCAGGTGCTGGCGATTTTTGCCCCCCGGCTGGACGAAATCGAAGCCGAGCTGTCGGTACTGCGCGAGCAGCGTGACAAACCGGCGGGCAGCATCCGCATCACCGCAACCGACTTTGCTGCCGAGCAATACCTGCTGCCCAAGCTGGCGCAGCTCTTGCCGGACTACCCGGATGTGCAGGTGGAGCTGTCCATCGACTACGGGCTGACTGACATCGTGGCGCAGCGCTTTGATGCCGGTATCCGCTTTGGCGACCAGGTGGCGCGCGACATGATTGCCGTGCGCATCAGCCCGGATATCCAGACCACCGTGGTGGCCACGCCGGACTACTTTGCCCGCCACGGTGTGCCTGCTCACCCGCGCGACCTGACCGAGCACAACTGCATCAGCATGCGCCTGCCCACCTATGGCGGGCTGTATGCCTGGGAGTTTGAGCAGGGCGCGCACAAGTTTTCCATCCGCGTGGGTGGGCAGCTCATCATCAACACCCTGCCGCAGATGCTGAATGCCGCGCTGGCTGGCATGGGCATTGCCTACACCGCCCGCGACTATGTGCAGCCTTATCTGGCCGATGGCCGCCTGCAGGAAGTGCTGCAACCCTGGTGCGCGGTGTTTCCCGGTTTTCATCTCTACTACCCCAGCCGTCGCCAATCCTCCCGTGCGCTGATGCTGCTGGTGGACGCCTTGCGTTACCACGCCGACTAGGCGCGAAACCTCCCTGCCGCCATCTCCTCCGTGCGCCTTGCACTGTTATTGATGAATATATCTCACAATGGCATGCATCAAATTGCATCTAGTTCAGCAAAATAACAGCTGATACATTTGCGTCCCTGATCAAGCGGTGAATATCCGGCTGGCATCTGCTGGCCGGAGTGCTTTGTTCACCCGACAACAAGACAGCGCCAATGCGGCCCGCCCGCACAGGCGCTGCATCGCCTTACCTGTCCGGTCACGCGCCTTGCGCTGGCCATCTGTGCTGACCTTACGGAACCAAACTCATGAACCCACCGATCAAGGGCCGGCGACCGCTGGCCGTGACTGCTATTTCTTTTGCCGTGCTGGCTGCGCTTGGCACCGCTACCTGGCTTGGCCTGCACAGCCAGGCGGTACAGGCCGATGCCCCGGCTGCCGCCAGCCAGGCTGTTCCTGTTTCCGCCGCCTTGCTGGTGCAGCAGCAGGTCAGCACCTGGCAGGATTTTTCCGGCCGCCTGGAGGCGGTGGAGCGGGTGGAGCTGCGCTCGCGCGTGGCCGGTGCCATCCAGTCCGTGCACTTTCGCGAAGGCGCACTGGTGAAGGCGGGTGACCTGCTGGTGACTATCGACCCCGCGCCGTATCAGGCTGAAGTGGACCGCGCCGCCGCCCAGGTGGCCGCCGCCCAGTCGCAATTGGTATTCGCCCGCAGCGAGCAGGAACGCGCCAGCCGCATGCTGGCCGATCACGCCATTGCCCAGCGCGATGCCGACGAGCGCAACAACGCCGCCCGCGCTGCCGATGCCAGCCTGAAGGCCGCCCAGGCCGCCTTGCAGACCGCCCGGCTGAACCTGGGTTACACCGCCATTCGCGCGCCGGTATCCGGCCGGGTAGGCAAGCTGCTGGTCACCACCGGCAACCTGGTATCGGCGGGGCCGGACTCGCCAGTGCTCACCACCCTGGTGTCGGTGAACCCGGTGTACGCCAGCTTTGATGCCGACGAAGAAACCGTGGGCAAGGCACTGGCCGAGCTGCCGGATGCCGGTGGTGCGCGTGCGCGGCTGGGTGATATTCCGCTGCAGGTAGCCACCAGCACGGCACAAACCTTCCCGGCCAAGCTGCAACTGGTGGACAACCAGGTGGATGGCAAGAGCGGCACGGTGAAGCTGCGTGCCACGGTGGACAACCGCGACGGCGTGCTGCTTCCCGGCCAGTTCGTGCGCATCCGGCTGGGGCAGGCCAAGCGTCATCCGGCGCTGCTGCTGAACGAGCAGGCCATCGGCACCGATCAGGACAAGCGCTTTGTGATGGTGATCGACAAGGACAGCAAGGCGCGCTACCGCCAGGTGCAGCTGGGCGCCAGTGTCGATGGCCTGCGCATTGTCACTGCGGGCCTGCATGCCGGTGAGCGGGTGATTGTGGACGGCCTGCAAAAAGTGCAGCCCGGCGCGCCGGTAGCACCGCACATGGTGCCGATGCAGCCCCCGGCCACTGCGGCGGCCAATAGCTGATTTCCACGCGAAAGACATTCATGAACCTATCCAAATTCTTCATCGACCGCCCGATTTTTGCCGGGGTGTTGTCGCTGCTGATTTTCCTGGCGGGCCTGCTGTCCTTGCGGGTGTTGCCGATTTCGGAATACCCGGAAGTGGTGCCGCCGCAAATCATCGTGCGGGCGCAGTTTCCCGGTGCCAACCCCAAGGTGATTGCCGAATCGGTGGCCACACCGCTGGAAGAAGCCATCAACGGCACCGAAGGCATGTTGTACATGAGCAGCCAGGCCACCACTGACGGCCTGATGACGCTGACGGTGACTTTCCAGATCGGCACCGACCCGGACAAGGCGCAGCAACTGGTGCAAAACCGGGTGGCGCAGGCCGAACCGCGCCTGCCGGAAGACGTACGCCGCCTGGGCCTGACCACCATCAAGAGCAGTCCGGACCTGACGCTGGTGGTGCACCTGCTGTCGCCCAATGGTCGCTATGACATGACCTATCTGCGCAACTACGCCATTCTCAATGTGCGTGACCGGCTGGCGCGTATCAGCGGCGTGGGGCAGGTGGGGCTGTACGGTGCCGGTGACTACTCCATGCGTATCTGGCTGGACCCGCAAAAAGTGGCGATGCATGGCTTGTCGGCCAGCGAGGTGGTAACGGCCATTCGCGAACAGAACGTGCAGGCCGCTGCCGGTAGTATTGGCGCTTCACCCAGCGCACAGGGCATTCAGCTGCAATTCCCCATCAACGCGCAGGGCAGCCTGCAAACCGAGCAGGAATTCGGCGACATCATCGTCAAGACCGGTGCCGACGGAGCAGTGACGCGGCTGCGTGACCTGGGGCGTATCGAGCTGGGCGCGTCGGAATACGCGCTGCATTCCACGCTGGACAACAAGGCGGCGGTGGCCATTCCGGTATCGCAAGCCCCTGGCTCCAATGCGCTGCAGATTTCCGATCAGGTGCGCGCCACCATGGCCGAGCTGAAGAAATCCATGCCGGAAGGGGTGGACTACGCCATCGACTACGACCCCACCCAGTTTGTGCGCGCGTCGATTGAGTCCGTTGTGCATACCCTGCTGGAAGCCATTGCGCTGGTGGTGCTGGTGGTGATCCTGTTCCTGCAAACCTGGCGTGCCTCGCTGATTCCGCTGCTGGCGGTGCCGGTATCCATTGTCGGTACTTTCGCGGTGATGCACGGCTTTGGCTTCACCATCAACACCCTGTCCTTGTTTGGTCTGGTGCTGGCCATCGGCATTGTGGTGGATGACGCCATCGTGGTGGTGGAAAACGTGGAGCGCAATATCGAGGCCGGGCTGGACCCGCGTGCGGCATCCTACCGCGCCATGCGTGAAGTATCCGGCCCCATCATTGCCATTGCGCTGGTGCTGGTGGCGGTATTTGTGCCGCTGGCCTTTATTGGCGGCCTGAGCGGCATGTTCTACAAGCAGTTTGCGCTGACCATTGCCATTTCCACGGTGATTTCCGCCATCAACTCGCTGACGCTGTCACCGGCGCTGGCGGCCTTGCTGTTGCAACGTCACGATGCACCGCAAGACTGGCTGACCCGCCAGATGGACCGCTGGCTGGGTGGCTTCTTCGACCGCTTCAACAGCCTGTTCAACCGCGGTGCCACCCGTTACAGCCAGGGCGTGAAGCAGGCCATCGGCCGCAAGTTTGTCATGCTGGCCATCTATGCCGGGCTGGCGGCATTGACGGCAGGGCTGTTCCACAGCATTCCGGGTGGCTTTGTGCCGGCGCAGGACAAGCAATATCTGATCGGTTTTGCCCAGTTGCCGGACGGTGCCACGCTGGACCGTACCGATGCGGTGATTCAGCGCATGAGTGACATTGCGCTGAAGATTCCGGGCGTGGAGCACGCCATTGCCTTCCCCGGCTTGTCGATCAACGGTTTCACCAATAGTGCCAATTCCGGCATCGTGTTTGTCACCCTCAAGCCCTTCGAGGAGCGGCGCGGCAAGGCCATGAGCGCCAATGCCATTGCCGGGGCGATGAATGCCGAGTTTGGCAAGTTGCAGGACGCTTTTGTGGTGATGTTCCCTCCGCCGCCGGTACAGGGGCTGGGCACCACCGGGGGTTTCAAGCTGCAACTGGAAGACCGTGGCGGCCTGGGTTACGAAGCGATGGACAAGGCAGTGAAAGCCTTCATGGCTGGTGCCGCCAAGGCACCGGAGCTGGCTGGCCTGTATACCAGCTTCCAGTTGAACGTGCCGCAGCTGCTGGCTGATCTGGACCGCAGCAAGGCCCAGCAGCTGGGGGTAAAGGTGACTGACGTGTTCAACACCATGCAGATTTATCTGGGCAGCCTGTACGTCAACGACTTCAACAAGTTTGGCCGTACCTACACCGTGCGGGTGCAGGCGGATGCCAACTTCCGTGCCCGTCCGGAAGACGTGGGCCAGCTACAGGTACGTTCTGCCAACGGCAGCATGGTGCCGCTGTCGGCCCTGCTCAAGGTCAAGCCCAGCTTCGGGCCGGAACGGGCCATGCGTTACAACGGCTTTTTGGCCGCCGACATCAATGGCGGTGCTGCGCCCGGCTATTCCAGCGGACAGGCACAGGAAGCCGTGGCACGGGTAGCAGCGCAAACCCTGCCGCCGGGCATTGGCTATGAATGGACCGAGCTGACCTATCAGGAAATTCTGGCGGGCAATTCCGGCAGCTGGGTATTCCCCATCGCCATCTTGCTGGTGTTCCTGGTGTTGGCGGCGCAGTACGAAAGCCTGGCGCTGCCGCTGGCCATCATCCTGATTGTGCCGATGGCCTTGCTGGCGGCCATGGCCGGGGTGTGGCTGAGTCACGGCGACAACAATGTGTTCACCCAGATCGGCCTGGTGGTGCTGGTGGGCCTGAGTGCCAAAAATGCCATCCTGATTGTCGAGTTTGCCCGCGAACTGGAGTTTGCCGGTCGCAGCCCGCTGCAGGCGGCGATTGAAGCCAGCCGCCTGCGGCTGCGCCCCATCCTGATGACCTCGATGGCCTTCATCATGGGCGTGCTGCCGCTGGTACTGGCGCAAGGGGCCGGGGCGGAAATGCGCAATGCCATGGGTGTGGCGGTGTTTAGCGGCATGATTGGTGTCACGGTATTCGGCCTGTTCCTCACCCCGGTGTTTTATGTGTTGATGCGCCGTCTGTCCGGCAACCGGCCACTGAAGCTGCACGGCCAGGTGCCGCATCTGGACCCGATCGCCCAGCCGCCAATGGGGCATGAGCACGGCCACGCGCTACAGCAACAGCATGTCGAATAAGGAAGCGGATTAATGATCAACAACATCACACTGGGGCTGTTGCTGGCGGCGGCGCTGAGCGCTTGCGCCACACCGCCCGCCATTGATGGCAGCCAGCTGCCAGCCACGCCCACCAGCTACAAGAACCCGCCGGTAGCGGCACTGGCCGACGGCAGCTGGACGCTGGCCGCACCGGCAGATGCCGCCAGCCGTGGCGACTGGTGGCTGGCCTATCAGGACAGCACGCTGAACCGGCTGATCGACAGCGCGCTGCAACACAATACCAACCTTGCCGCAGCGGCAGCCCGTCTGCGACAGGCCCGCGCCGCGCTGGGCGTGGCCGATGCCGACCGCATGCCGCAACTGGGCCTCACCGCCGGTAGCGCACGCGGCACCCAGGCCGGGGCCGGGCCGTCCGGCACCAGCTTGCTTAACAGCAGCAACACCACGCCGGTAAAGCTGACCAGCGTCGGGGCCAACTTCAGTTATGAAATCGACCTCGCCGGTCGCCTGTCCGGTGCCAGTCGGGCCGCCGCGCTGGATGCCGAAGCCAGTGCCGCGCTGCTGCAGGGCAGCCGTCTGCTGATTGCCAGCCAGGTGGCGCAAAGCTATTTCAGCCTGCGTTTTCTCGATCAGCAAAGCCAGTTGCTACAGGACACCGTGCAGTCCTATGCCCGCACTGCAGCGCTGACTCGCCAGCGCTATCAGGCCGGGGAGGAGTCCGGGCTGGCGCTGGCGCGCATTGAGTCAGACAGCGAAGCCACCCGTGCCCAAGCCATTGCGCTGGATCGGCAGCGGGCGCAGGCGGAAAACGCGCTGGCGGTGTTGCTAGGCCAGCCAGCATCGACCTTTCAGTTGGAGGCGGCGCGCTTCCAGTCGGCGTTACCGCAGGTTCCTGCCGGGGTGCCAGCGGCCATGCTGGCGCGTCGTCCCGATGTGGCAGCCGCCCAGCGCAAGCTGCTGGCCGCCCAGACCCGTGTCGGCGTAGCGCAGGCTGCCTGGTTTCCTGATTTGACGCTCACCTCGGCGGGTGGTTATGCCAGCTCGCAGCTGCGCGACATCTTCCGCTGGTCGGCCCGCGCCTGGTCGGTGGAGGGCTTGTTGTCGCTACCGCTGCTGGATGGTGGCCGTCGTCAGGCGCTGCTGGGCTCGGCCCGTGCCGATATGGAACTGGCGCTGGCGGACTACCGTCAAAGCATCTTGCAGTCGCTGGCCGAGGTGGAGGATTCGCTCAGCGATATCCGCCTGCTGGCGCAGCAGGAAGAGGCCCAGCAGCAGGCCGTGGCCAGTGCCAGCCGGGCCAGCGCCATGGCGGATTCGCGCTATCGCAACGGTCAGACCGGCCAGCTTGATCTGCTGGACGCCCAGCGCAGCGAGCTGACCATCCGGCGGCAGGCACTCAATATCCGGCAGGATCGCTACCTGGCCTCGCTCAGCCTGATCCGGGCGCTGGGCGGCAGCTGGAATTGATTGCAAGTCATCAAGTCATGGAAAGGAAACATCATGAACAAGGTATTGGGCAGCCTGGTGCTGATCATGGCCTGCTATGTGCAGGCTAATGCCGGTACTGGACGGACGGATGCATCGGCACCTGCCAGTGCCAGCACATCGTCTACTCACAATGCCAACGATGCATTCTGCACCGCAGGCACACCGTGCGAGGTGAACCGCCACCGTGCCGGTGAATATCACTAAGCATCATGAATTGAAAAAAGGCCATGCACTGCATGGCCTTTTTTGCGTGTGCGGCTGGCCGGGCTCAGCCCTGCGCCGTGGCCTGGCGGTACTGGCGCGGGCTAAAGCCGGTGAGTGCCTTGAACTGGCGGCTGAAGGCGCTGTGGTCGGTATAGCCGCATTGCAGTGCGACATCGGTGATGGCCATGTCGGTGTGCAGCAGGCGATGGGCATGTTCCAGCCTGGCCTTGTGAATCATCTGGCGTGGGGTCAGGTGAAACACTTTCTTGCAGTAGCGTTCCAGCTGGGCGGCGGATACACCGGCAATCCGGGTCAGCTCTGCCATGCTGATGGGGTGGTTGAAGTGCTTGCGAATGAAATCATCCACCGCGACCAGTCGTTTGTAGGCGGGGTGGGTGTTGCTGGCGGACTGTAAGTCCAGCGAAATGCCGATCAGGCCGATGATGTCGCCTGCCGCCCCATGCAGCGGCCATTTGGAAGTCAGGCACCAGCCGGGCTCCCGGCTTTTGAACAGGTGTAGCTCCAGCTGGTTTTCCAGTACCAGTCCGTCCTCCAGCACCTGCATGTCCTGCTCGGTATAGCCCGGCCCCAGCTGGGCCGGAAACACGTCGGCGCTGGTTTTGCCCAGCAGCGGTTGCAGGCTTTTCAGCCCGCAGCGCTCCACCAGCGTCCGGTTGGCACTCAGGTAACGTGCCTGCCGGTCCTTGATGAAGATGGCCGCATTGGGGATCAGATCCAGCACCGGCAGCAGCGGAGCCACCCCGGCCAGCAGGGCCTCGATGGTTGCCGGACGTATTGCCTCCTGCCATTGCGCGATGCTTGCCACCATGTCGCTCGTCATCGTCTTCTCCTTTGCCTTGCTGTCACGGGCCTGGCGGTGTGGTGATTTTTATTCCGATCACAACAATTGTGCCGATTTCGTCATTGTCCTTGATGATAACCATCAAGATTCCTGCCGACAATAAAGCCATTCTATGCAGGTGCCGATGCAGATGAAGCTGGCGCGAAGATGCAATCGAATCAAGGCCCTGCGCGGTATTTCTGTGTGGGCTGGCGATGGGTGCATCCGCGTGCAGCGGTGATTCGCGGCTTTACGGAATGGACAGGCGAATGAAACAGATACACATCATCGATTCCCACACCGGGGGCGAACCCACCCGGCTGGTGATGAGCGGTTTTCCCGATCTTGGCGGCGGCAGCATGGCCGCACAGCGCGAGGTATTGCGCCAGCAGCATGATCAGTGGCGCAGGGCCTGTTTGCTGGAACCGCGTGGCAGCGAGGTGCTGGTGGGCGCGCTGTATTGCCCGCCGGTGTCGCCGGACGCCACTTGCGGGGTGATCTTCTTCAATAACACCGGTTATCTGGGCATGTGCGGCCACGGCACCATCGGCCTGATTGCCTCGCTGCATTACCAGGGCCTGATTGCGCCGGGCGTGCACAAGATCGACACCCCGGTGGGGCCGGTCAGCGCCACCTTGCATGCGGATGGCGCGGTGACGCTGGGTAATGTGCCAGCGTATCGCCATCGCCAACAGGTGGCGGTGGATGTGCCCGGCTACGGCGTGTTTCACGGTGACATTGCCTGGGGCGGCAACTGGTTCTTTCTGGTGTCCGAACATGGCATGGCGCTGGAAATGGCCAATGTGGAAGCGCTGACCGATTTCACCTGGACCATGCTCAAGGCGCTGGAAGCGCAGGGCATTACCGGGGCTGATGGCGCGCTGATCGACCATGTGGAGCTGTTTGCCGACGATGCCAGCGCCGACAG
The DNA here is from genome assembly GCF_057809375.1 of Aquitalea sp. FG25. Taxonomy (NCBI): domain Bacteria; kingdom Pseudomonadati; phylum Pseudomonadota; class Betaproteobacteria; order Neisseriales; family Chromobacteriaceae; genus Aquitalea; species Aquitalea sp. FG25. The sequence goes on from NZ_JBMDJV010000020.1 coordinate 65,289, forward strand.
CCGCAATTTTGTGATGTGCCCCGGCAAGGCTTACGACCGCTCACCTTGCGGCACCGGCACCAGCGCCAAGCTGGCCTGCCTGGCTGCCGACGGCAAGCTGGCCGAAGGTGAGCGCTGGGTACAGGCCGGCATCACCGGCAGCCAGTTCATCGGCCACTACCAGCGTGAGGGTGACTTCATCCGCCCCTTCATTACCGGCCGCGCCTACGTCACTGCCAGCAGCACGCTGTTGATTGACCCGCAAGACCCTTTTGCCTGGGGCATCTGAACCCCGCGTTATAGCGACATCCCCCACACACATACAGACAAGCTGCAAGGAGCAAAACAATGAGCGACAACATTTTCACCGGCTGCATCCCGGCCCTGATGACCCCGTGTACCGCCGAGCGCAAGCCGGATTTTGACGCCCTGGTAGCCAAGGGCCGCGAGCTGATTGCCACCGGCATGAGCGCCGTGGTGTATTGCGGCTCGATGGGCGACTGGCCGCTCTTGACCGAAGCCGAGCGTCAGGAAGGCGTGGCCCGGCTGGTGGCTGCCGGCGTGCCCACTATTGTTGGCACCGGTGCGGTGAATACCCGCGAAGCCGTGTCCCATGCCGCCCATGCCGCCCGCGTTGGCGCACATGGCCTGATGGTGATTCCGCGCGTGCTGTCGCGTGGCGCATCGCCGACAGCGCAGAAAGCCCACTTTTCCGCCATCCTGGCTGCCGCGCCCAGCCTGCCGTCAGTGATCTACAACAGCCCCTACTACGGCTTTGCCACCCGTGCTGATTTGTTCTTTGAGCTGCGCCGCAGCTATCCCAACCTGATTGGCTTCAAGGAATTCGGTGGTGCCGCCGACATGCGCTACGCCGCCGAGCACATCACCTCGCAGGATGATCAGGTCACGCTGATGGTGGGGGTGGATACCCAGGTGGTGCATGGCTTCGTCAACTGCAATGCCACCGGCGCCATTACCGGCATCGGCAATGCGCTGCCGCGCGAGGTGCTGCATCTGGTGGCGCTGAGCAAGGCCGCCGCCAAGGGCGACGCCACTGCCCGCCGTCAGGCGCGCGAGCTGGAGTCCGCGCTGGCGGTGTTGTCCTCCTTCGATGAAGGCTGCGACCTGGTGCTGTATTACAAGTACCTGATGGTGCTGAACGGTGATACCGAATACAGCCTGCACTTTAACGAAACCGACGCCCTGACCGAAGCCCAGCGCCGTTATGCCGAAACCCAGTACACGCTGTTCCGCACGTGGTACCGCGACTGGTCGGCCGGGCTGAATGTGGCCTGAGCCCATCCCTGAGCAACCGTGCCACGCCAGCTGCGCGGTACGGTTTTCAATTCAAGCAGGAAAACCTATGAATCTGACAGGCCAAATGCTGATTGGCGGCCAATCCATCAGCGGCAGGCGTGAAGCGCTGCACGCCATCAACCCGTCCACCGGCCAAGCCTTGGAACCAGGCTATGCCGGGGGCGATCAGGCACAGGTGGAGCAGGCCTGCGCGCTGGCCTGGGCCGCGTTTGATACCTACCGCGAAACCACACCTGCCCAGCGGGCGCAGTTGCTGGAAACCATTGCCGAGGAAATCGAAGCCTTGGGTGATGCGCTGATAGAACGCGCCATGCTGGAAACCGGTTTGCCGCAGGCGCGCTTGCAGGGCGAACGGGCCCGCACCTGCGGCCAGCTGCGCATTTTTGCCCGTACCGTGAGGGCTGGCGAATGGCTGGATGTGCGGGTTGATCAGGCCCAGCCTGCGCGCCAGCCGCTACCGCGTGCTGATTTGCGCCAGCGCCAGATCCCGCTGGGGCCGGTGGCGGTATTCGGGGCCAGCAACTTCCCGCTGGCCTTCTCGGTAGCCGGGGGCGATACCGCCTCGGCACTGGCGGCCGGTTGCCCGGTTATCGTCAAGGCGCACAGCGCGCACCCGGGCACCAGCGAGCTGGTGGGTCAGGCCATTGTGCGTGCCGTGCAGCAGTGTGGCCTGCCTGGCGGGGTGTTTGCCCTGCTGTTTGGCAGTGGCCGCGAAGTGGGGCAGGGGCTGGTGGGCAATCCGCATATCAAGGCGGTGGGTTTTACCGGTTCGCGTGCTGGTGGGCTGGCCTTGTGCCACAGCGCACAGCAGCGTGCGGAGCCGATTCCGGTGTATGCGGAGATGAGCTCCACCAACCCGGTGTTCCTGTTGCCCGCTGCCTTGCAGGCACGTAGTGAGGTACTGGCGCAGGGCTTTGTTGCTTCGCTAACGCAGGGGGCAGGGCAGTTTTGTACCAACCCCGGCCTGTTGGTGGCGGTGCAAGGGCTGGCACTGGAGCAATTTGTTGCCACTGCAGCCGAGCTGCTGCAACAGAGCGCGGCGCAAACCATGCTCACGCCCGGCATCTGGGCGGCGTATCAGGACGGGGTGGACAGCCTGTCCCGCCACGCCAGCACGGTGGCCAAGGGCGTGTTGCCCACTGGCCCCAATCAGTGCCTGGCACAGCTGCTGCGGGTGAGTGCCGCAGAATATCTGGCCAATCCGGCCTTGCAGGCCGAGGTGTTCGGCGCGGCCGCGCTGATTGTGCAATGCCGTGATGAGGCAGAACGGCTGCAACTGGCCGAGGCACTGGAAGGCCAGCTTACTGCCACGCTGCAACTGGACGACGGCGATATCGCGCTGGCACGCAGCCTGTTGCCGGTGCTGGAGCGCAAGGCGGGCCGCATCCTGGTCAACGGCTGGCCTACCGGGGTGGAGGTGTGTGACGCCATGGTGCATGGCGGGCCGTTCCCGGCCACGTCGGACGTGCGCTCCACCTCGGTGGGCACGGCAGCCATTCAGCGCTTCCTGCGCCCGGTGTGCTATCAGGACTTGCCGGATGCCTTGCTGCCGACAGCGCTGCAGCATAGCAATCCGCTGGCTTTGCGCCGGCTGGTGAATGGCGTGCGGGAGGCCTGAACCATGGCCCATACCCTTGTTGCGGGAGACGAAGTGATTGTGGTGGGGGCTGGCGTGGTGGGTATCGCCATTGCCCTGCATCTGCAATTGGCCGGTTTTAGCGTCACCCTGCTGGACCGTGGCGAACCGGCCATGGAAACCAGCTATGGCAATGCCGGTGCCTTTGCCATCAGCGATGTGATACCGCTGGCCGAACCCGGCGTGCTGCGCAAGGTGCCGGGCTGGATGCTGGACCCGCTGGGCCCTTTGGCCCTGCGCTGGCGCTACCTGCCCAGCCTGATGCCGTGGCTGCTGCGCTTTCTTGCCGCCAGTCGCCCCAGCAAGGTGGCGGCGCTTACCCGCGATCTGTCCGCGCTGCTGGGCCGGGTGAATACCGACTACGCCATGCTGATCAACCAGGCCGGGCTGGAGGCCATGTGGCGGCGCCACGGCAACCTCACCCTGTATCGCAATCAGCAGGAATTCGATGCCGCCCTGCCTGCATGGCAGCAAAAGCGCCGTCACGGCGTGCAGTGGCAGGCCTTGTCGCGCAAGCAGCTACTGGAACAAGAACCGTTGCTGGCCGAGGAATGGCAATACGCGGTGCGGGTGCCGAATTGGTCGCATGTGGACGACCCCTACACCTTCAGCCGTGGCCTGTTCGATGCCTTCATCCGTGCCGGTGGGCGTTTTGTGCAGGATGAAGTGCTGGCTACCGTCGAAGCGGACGGGCGCGTGAGCGGGGTGGATACCGCCAGCCATGGCCGCTTGTCGGCAGCTGCCACAGTGATTGCCTGCGGCGTATGGAGCGACCGCTTCACCCGTCAGCACCGCTACCGGGTGCCACTGGAAAGCGAACGTGGCTATCACGTCAACCTGCCCAGGGCCGGGGTGAGGCTGCATCACTTCATTCAGTGCGCCAGCGAAAGCTTTGTCATCTTGCCGATGGCGGGTGGCGGCTTGCGGCTGGCTGGCACGGTGGAGCTGGCACACCGCGATGCCGCACCGGACTGGCGGCGCGCCCACATCCTGCTGGACAAGGCGCGGCGCATTGTTGGCGACTTTTCTACCGAGGACATGACGGTATGGATGGGCAATCGCCCCTCGCTGCCGGACACCGTGCCCATCATCGGCCCGGCACCGCAGCAGCCGGGGCTGTGGTTTGCCACCGGGCATGGCCACCTGGGCCTCACCCTGGCCGCCACCACGGCGGTGCTGCTGGTTGACATGCTGCAGGGCCGGACACCGGCACTGGATATGCAGCCCTACCGGCTATCTCGTTTTTGATCCTGTCATGGGCCGGCGCAGACCGGTAATGACAGGAGGGCAGTAACAGGGGAAATCAGCTGGTTTCTCTTGAATAAATGCAGCATCAAAGGAGAAATGACATGGCACAGAACAAACTGTTTGCAGAGCTGAACTGGGTGGTGGCGCTGGGTGGCATGATGGCACCGTTTGCCATTGCTGTGGCGCACGCAGATACCACGGTCAAGATTGGTTTTTCCTCACCCTTGTCCGGCCCGCAGGCGCATTACGGCAAGGACAATGAAAACGCCACCAAGATGGCCATTGACGACATCAATGCCAAGGGCCTGGTGGTGGGCGGGCAGAAGATCAAGTTCGAGCTGGTATCCGAGGACGACCAGGCCGACCCGCGCATTGGCACCCAGGCCGCACAACGGCTGGTGGATGCCGGGGTGAAGGCTATCATCGGTCACTTTAATTCCGGGGTGTCCATTCCCGCTTCGCGCATTTATTCCGAGGCTGGTATTCCACAACTGTCGGTATCCACCAATCCGGCCTATACCCAGCAAGGCTACAAAACCACCTTCCGTCTGGTTGGCAGCGACAGCCAGGTGGGCGGGGCGCTGGGCCAGTTTGCCGTGAAAACGCTGAAGGCCAAGAGCATTGTTGCCATCGACGATCGCACCGCTTATGGCCAGGGCATTGCCGACGAATTCGTCAAGGCTGTTACCGCCAATGGCGGCAAGGTAGCGCGGCGTGAATTCACCACTGACAAGGCAACCGATTTCACCTCCATCCTGACGGCAGTGAAGGCAGTCAATCCTGATGTCATTTTCTACGGTGGTGCCGATGCCCAGGCCGCGCCGATGGCCAAGCAGCTCAAACGGTTGGGCCTGAAAGCCAAGCTGATGGGTGGCGACATGATGAACACGCCTACTTTCATCCAGCTGGCCGGAGCGGATGCGGCTGGCCACTATTCTGCCGTGGCCGGAGGTGTGCTGGCTGCCCGCCCGGCGGGCAAGGCGTTTGAAACCCGCTACAAGGCACGCTTCCATCAGGATGTGGTACTGCTGGGGCCGCAGTTTTACGACGGGGTGATGCTGGTGGCCGAAGCCATGAAGCAGGCCGGTTCGGTAGAACCCGCCAAATACCTGCCCAAGCTGGCTGCCATTCGCTATAGCGGCGTGACGGCTGATTTTGCCTTTACCGCCAATGGCAATCTGCAAAAAGCGCCGGTTACCCTGTCGGTGGTGAAGAACAACGGCTGGACAGTGGAAACCGTCGTACGTTGATCTAGTTCGGCAGAACTTCTTTCCCCGCGTTCTCATCAGTCTCATGCCTGGGTCGACATGCTGCACAGCAGCCTGGCGGCCCTTATTTTTATGCGACGCATATGTCATATGCATAAAAAAGGGCGGATGGGGTCATTTTCAGGTGCAAACGGTGTATGGTTGAGGCTTGCCGCAAACCGGTTGGCCGCAGCCGCCAGCATGTGCGACACGCCGGGTTTGCCGGTCACCATCATTTATCAGCATTTGCCTGCCACCCGCTGGCCTGTAGTCAGTGGCTGAGCAGCGGCAGATACTGTCAGTTAGCGCAAAGTACGCAGAAAATCCGCATCAGGAAGCAGAACAATGAGCAAAACAGACAAGCAGGGCCTCACCACCACCATCGTGCATCGCGACCGCCGTGCCGGCATGGAGTATGGCGCATTGCGCGCACCGCTACACAATAGCGTCCAGTATGGGCTGGAGAGCGTAGAGGACCTGATCGGGATTTTTCAGGGCAGCAAAAAGGGTGGTTTCAACTATGCGCGCCAGGGGACGCCCACCACGGCCATGCTGGAAGCCAAGATCAATGAAATCGAAGGCGGGGTGGGCACGGTATGCTTTGCCACCGGCATGGGCGCGATTGCCGCCATCTTCCTGACCCTGCTTAAGGCTGGCGACCACATCGTCTCCAGCCGTCACGTGTTTGGCAATACCAACAGCTTGCTGAACACGCTGCGCCAGTTTGGCGTGTCGGTCACCATGGTGGACATGGCAGCGGCTGACAGCGTGGCTGCGGTACTGACCCCCGCCACCCGCATGGTGTTTGTGGAAACCATTGCCAACCCCGGCACCCAGATAGCCGACCTGCAAGGCATTGGCAGCCTGTGTCAGACGCACGGGCTGGTTTATGTGGTGGACAACACCATCACCTCGCCCGCGCTATTTACGCCTGCCTGCGTGGGGGCCAGCCTGGTGGTGAATTCCTTGACCAAAACCATTGCCGGGCACGGTGCGGCCCTGGGGGGAGCGGTGACGGATACCGGCCTGTTTGACTGGGCCGCTTACCCCAATATCGCGGATGAATACCGCAAGGTGGCGGTGCCGCAGCAAGGGCTGACCCAGATCCGCAAAAAGGGCTTGCGTGACATGGGGGCCTCGCTGTCGTCCGAGCACGCCAACCAGATTTCCATCGGCATGGAAACGCTGGCACTGCGGGTGAAGCACAGCAGTGCCACGGCACAGCAACTGGCCGAGTATCTGCAAGCGCATCCGGCAGTGCGCAAGGTGTCCTACCCCGGCCTGGCCAGTCATCCGCAACACCAGCGCGCCAGCGAACTGTTCCACGCCAACTCCTGGTTGCTGTCCTTTGAATTGCGCAACGCCGAGCAGACCAATGCCTTCCTCAATGCCCTGCAACTGCCGATCAAGGCCACCGGCCTGGGGGATACCCGTACCCTGGTGATTCCGGTGGCTTCCACCATTTTCTGGGAGGCTGGCCCGGAAAAACGCCGGGAAATGGACATCCCGGACGGGATGATCCGCGTTTCGGTGGGGCTGGAGGAAGTGGAAGACCTGATCGCCGACTTCACCCACGCCTTCGCTACGTTGGCTGGCACTGCCGCTTAGCCTTGTGCGCTGGCCAACGGTCAGCGACGGCATGCTCCCACAGCGCAGCCCGCATTGACAGTGCGGCCCGCGCAGCGGGGTTTGGTGTTTACCCCGCCTGTTCCAGTGCCGTGGCCACAGCCTTGCCCAGTGTTTCGGTACTGGCGCTGCCGCCCATGTCCGGCGTGCGCGGGCCGCTTTGCAGTACATGGTGAATGGCCGCCATGATGCCATCGTGCGCAGCCTGGTAGCGGGCTGCGCCCTGTCCCAGAAACTCCAGCATCATGGCACCGGACCAGATCATGGCGATGGGGTTGGCAATGCCCTGGCCGTAAATGTCCGGGGCGGAGCCGTGCACCGGCTCAAACAGCGAGGGGAAGGTGCGTTCCGGGTTCAGGTTGGCTGATGGCGCAATGCCGATGGTGCCGGTGCAGGCCGGGCCCAGGTCGGACAGGATGTCGCCAAACAGATTGGAGGCCACCACCACGTCAAAGCGCTCCGGGCTTAGCACAAAGCGCGCAGCCAGGATGTCGATGTGGTATTTGTCCCAGGCCACATCCGGGTAATGCCCGGCCATGGCCTCCAGCCGTTCGTCCCAATAGGGCATGCTGATGGCGATGCCGTTGGACTTGGTGGCTGAAGTCAGGTGCTTTTTGGGGCGGTTTTGCGCCATTTCGAAGGCAAACTTCAAGATGCGATCGGTGCCGTGGCGGGTGAAGATGGATTCCTGCAACACGGTTTCCCGCTCGCTTCCTTCAAAAATGCGCCCGCCAATAGAGGAATACTCGCCCTCGGTGTTTTCGCGCACCACCATGAAGTCGATATCGCCCACCTGCTTGCCAGCCAGCGGGCAGGGGATGCCGGGCATCAGCCTTACCGGGCGGACATTGGCGTACTGATCGAACTCGCGCCGGAATTTGAGCAAAGACCCCCACAAGGAGATATGGTCCGGCACCTTGTCCGGCCAGCCAACCGCGCCGAAGTAAATGGCATCAAAAGAGGACAGCTGTTCCCGCCAGTTGTCTGGCATCATTTGGCCGTATTGCAGGTAGTAGTCGCAATTGGCCCAGTCGAAAATCTCAAACTCCAGCTCCAGGCCAAACTTGTGCCGGGCTATATCCAGCACGCGCAGTCCTTCCGGCATGACTTCCTGACCAATCCCGTCCCCGGCTATCACGGCAATCCTGTGTTTCATGGCGTCAACTTTCCTTTGGCTGCACGGTGGCAAAATCCTAGCTTAACAAGCTACGCGGCATTTACAATTGGCGAAACTGTTGATTGATTGGACATGAATCGTGAACGAAGCGCCGCAGCTGGATGATCTGCAACTGTTTTGCCAGGTGGTGCGTCACCGCAGCTTTGCCGAAACCGCCCGTGTGATGGGGGTATCCAAGGCACTGGTGAGCAAGCGGATTGCCCTGCTGGAACAGGCCATCAAGGAGCGTCTGTTTCATCGCACCACCCGGCATGTCGGCCTGACGGCGCAGGGTGAAGTGGTACATCAGTGGGCGCAGCGCATTCTGGAAGATGTGCGGCTGATGGGCGAGGCGGTGTCACAGGAAAAGCAGGTGGCAGAAGGGCTGGTCCGCATCTGCAGCAGCAGTGGCTTTGGCCGCAGCAAGCTGGCGGCGGCGCTGTCGGCACTGGCTGTGCAGCAGCCCTTGCTGGAAATCCAGCTGGAATTGCTGGACCGGGCAGTAGATCTGGTGGAAGAGGGCTTTCAGCTGGACATCCGCGTGGGCAGCGTGCGCGAGGGCAATGTCATTACCCGCCGCATTGCGGATAACCGGCGCATTTTATGTGCAGCACCGGCATATATTGCAGCGCATGGCATGCCGCAGTCGGCTATTGAACTGGCCCGCCATCAGTGTATCCGTATCCGCGAGCGCGACCAAGACTATGGCCGCTGGACACTGAGCGGCCCGCAAGGCGAGGTGGTGGTGCGGGTGGGCGGCAGGTTGTCCAGCAATAACGGCGAAATCGCCCGGCAATGGGCGCTGGACGGCCATGGCATCATCCTGCGGTCCGAATGGGACGTAGCGGAGGATTTGCAACAAGGCCGCCTGCTGCCGCTGTTGCCCGATCTGTTTCAGCCGGCTGATGTCTGGGCGGTATACCCCGAGCGTTCTTCTGCCTCGGCCAAGGTGCGGGTGTGCATTGGCTTTTTGCAACAATGGTTTGCCACGGCACAGCTGCGCTGAGCGGCTGCCCTTGGCGGACGGTGCTCTGCCGCCGCGCAAGATCATGCGGCGTTAGCGGCCTGCCTGCTGCGCCATTACGTCGATATCGCTGAGCATGCGCATGGCGCTGGCAGCGTGCTGACGTATAATTGCGAGCATTACTCATTTCCGTACGCCATCCGGCGCTGCATTTTCCCTAAGCGATCCGCAATGCATTTTGACAATCTTCCCATCCTGTTCATCCTGGCTATCTCCCTGATCGGCAATAACTTCACCGTATCGATTGCTGCCCTGGTGCTCTTGCTGATCAAGCTGCTGGGACTGAACAGCTGGCTGCCGCTGATCGAATCCAAGGGCATTAATGTTGGCGTGGCTATTCTCACTGCTGGGGTCTTGGTGCCGGTGGTGTCCGGGCGGGTGGATGCCAACAGTATTGCCAATGTGTTCAAGTCACCGGCGGGGGTGATTGCCGTGCTGACCGGCCTGCTGGTGGCCTGGATTGCCGGCCAGGGCGTGCCCTTCATGAAGTCGTCGCCGGAGGCGGTAACGGCGCTGATGATAGGCACGTTGATTGGCGTGTGTTTTTTCCGTGGCCTGGCGGTGGGGCCGCTGATTGCGGGCGGCGTGGTGGCGCTGGTGCTGGGCTTGCTGAAACTGTGATTGCCAGTGCCGCTGCCCACTAGCTGCCGCTGAGTATCTGTTCGGCCAGGTAGTCGCAGGGCGGACGATTGGAGCGGGCACTGCGCGCCAGCACGATTTCCACCTTGCCTATTTCTGGCAGCCCCTCACTTTCTGTCAGCTGTAATAGCCGTGCCGGCAGCGCGCACAGCGCCATTGGCGCAATGGCCAGGCCTGCCTCCACCATGCTGACCAGCCCGGTCAGGCTGGGGCTTTCATACGACATGCGAAACGGAATGCCTTGCTGCTGCAGGGCGGAAATCGCATGCCCACGGGCGACGCTGCCATGCTCGAACACGGCAAGCGGCAGCGGGCGTTCCTCCCATACTGCCCGCGTGGGCGAGCCGGCCCAGACAATGGGTTCAAAACGAATGTGCTCGCCGCTGATGCGCGGGGTTCTGGTAATGCAGGCCAAGTCCAGCGTGCAGTCTTCCAGCAGCGGAATCAGCTCGCTGCTGGGCCTGCCGATGACATGAATCTCCACCCGTGGGTGGGCCAGTGAAAACCGGCGCAAGGTGGTGGGCAGCAAGGAGGGGGCGAAGTCGTCCGGCACCCCCAGCACAATGCGTCCGGTTACTTCCGGGCGCACGATGGCCGCCCAGGCTTCCTGCCGCAGGTTCAGCATTCTGCGGCCATAGTCCAGCAAGGCCATGCCCTCGGCAGTGATCTCCACATGGCGTGTGTTGCGCTTGAACAGCGGCTTGCCCAGTGCGTCTTCCAGCGTCTTGATCTGCATGCTGACTGCTGAGGGCGAGCGGTGCACCAGCGCGGCACCACGGACAAAAGATTTTGCCTCGGCCACCGCCACCACCATCTCGATCACGTCCAGATCCAATCTCTTCATTTGATCAGCTTTTCTGAATAGTAAGCCAAGTTTAATTCACTTAACTTGCTAAAGCAGCAGGAAGATACTGCGGTATATCCCATGCAGGGCAGGAGCCCATGATGAATACCGTGTTATCGCTCAAGGAATTTCTGGCCGTCGGCCTGCTGCTGGCCATCACCCCCGGCCCCAATATGATGTATGTGCTGTCGCGTGCCGTGGTGCAGGGCAGGCGGGCCGGCCTGGTGTCACTGGCTGGTGTCATGGTGGGTTATCTGTTTTACATGCTGGCTGCGGCACTTGGCATTACCGCTGTTGTGGTGCGCATTCCGCATGCGCTTACCTTGCTGACCATTGCCGGGGCGCTGTATCTGGCTTACCTGGCCTGGCAGTCGCTGCGGCCGGGCGGGCGTTCGCCGTTTGAAGTCCAGCCGGGCAATGCCGTGCAGTCCCGGCGCTTGCTGCTGATGGGGGCCACCACCAGCTTGCTCAACCCTAAGCTGATGATGATCTTTGTTTCACTGGTCCCCCGCTTTGTCGATTATCCGGCGGGCAATGTGCTCGGCCAGACGCTGATGCTGGGTTCCATGCTGATTATTGGCTTTGCCACATCCAACGGGCTGGTGGCCCTGTTTGCTGGCAGCCTGTCCGCCTTCATGACCCGCCGCCGCCGTCTGCTGCTGTTGCAGCGCATGCTGACCGGCTGCGTGCTGGCCATGCTCAGCCTGCGCATGTTGCAGGATGTATTGCCAGCCGGGTTGTTGGTCGACTTGCTGATGCTGGGTCAATCAGTCTGAGTTGGCGGGGATACTGAGCCTGGCGGATGAAGTACCAGCGCTCAAACCCGGAAATCATGTCTGCTCAAGGGTTCGCGCTGAAACAGGGGGACTGCTAAGGGGCTTGCTGCACTGGCGCTTGATGGACAGAATGGATGCCTTTGCGTTTGACGCCACAAAGGATATCCCATGTTGTCAGCCACCGTCTGGAAATACAGGGCGTGGTCTTGCCAGGCAGCTTGCATGGTCGGCATGGCCATGGCTGTTGCCCTGAGCGGTGGTAGGGCGCATGCCGACGGGCTGACCGTCAACTGGCAGATGCCCGACTACCCTCCGGTCATCATTGGTAATGGCCCATTCAAGGGAACCGGCTACGCCGATGTGTTTCTGCGTTATTTCATCGAACGCACGCCAGAGTTTAACCATGTGGTGGAAAACTCCAGCATGTCGCGGGTGTTTGGTTTGATGAAGCAGGGGCAGCCGGTGTGTGAGCCCAGCTTGCTCAAGACGGCAGAGCGGGAGGCATATGTGGATTTCAGCGGCCCGGTGGAGTTTGTGTTGCCGCACCATCTGGTGTTGCGTGCGGACCGGGTGGCACGGGTGGCTGCATACCGTAATGCCAGCGGGGCGGTGGATATTGCCCGGCTGATGCGTGATGCCACACTGATTACCGTGCGCCAGGAAAAACGCGGTTATCCGCCGCCGGTGCTGGAGGCAATGCAGGCGATTGCCAGTCAAAAGAACTTGTTGCTGACCAGTGACGATGACGAAGGACCATTCCGTCAACTAGCCAGTGGCTGGGTGGATTACATCATTAGCTATCCGGACGAAATCAACTGGTTCTCCCGCAAATTGCAGCTGCCAGCCGGGCAGCAGTTTGTCTACTTGCCCATTGCCGGCTTGCCTGAGTTCACCATCGGCTACGTCGGTTGCACCAAGGGGGCCTGGGGAAAGAAGATTGTGCAGCGGGTTAACGAGATTGTTGCCGGGGCCGGCAAGCGACCGCCATGGATTGATGCCGAGGCGCGCTGGCTGGACCCGGCAGCCGCCAGACGCTACGAGGATGTGTTTGCCCGGCGTTCTCCTTTTAAAAGCAATTCCAGGTAAGCCGGCATGCACCTGTTTTCGGCATGGCATCGCGTGCGTCAGATCTGCACCCGCCTGAACCGTGGCGTGTCCAGTGCGCTGGCCCGGCGCATGCTGCTGTGGATTGTCTGCATCAGTGCAACGGCGGCATTGATTGCCACCTCGGTTCAGCTGTTTTTCGATTACCGGCAGGATGTCTCCGAGCTGGACAAGGGCATGCATTACATCGAACAAAACCAGTTGCCCGGCCTGGCGGATGCCGCCTGGAACTTCAATGTATCCGGCATGCAGGTTCAACTGGATGGGATTGGGCACTCTCCCTGGGTTGCCGGGGCCACGGTGCGCTATGGCCCCAACCAGAAGGCGGAGCTGACTACCGGCCAGTACGACCAAGATGCCAACCTGATCTACCAGTTTGCCCTGCAGCGCCATGGCATCGTGGTGGGCATGATTTACATCCAGCCCAACCTGCATACCCTGTATGGCCGCACCCTGGACCGCATTGCCATTGTGCTGGCGGCGCAGACGGCCAAGTCGCTGGTTACCTCGATTTGCATACTGCTGCTGATTTCTTGGATGATCACCCGCCACCTCACGCAAATGGCGGAATTTGCCCAGTCATTCGAACCGGGCAAGCGCTTGCGTCCCTTTGTGCTGCATCGTCCGCCTGGCTATCAGGATGAACTGAGCGTGCTGGCCGATGGCCTGAATGATGCCTATGCCCGCCTGCAGCGGGCGCATGAATTTGAGGTCCACCATAACGATATCCTGATGCAAGAGGTGGCCCTGCGTACGGCAGAGCTGCAGGATGCGCATGAGCGGCTGGCGCGGCAGGCAATCAGTGACAAGCTGACCGGTGCGCTCAACCGACTGGGGCTGGAAGAACGCTTTGCCGCTGAAATGCAGCGTGCACAGACCGAGGGAAGCCAACTGGCGGTCATCATGGCCGACATCGACATGTTCAAGCAGGTAAACGATCGCTGGGGCCATCTGGTTGGCGATACCTTGCTGCAGGATTTCACCGCCATCCTGCAAGGTAGTCTGCGCGCAAACGATACCTTGGCCCGCTGGGGTGGCGAGGAGTTTCTGATGCTGTGCCCGGATACCAGTCTGGAGCAGGCCATGCAGCTGGCCGAGCAGATGCGCGCCTGCGTTGCGGCACATCGCTTTGCCGTGGTGGATAGCGCCAGCAGCAGCTTTGGTGTGGCCGTATGGCGCAAGGGCGACGTGGCCGACAGCCTGGTGAAACGGGTGGACGATGCCCTGTACCGTGCCAAGCAGAATGGCCGCAACCGGGTTTGCCCGGAAGCGCCGACACAATCAGCGTGATGTCTGTCGCCAGCCTGTTGGCCGGGCGGTATGGCGACACTGCTTTTGCCAGCGGGGTAGTGCTGGGGTCGCCGCGCTTTAAGAGGCGGCGCGCTGTAGCTGATCCAGATCAATCATGCCGCAAGCCGGGCTGATTAGTGATTCACCTGCGCGGCCAAACGGTGCTATCGTGCCGGGTATGAAAGCCTTGTACCGTTTCCTGCTCATGCTTCTGCTCGCGCTTCCGGCACTTAATGTGCTGGCAGCGGGTGTCGACATGGCCATGGCCAGCGAGGCAATCATATCGGCAGACTGCATGGCTCATGAAACCCATGCGTCCTGTCATGCGGAAACAGCTGGCAAGATGCCGACCCATGCCGCCAATGCAAAAGCGGCGCATGGCATGTTGTGTAGCGGTGCCGGCTGCGTGCAACTCTGTGCGCCATCCTTGTTTCAGCAAACAGCCTGGTCGGCCACTCCACTGGTCCAGGCTGGTATTTTTGTCCCCACCCAGCCCGCTGCGCTGGCTGGCATCACCCTTTCTCCGCCGCATCGCCCGCCGTTACTGGCCTGACAGCATTTTCCGACTTGCCGGCTGTTGCCGCTTATCTGAATCCTTGTCATTGCCAGAAGGAGGGCCATCATGGCCACTATCCGTACCCGCGTTGTTGCCGCCTTGATTGGCGCATTCAGCACCACCGTTTTTGCCGCTACTCCAGTCACCCTGTACAAGAGCCCCACTTGCAGCTGCTGCGAGGCTTATATCAGCTATCTCAAGCACAACGGCTTTGATGTCAGCGCCATCAATCGCGACGACATGCAGCCGATCAAGCGGCAGTTGGGTGTCACGCCCGGCCTGGGCAGCTGCCATACCGCCAAGATTGGCCGCTACACCATTGAAGGCCATGTGCCAGTAGCCGCCATCAAGAAGCTGCTTGCCAGCAAGGCCGATGTGGTAGGCCTGTCTGCCCCCGGCATGCCATTGAATAGCCCCGGCATGGGTGAAGAAAAGCCAGGCACGCTGGCCATCTACACCATGACTAAAGACCAACGTACCGGCGTGCTGTTTGGCCGTTTCTGAGTCATTACCCGACGGGGGGTGGGCGGGCTTAGGCCAGTTCCATCCGCATCCCGCCGGGCGGGAGCTACACAATGAAATATCAAAGACACCTGCTGCTGCTGGCACTCCTGCTGCCCGCAGCCGCCATGGCCCAGATGCAGGGCATGGACATGCCGGAGCAGTTTGCTTTCGGCCAACCCGCGCCGGAATCCCAGGCCACGCGCACCATCCATGTTGAAGCCACCGATACCATGCGGCTTAATTTCGATGCCATGAATATCCGCCGGGGTGAGGTGGTGAGATTTGTGGTGAGAAATAGCGGCCAGGCTTTGCATGAATTTGCCATCGGCGATGAGTCATTCCGCAAGAAACATCTACTGGAAATGCGCACACCGATGGCTGGCATGGAACATCATGATGTCAATGTGCTATCCCTTAAGGGGGGCGAGACCAAAACCATTGTCTGGCGCTTTGATCCGGTCAAGAGCAAAGCGGTCCTGTTTGCCTGTTATGTGCCAGGGCACTTCGAAGCCGGCATGTATCATCGACATGTCATGCTGAAACAAGCCTTGCCCAATTGATTGGCCTTTCACGTGGAGTAGACAAGATGTTCACCTTGCACCGGATACGCCAACAGTTGCATACCTGGAGCCGGCTACTGCTGGCGGCCTGGGTATTGGCGTTTGCCTTGGTCTCGGTGGCAAATTGTCACTCCCTGCCGGTGGAGCCGGAGCATGCTGACGTCAGCCTGCAGTCACCATGGCAGCATACGCATGACCAGCCCCACCATGAATTGTGTAGCAAGGTGTGCGCCGATGCCCAGCACGGCTTGGTCAAGGCCGATCCACACTGGCAGCTGCACATGCCCTTGCTGCTATTGGCCGTCAGCCTGATCTGGCTAGCCGGGCCGGGCATCACTCTTCTTTTGCCGCAGGCAATCCGGGCATGGCCACGGCCACCCGCCCGGCCACTACGCCTGCAGTTTTCCCGCTTCAACAATTAGCCCCGCATGCGGGATGGCGCAGCCATCCCCATCCCCCACCTTCCTGCCATTGTGGCAGGGCAATCCTTTGTCACGTCTATACGGAGTCGAATCATGAAAACCCAATGGAAAACCGTCATCGCCCTGGCTATTGCCGCCGCCACCTTTACCGCACAGGCAAATGAAGCCCATCACCCGGATGCTTCCGCCGCCGCCGTCACCAAGAAAGCCGCCAAGCCTGCTGCCAAAAAGACGGCAGCCAGCCAGGTAACGCCATCAAGTAAACAGATGGAAATGCAGATGGAAAAAATGAATGCAGTACACGCCAAAATGGCCGCTGCCAAAACGCCGGAAGAACGGCAAGCCGCCATGCAGGAAGGAATGGCCGTGATGAAGGACAGCATGGGCATGATGAAGCAAATGCAGATGGGGCGCTGTCAGGGCATGTCCAATATGGGCATGATGAAAGGCACGAAATCGGGTGATGGCATGCCGATGAAATCCATGATGCAGGGCGATATGCGCATGATGGACATGATGATGCAGATGATGGATCAGCAGTCGTCCATGATGAAAATGCCTATGGCGCAATAATCACCGGGCCAGTCTGGTGCCAGGTTTCAGGTTGATCCGGGCATGATGTTGATGACCTGCATGATGTAAATAAAAAGTCAGCGAAAACAAGGGCATGGGTCTGGCTGTGCCATGCCCTTGTTGCTGGCCCTGTCTTGCCTGCGGTGGTGACGTCGTCCGGCACCGGTTACCTGATTCTGGCGCCGGAAATCGCCCGCCAGGGCATCAGCCACCAGATTGCCTTGCGGGTACCGCATTAGCTGAGCATTGCCTGTGTGATCGAGCAGACCGACATGCTGGTAACCATCCCTGAGCGCCTGGCGCAAATATGGGAAGACCGTGGGCGATTCAGGGCGTTTTCGCTGCCGTTTGCGCTGTAGCTGGCAACCGTCGTCCCGTCGTGCGCTGCCCGCCCGTCAGCAGGGCAGTAAGATCTAGCCGTATGCTGCTTGCAGTGCGTGTTTCATCTCCAGTTCCAGTTGTTTGATATCAATGGGTTTGGAGGCAAATCCACTCATGCCGACGGCCATTGCGGCCGCGCGGTCTTCCTGCAGCACACTTGCTGTCAGTGCGATGATCGGAATGCCGTACTTGTCCGGGTCGCCACCGCTGGCGCGGATAACCCGGCAGGTTTCCAGCCCATCCATCACCGGCATCTGCACATCCATCAGGATGATGTCAAAGTCGTGCTGCGACCACAGCTGCAGCACTTCCTTGCCGTTCATGGCGGTGGTGACCGTGTGGCCCCGTTTTTTCAGCAAGATCTTGATCAGGTTGAGGTTTTGCACCACATCGTCAGCCACCAGGATATCCAGCGGCGGCAAATTGGCATCTTCAATTACCGGGCTGGCTGCCAGGCCGGATTCGGTAGCCGCCAGCGGAATGCGGACGGTAAATGTTGAACCGCGTCCGGCTGTGCTTTCAACCGCGATGCTGCCGCCCATTTTCTTTACCAGCTCCATGGCAATGGTCGTGCCCAGTCCGGTACCACCAAAGCGGCGCGAGGTTGATGCATCGGCCTGGGAAAACGGCTTGAACAATTTGGCTTGTGCCACCGAATTCATGCCAATGCCGGTATCGGTAATGGCCAGCTCGACATCGCCATCATGTTGGGAAACCCGCAGCCTTACTTCTCCCTTTTCGGTAAATTTCACGGCATTGCTCATTAAATTAAGCAAAACCTGCCGGATACGCATGGCATCGCCGATATAGCGGTCGTTGATACTTTCCGGGTAGTCCATGATCAGGCCAATGCCTTTGCGCGCGGTGGTCAGCCTTAAGGTATCAATCGTCTGCTGACATACATCCCGTAGTGAAAAAGGCAGCTCTTCCAGCTCAACCGCACCTTGTTCCAGCTTTGCTGTATCCAGAATATCGTTGATCAGCCCCAGCAGGCCTTTTGCCGACTGATTGATGATTTCAATCATTTTTTTCGGCTCTTGATCCATTTCGAAATCCTGCAACAAATCGGTATAGCCGATGATGGCATTCATCGGTGTGCGGATTTCATGGCTCATATTGGCAAGAAAAGCGCTTTTCGATCTGGCGGCAGATTCGGCGCTTTCCTTGGCCACTTGCATGGCAATTTCCATGAGCTTGCGTTCTGTGACATCAAGAATGACTCCGTCAATGAAGATGGCCTGGTTCTCTTCATTGAACACTCCACGGGCGCTTTCGGAAACCCAGTGCTCGGTTCCATCCATGCAGCGCATGCGGTATTCCACCGTATAGGGAATACGCTGCGCCAGTGCATTGTGAATGACAGCGCGTACGCGCGGCTGATCTTCCGGGTGGACGATGCTGATGATATGCATGCCGCCGTTCATGAATATTGTGCTGGGCCAGCCGCTAAGCGCCTGAATGTCTTCACTGATAAACAGCTTGTCCCAGGGCTCTGTGGCCACGCTGCGAAAGGTGACACCGGGAATATTGTCGATTAGCGTATGGAACTGCTGCTCACGTTCTTCCAGTTCGCGCTGCAGCCGATGGCGCTCGCTGATATCCGTGATAAAGCCAACATATAACAGCTTGTGCGAGGGCAGTGCGCCCTTGCCAATCGCCAGGCGAATGGGAAATGGCGAACCATCACTGCGCCTGCCAATCACTTCTTGCTCGGTAGCAAAAGTCGGCAGCGGCGTTGGCGATGCCGCTGATTGATCCTGTTGGTAAAGCGCGGGGATCAGCTGCAGGATGCTGCGGCCCTTCAGTTCGGACTCCTGCCAGCCAAACAAGCGCTCAGCCGCCGGATTGGCCGACTGTATCTGCCCCTCGGCATCAAAGGTGATCATGCCATCAATGGTGGTGCTGACGATGGTTTGCAGCTTCAGCTCGTTTGCCTGCGCCTTTTGGTAAAGCATGCGGTAGCGCAGCAGGATATTACCGGCCATCACCATGTTTCCCAGCATCAGCACCAGCACGGCAATGCCGATGGCAAGGCTGGCATTGTCATTCCAGGATGAAAAGCCGCCGTTGTTGGTGCTGCCGATAAAGCGGGCGGCGGCCATGCCAAAGTAGTGCATGCCGGCAATGGCAATGCCCATGACGCTGCCGCCCAGCAAGGTTGCATAGCCCTTGTGCAAACGGTTGCTGTCCAGGCCAAACCGTATCCATAGCGCCAGGGTACTCAGGAGAACTGCCAGCACGATGGATGCCGCAAACCATAAGGGGTCATAACGGAGCAGGGGCGTCATTTGCATGGCGGCCATGCCGCTGTAGTGCATGATGCCGATGCCACTGCCAACCAGGGCGCCACTTAGCCATAGTTGGCCCCGGCTGATGCTGGGCCGGGCCAGCATGTGCAGGGCAAGCCAGGCAGCACCAATGGCCGGAAGCATGGAGAACAGCGTGGGCAGCAAGGCATAGTGCACTGCGCTGCAGATGGAGAACGCCAGCATGCCGACAAAATGCATGGCCCAGATGCCGCCGCCCATGGCAATCGATCCGGTTACCAGCGCAATTTTTTTGAGATTGCTTTCATCGGCCTCGCGTGCAAAACCGGCCATTTGCAAAGCAAGGCAAGACGTGAAAATGGCCACCAGCAGCGACAGGGAAACCAGCCAGAGATTGTATTGGGTCTGTAAAAAAAACAGCGTTTGATAACTATTGATGAAGTAGGCGTTCAACATGCTCAGCTCTCAGGCAGATAGCACCGTAGAAGTGCCCATAATCGCACTATTAGCTTTTATAGGTCACGACAAGTTTGTATTTCAATGTCATCGAGTGTGGCTGGGGCCGTCCCTGCGGCCCTGGATGTTGTTGAACCGTGGGCCGTATTGCTTGGCGTACTGGCATAACTCAGCCGTAGCATAAGCTACGCCAGTTTTCGGTCGAATTTATGCCATGCGGGCTGTTTGTGGCGCGCCCGGTGGGGTGAAGCGCTTTACATACAGCGCAGCGTTGCCGCGCCGTCACCGGCCGGGCCAGTTGGTGGTTTGCTGGTTGGGGAGGACGGGCTTGCTTATGCGGTCAGTGGATCGGACGAAGGCAAGCCCGGATGGCGGCAGATGGTGGCGACACATGGTGATGACTGAGGCTGGTCGATGGAAACCGCAAGCACCGCGTGCTCTTGCCAGTGTCCACCCTGGCCAACCCCAGCCTGTTGCCCTGTCAGGCCAAGATGAAACACCGTGTCAGTGCCGCACAGTGGACATTACGGTTGGCCTGATCCGCAATCCAGCAGCTCGCGCAGCTGGCTTAGGGTGGAGTCATCCTTGATGACATGCTGCAGCCATTCTTCCAGGCTCATCTCGGCCCAGCGTGCCGCGCGTTCGGCCAGCAGGGCGACCGGGCTGTGCGGTTCGTGGGCACGGAAGTAACGTGCCACTTCCCCCAGCATCTGCACGGCCTGTTCACGGTTGCGAATCTGGCCATCAAAGGCGGCTGGGGACGGGTGGTGCAGGGCGGTGCTGCTGGTTGCCGGTGCCATGGCACGTGTTCCTTCCGGCACGGTGGCCGGGGTGGGGATGGCGGGGCCGCCATTCTGTTTGCGATAGCGCAGCACCAGATCCTGGCAGGCGTAGATGGCGTTGCGGATTTCCACCAGGCTGGGGGCGTGCTGGCCCAGTAAGCTGTCTACTTGCTGCTCCAGCTTTTCGTATTCGGCCAGCGCCTGTACCAGCTGGTCGTGCAGGCCGGAGAACCAGTTGGCTCCGGACTGGGTGGCGGCTTTTTCAAACGTCTCGCCCGCCAGCTTGCCTTCGGCCACCGCTGCGTCGCGTGCCTCGGGGTTTTTCAGACCCAGATTGTCCACCTCGCGGGATTCCTGCCAGGCCTGCCAGCTATACCCGCCAAATTCCGGCTTGAGCAGCGGCGCGCTGCGGATGGCGGCGGATAGCTGCAGGTTGAGCCATTCCAGTTTGCCTACGCGTTCGTCTGGGTCCTGCGTGTCCAGTTCCGGGTAGCCGTTTTGCCAGAAGCGGGCGCTCCAGCCATTGAGCAGGGCCAGGCCATCGCTCAGCCGGCTGATGCCATGTTGGCGTACCCAGGCTTCTGCCAGCCATACCAGCAGCTGCAGGTCTTTGCTTTGTTCGGTAAAGGCGGCTTCGCATTGGCGGATGACGCGCGGCCATTCTGCAGTCTTGAGAGTTTGCTCCCATTCCCCCTGGGCCAGCGCGGGGTCATCGCTGCGGCGTGCTTCGCGAATCTGGTCGAACAGGGTGGAGTAGCTCAGGTCTTCACCCGCTGGCTGGTCCCCGGCAATGGGGCTGAGCAGGGCTTCGATAATGTCTTGCATGATGGTTCCGAAAATGGGTAATCAGCCCCTGCCAACTTCTGGCAGGGTGGAAATCAGTACGGCACCGCAGCTGGTCTTGTGGCCTTCCAGTGCCACCGGTTTGCCACCCACCAGCCAGCTGCCATCGCCTTCGACGATGGTGCAGTTGCTATGGCCCTGGCGTGGGCAGCTGACGGCATCGCCCAGGCAGGCAATCTGTTTGCCAAACAGCGTGGTAGTGGCGGCGGCACTGACGACATTACCGCCGTGATCGGTGGGGTCGCCCAGTCGAATGACGCGCTTCACGATGACATTTCCTCCAATGGTGGCCGGGCCACGCTGAGTGCTAGCTCGTCCGGACCAAACTGTGCCAACAGCACCGGTGCGGCCAGCGCATGGCAATGGGTGATGGCGGTGGCGCATAGCAAGGCTGCCGTGGCCACGCCGTTATCCCCCCATTCCCGTACCGTGTTGCTGGCTTGGTCGATGGGGTGGAGTTCTACCTGATGGCGGCTGAGTGCGCCGGACAGGGCCGACAGGCGTGCACCACCCATCTGCACCTCGCCGCTGTTATGCACCAGCCAGCCCAGGCTGGCGGCACGGTTGGCTGCTGGCTGGGCGTCTTCCTCGCTGAAGGGATAATCCAGCAAGGCCGCATTAACCAGCGCATTGTCCAGCATGGGTTGCAACTGGCGGCTTAACTGCATGACCCGGCTGGATGCGGCGGCACCCTGGATGGGTTGGGTGAGCTCGGCCAGTACCGGCAAGGCGGCCAGTGATGGCTGGCGGCTGGGCGGTACCATGCCCCAGTCTGTGCTGTGCTGTATGCTGTGCGGTTTTTCCCAATAGGGTTGATAAGGATCTTGACTGTCGCTGACTGGCACCGTGCTGTGGTCTTCCTCGCAGGGCAGGTTCTGGCGCAGGAATAACAGGCAGGCCAGGGCCAGGCCGGGCTTGCCGCGCCAGGCTTGTTCCGGGTCGGGTTCAGCGTCCAGATCGTCCTCATCGGCGAG
Organism: Aquitalea sp. FG25; assembly: GCF_057809375.1. Taxonomy (NCBI): domain Bacteria; kingdom Pseudomonadati; phylum Pseudomonadota; class Betaproteobacteria; order Neisseriales; family Chromobacteriaceae; genus Aquitalea; species Aquitalea sp. FG25. The sequence goes on from NZ_JBMDJV010000020.1 coordinate 87,493, forward strand.
CGGCAGAATGGGCGCATCGGCGGCCAGCACCACCAGGCCCGGGCAGTCGGTGTTTTGCAATAGCAGTTGCCGGGCGCGTTCGGCCACACTGCCGTGGCCGGGCAGGAAGCGGCACTCCACGGCGGGCGCTGTGCTGTCCAGTGCCAGGGTGGCGGCTTCGTGCTGCACGGTTTTGAGCGCTGCCAGCTGTTCGATGCCGGACAGCGTGGGTATCACCTCGGTGTAGACCGGCAGCCAGGCCGCGCCCGGCGCTGCCAGATACAAGGCCTCCAGTGCTTCGCGTTGCGGGGTGGCCAGTGCGGCAAGCAGGTCGTCGCCGTCCTCTTCCGCCAACTCCTTCCGGTCCAGAGTCAGCCACTGGCAATGGTCATCGGCTTCGCCCAGCCAGGCAGGCTCTTCTCCCACCGGCAAGGCGGTGCAACGCAACCAGCGGCAGGCGATGGTGTGCTGTCGCTCATCCAGTGTCGCGTAATGCAAGCGGCGTGCTGCTTCGCGTGCTGCCACGCGTTCGGCGTTGGCGGCGGCCTCGGCTTGCTGGCGCTCGGCCTCGGCCTTTTTTTCCTTGCGGGCGCTCCACCAGCGCAGCCCAAGCGTCAGCGCCACCGGCGGCACGATATGCAGCAACAGCATGGCCGAGGGGCTGATGCGCTGCCAGCTGAGCGGCAGCACCAGCCATAACAGGCTCCACCAGCCAACGGTGAAGCCACCAAACAGAGTAAGCAATCTCAACATGCCATCTGCCCTTAGCTCAACCTGACCTTGATATCCTCACCCTTGAGCGAGACGGCAATCTTCTTCACCGGCTTGCCGCTGGCCATGCGGCTGAGCAGGTCGCAGGAGATGGGGGCCAGCAGGGTGCGGGTGAGGATGGCGTCGGCATTGCGCGCGCCACTGTCCACGTCCATGCAACGCGCGGCCAGTGTGGCGGCCAGCGTGGCGGGGAACTCCACCTTGGCACCGTGGTTGTCGGCAATGCGGTTGCGGATGCGGTCCAGCTTGAGTGCCACGATGGCATGCAGTACCTCGTCGCTGATGGGGAAGTAAGGCACGATGTCCAGCCGGCCCAGCAGCGCCGGTTTGAAGGCTTGCTGCAGGGTGGGGCGCAGGATTTCCACCAGGTCGGCCGCGCTTGGGTCGCGGGTTTCGCCCTCAACCGTAACGCCGTGTTCGCAGGCGCGCATCAGCAGCTCGGTACCGGCGTTGGAAGTCAGCAAGATGATGGTGTTTTTGAAGTCCACTTCGCGGCCTTCGCTGTCTTCCAGCACGCCCTTGTCGAACACCTGGAAAAACAGTTCCATCACGTCTGGATGGGCTTTTTCCACTTCATCCAGCAGCACCACCGAGTAAGGGCGACGACGTACCGCTTCGGTCAGCACACCACCTTCGCCGTAGCCGACATAGCCGGGTGGCGAGCCCTTCAGGCCGGACACGCTGTGGGCTTCCTGATATTCGGACATATTGATGGTGACCAGATTGCGCTCGCCGCCATACAGCGCCTCGGCCAGCGCCAGCGCGGTTTCGGTTTTGCCCACGCCGGACGGCCCCACCAGCAGGAATACCCCCTTGGGCTTGCCAGGGTCTTCCAGATTGGCCTTGGCAATTTGTACCCGTTCGGCAATCTGCGCCAATGCGTGGTCCTGGCCGATTACCCGTTCTGCCAGCAACTGGCCCAGTTTTTGTACTTGTTCCAGCTCGTTGCTGACCATGCGGCCCAGCGGAATGCCGGTCCAGCCTGCGATAACGTCGGCAATCACGCTTTCGTCCACGCATTCAAACGCCAGCGGCTGGGTTTTCTGCAACTGGCGCAGCGCCAGGCGCTTTTGTTGCAGCGGGCTGGGTTTCTTGCCTGCCGGGCGTGTGGTAGCGGTTTGCTGTTTCAGCTGTTCGATTTCGTCTACCAGCTGTTGCTGTTGCTGCCAGGCGGCGTGCAAGGCATCCAGATCGGTGCGCTGCGTAGCCAGCCGGGTTTCAAGCTCGGCGATGCGTTCGGCGTGGCCTTCCTCGCGCGATAGTGCGTCGATTTCGCGTTCGGCATTGTCAATCAACACCTGGATGTCCTGCAGCGGGGCCGGTTTGCCGGCGCGCGACAGTGCTACCCGGGCGCAGGCAGTATCCAGCACACTGATGGCCTTGTCCGGCAACTGGCGACCAGTGATGTAGCGGCTGGACAGATGCACGGCGGCGCGGATGGCTTCGTCCAGAATATCCACCTGATGGTGCTGGCGCATGGCGGCGGTAAGGCCGCGTACCATTTGCACCGCCATGTCGGGAGCGGGTTCTTCCACCTTCACCACTTGGAAGCGGCGTGCCAGTGCGGCGTCTTTTTCAAAGTATTTCTTGTATTCGGCCCAGGTGGTGGCGGCAATGGTGCGCAGCTCGCCGCGTGCCAGCGCCGGTTTCAGCAGGTTGGCGGCATCGTTTTGGCCGGCGGCACCGCCCGCGCCAATCAGGGTGTGGGCTTCGTCGATAAACAGGATGATGGGCACCGGGCTGGCCTTGACCTCGTCGATCACCTGGCGCAAGCGGTTTTCAAACTCGCCCTTCACGCTGGCACCGGCCTGCAGCAGGCCCAGATCCAGCGTGCGCAGGGTAACGCCCAGCAGGGTGTCCGGCACTTCGCCCAGCACAATCTGGCGTGCCAGCCCTTCCACTACCGCAGTTTTGCCTACGCCGGGTTCGCCGGTCAGGATGGGGTTGTTCTGGCGGCGGCGCATCAGGATGTCGATCATCTGGCGGATTTCGCTGTCGCGGCCAAGAATCGGGTCGATCTTGCCTGCGCGGGCCTGGGCGGTAAGGTCTACCGTGTATTTGTCCAGTGCCGGATTGCCACGCATCCGTTGCGGTGCAGCCGGGGCGTCGCTGGTCTCGTCTGCCTGCTCGGCGGCTGCTGCTTGTTGGCTGGCCGGGCTGGCGCTGCCTTCGCCGCCATGACGGCGCAATTCGCGATAGGCCCCGTTCAGCAGGCTGCTGTCTTGTGCGGCCAGTGTGCGCGAGCTGTCTTGTACGGCGTTACGCAGGGTGTCGTCATGCCACAGTGTCAGCAGCAGATCCAGCGTGGAGATATCGCTTTCGTCATGCTCCATGCTGGCCAGCAGCCAGGCTTTTTCCAGCCAGCGCGGCAGCCAGGCGGAGAGCACCGGGTTGCGGGTATTGCCGCTGCGGAAGCTATCTTGGGCGGCATCCAGCTCGCGGCCCAGTTGGTCGATGGGCAGGCCCAGCGCCAGCAGCGCGGCCAGGGCTGCGTTGTCTTGCTGGTCTAGCAGGGCCAGCAGGACATGCTCGATTTCCACTTCAAAGTGGGTGCGTCCCAGGGCGCGGCTGGCTGCTTGTTCCAGTGCCTGGCGTGCTGCGGGGGTAAGGCGTTCGATCAGCGATTTGAGTGATACCGACATGTGGTTTTCCAGTTATTTAAATCAAGATTCGGGTCGGCTGCTTCAGTGCAGCAGGACGTAGCGCATATCGTCCGGGTCGTGCGACTGCGGCCCCAGCCAGCAGTTGCCCCCCAGCAGCAGGGGGGTGGCAGCGGACATGCAGGGCGGTGGCACGGCTTCTTTCTCCAGCACCAGGCAAATTTCCACCGCCAGGCTGTGCCCCAGGGCAAACTGCAGTACGGCGCGCAGCGCAGCGGCGGCATCGCCACCCGGCTGCAGTGCCGCATAGCGTTCGGCATTCATGCTGCCCAGGCGCAGGCGCAGCTTGGTCTGGCGGTCCCACACGCGGTTTCCCGCCAGCAGGGAGATGCCCAATTCGCAAGCCTGGTCGCCCAGGCGGCTTTGTTCGGATTCCGGCAGCACCATCCATTGCCCGACAAACTGCTCCACCTGGGCAGTTACCCCAAAGAAGCTTTGAATCAGCGTGGACAGCGACTGCGCCGACATCGGCTTCTGGCTGAGCAGGCCGGCAAAATAAACAAACAGGTTTTCGTCCAGCACCATGCTGGCACCAATTTGCTGGCGCAAGGTGGAAAGGCCGGTGCCGCCCAAGTCCAACAGATGGCGGGTGAAGCCATCACGCTCGCCCGCTTCCATATCCAGCCAAAAGCGGTACTTGTGCCAGGCTTCGTAAAACAGCGCCGTTGCCCGGTGGCTGAAAATGTCGAAAAACGCATGCATGGCGTGGTCGCGATGGCGCAGCTTGCGCTCCAGCAGCAGCTCGGTATACGCCGTGGGCAGTGCACCGGAAGGGCCGGTAAGCCCCATAAAGCTGACAGCCATTTCCGCCGTGGCGGGGGTGTCGCCCGCTAAGGTGTCTGCGTCCGCTGCCGGGCTGTAGCCCGCCAGCTCGCTGGGTGGAAACGATAGCGTGGCCAGGGTGCGAAAACGCAGGTCGGCGGGCAAGCGCCGCTTGTTGCCCGCGCGTTTGCGCCCCGACAGCGCCAGCAGGCGCACCGCCTGGAAGAAACCAAACTGGCTGGCATCGGCCGCCAGTTCCTGCCTCAAATCACGAGGGCTTCGCCGGCTCGGGCTGGCCATGTCAGCAGCTCCTCTTTGTCCTGCACGTTTTCCACATGCAGGCGGGTGAAACTATTGGGCGCGCAGTAAAGCGCAAAAAAGCGCTCCAGTACCGAGGCAAACAGATACACGCTACCCCCCACGTAATAATCGGCATCCAGTGTCAGGTGGATATCGCTGCCACGGACAAAGCCGGTGAAATCACGCCCGGCCACCCGGGTGACTGCCGGTCCGCTGGTGACTGCCGCAATCCCCTGGATCTGCCGGGTATTGGCGGCGGAATCCGTCAGGTTGTACAAGGTCAGCATTTCCTGCAGCGCCTCCACGCCGGAATCAACAATGGACAGGTAGTTGAGCGACAGATGCGAAATCAGCCGCCACTGCACTGCACGGCCCAGCGGACTGCGCTGGGTGGCACCCGGCTTGCGCAACAGCCGCACCCGCTTGACCACTGCGTGGCCGGGAATGGTGAAGTCCGAACGTGCCGTCGCCTGGCTGCCGCCAAAAGGAATCTGCTCGGGCAGATCGCGGTTGCTGCACAGCAGCTCCAGGCTCAGCACCTCGGTAGCCGGGCGCACCGGATGGAAGGCCAGATCCACCAGGTGGATTTCCAGATCACTGCCCTTGTCACCCTGATGGGGCGAATCCTGGCGGCTGGCATGCCAGTAAAAGCGTGGTGCCTTGTCTTGCACTGCATGGCGGATGGCGTAGAAGGGCGGCACTTCCTCACTGCGCTCACCCTCGGCAGATTTCTCCACCCTTTGCACCCGTCTTACCTGCACCACCTCATACGCATGTTGTTTGCGACCATCCGGCGTTACCGCATAGGACGCTTTCTGGTGGGTAACGCGAATGGGCTCGGCAGCGTGGCGGAACAGATTCACCACCGGCGTGCAGCCCAGTTTCAGATGCTGTACGCCCAACTGGGTCAGCAGGCGGTTGTAACGCTCACTATCGGCAAATTTGTCCAGCATCACCCGCAGCACCAGCCGCTCGCCATCCAGCCGCGCCACGGCCTTGCCCAACTGGCCAATGTCGACAAACAGAAACTTGTCCGGATAGCAGAAGTACTCGGTCAACAGCCGGTAGCCGATAAAGGAGCGCTCGTCGTACTCCAGCATGCCTTCGTCACGGCCAAAGCCCACCGGAGTGATGCAGGAGGCGGGCAATTGCCGGGTACGGGCCGGATCTTCGCTACCATCGCCCACCTGCACCCGGCGCGCGCCGGACAGCAGCAACTCATATAACAGGTGCATCTGCGCCGGTTCGCCATCCAGGAAAAAGCGTAGCGACTCCAGAGCGATGGCATTCACCGGCAAACCGCCGTGGGTGTGCAATTCCAGTGTCAGCACCGCTGCTGCGTCCGGTGCTAGCTGGCGCAGATAGGGCGAGCCACTGGTCAGCTCCAGCCGCGCCTCGCTGAGCGACAGCGGGTACAAATCCACCGGATAAGCACTGCGGAATTTGCACACCACACCATTGATGGCCGGAGCCTGCACCATCTGGCCACGCTCCACCCGGTAGCGGCGGGCAATCTCCGGCCGCGCCGGGTCACACTCCAGCTGCACGATGGTGGCGGCGGGAATGGGCTGCAGATAATGCGGATACAGCACGTTCAGAAAGCTTTCCGCCACTTCCGGATAATCGTCATCCAGCTTTTTGTGGATGCGTGCCGCCAGCAGCGCAAACGACTCGATCAGCCGCTCGGTGTGCGGATCGGCGCACTGGTCGCCTTCCATCTGCAGCCGCCCGGCAATCTTGGGGTAGCGGCGGGCAAACTCGCCGGACAGCTCGCGCAACTGGCCAAGCTCGCGCTCGTAAAAAGGGAGGAGGGATTCAAGCATTCAAACTCACATCATAAAGGGGCGGGTGATTGCACCCATGCATCGTTGCCCATCGCCAAGGTGGCAGGCATGTCAAAAGGCCGTGGCGGGTAAGCCCGTGCTTGGCGCTGCTGTATCTTGGCCTGGCTGTTCAGTTGCGGCAGCGGAATCATCATCATCTTTCTCGGTATCCGGGGCCTTGCAGATGAGTTTCTTGTTGTTGTCGTCATCTGTGAAAAAGATGGTGCGATAGCGCCAATAAGAACCATGGGGTTCTAGCTTGCCCAGTGTGGACTGCATGAACCAGGCGCGGGAGTCGTGGACATGTTCGTCGAATAACAGCATGAGATCCGCGTTTTGAATCAGCTTCGGGTATTTGGCTTCGCTGTGTTTGATCAGCATTTCACGCTCGGTGCCGGTACAGTCGGCACTGAAGGGGCGGGAGATGGCAGTAAACAGGGATGCCAGCCAACCTAGCGGATTCGGGTCTACGCTGAGAATGCCCAGATAGTCATCGCGAAAGTCCTTGGCCCCCATCCGCAGCTGGGTTCCGTCCAGGGTGGGTTCATAGCCCTTGGACAAATTGGGTTGATAGTCCCGGCCTACATAAGCCTTGTCATTGGCCGACATGCTGTCCTCCGGCACTGGCTCGTAATGGATACCGCGGCCATTGATATTGCTAACGCTGTGCTCCGGCCACTTCATCTTGGTGGCACTGGCTTTGCCCTTTTTGCTTTGGGTTTCCCAGGCGTCCTTCTCTTGCTTGATTGCCCAGCCCGGCGTTTCGCGTTCTGTCGCGGCATATTTGTAGTAGTCGGTGGTTTCCTGATCTTGCCCGCCACTGCCATGCAAGCCGCCTGCATAGCGCTCGATACGCCAGGCATTGATTTGCGCAGTCTGGTTCTTGATCAGGTCAATCAGTGAGCCAACTGATTTGGACGCATGCCGCCATGCGTTGAAGCGCTGGATGAGTTTGGGATCAACTGCAAAGAGTTTTGTTGTTTCGTCGTTAAAAAATCGCCACGGTTCTTTCGCCTGAAGCATCTTGATTTTGGACTTCTCACTTGCGTTACCCTGCTGGCAACGGTCAGCATCAATTTTCAAAGGTGCCCCAGCATCAAAAGCCAGCCGATACAGATGGTTCAGCGGAATCTGTGACAGCAACATTTCCTGTCCGTCGCGTGCCTTGCCTTGATCGTTTGGCGGGTAGCCGCCGCCTACATCACTGTGCATGCCGGGATAAACCCATTCGCCTACCACGCAGGAAGGGTAGGCACCCTGGGTGGTGGTGGCCACCGAGTCCAGTGGAAAACACAGGCGCTGTTCATGTGCGCTCACCAGGTGGGCGCAGCGCTTGAGCCACTCACGCGGTGGCAGCTGCATGGTGCCGTCAGCCCAATCCATATGGCCTTGCGCACCGGGGGCCAGCTCGGTCAGGCCAACCGAGGCCACCGTATCCAGCACCCCGAGAAATTCCACTGTCAGTGGGATGCCAAAGAAGGCGCTGTCTTGCATTTGCTCATCCAGCCGCCACAAAAAGGCGCGGGCCTCGGCAGCACCACGGGAAAAGCCATAAATGTACAGCTTGATTTTCAGGATGGTCGGCTTGCTATCCAGTTTGGCCAGAACATCGCTCATGCCAGCCTTCATTGCTGCGCGGCGATCTTGCTTGCTGGTGTCGGTTTTTACCATCACGCCATGATTACCCTCCTTATAGGTAAATTCCATTTGCTGGATTACCTTCATGGCTTGACGGTCATCTACTTCCTTAGAAATCAAACTTTGTTGTAAAGCATCAATAAGCCGAGTCAAGCCCCATAGAATTCTGCGCTCGCCACCGCTGGCAAAACTCAGCCCGCTGGAAGAAGGGCCATCCTCGCCGATTTTTTTAAATTCAGTACCAACGCCTTGCATGTAATAACTGAAGTATCCACTCTTCTGAGCAGATACTTCACCGATTGTGGCATTGTAAAGACGACGGATATTGCTGCTGCATACCGGGTTTGCCTTGTCATCGGAATCACCGTGATTATTGGTGCCATCAAAGAACAGGCTGATATTGAGCACCATATCGCAGGGGGCTGGTTTGCCCGCAGCCCGTTCTTCCATGCAGCTTTCGGCAATATCCTTTTGCTGTTCGCGGCGTTGTCGCAAGATATGGGCTATGTTGCTTGGAAAGTAACCAGCCTCAGGATAATGTGGTGCAAGACTTACCGGCATGTTTTTGCTCCCCCCGCACGGCGGGCTAGCTCAGGATAAAATTCCTTTCCGCCAGGTAGATCCTTGAAGAGACTGTATTTTTCGTCACAATCTATAACGATTCTTACGTTATCACACGGGAGAAAGATGAAGGTTACGCCGCATGTTTCTCCATACTTTGGTAAAGGAATAGTTCTTTCAATTTTTTTGTAATTCGCTTCATGAATATTCATCCACCTTTTCCATTCTGGAGTAGTTATTCCATTCGGCAGGGCTGGTCTTCTTGTACCATCTGGATTGACTCCTGGGCTGGGGTCTTTGGTCCAGCTAAGCGTTGCGGTCATGCCCGGTTTCCATTTGGCCGGAATGCTCATGCAGCATTCTTGACCACCTGTGCCACTTGCACCACTACCATTCAGGCTCGCATTAAGTATTTTGATACTGCTGTCGGTGTTGACTACTCGGCCTGGAACACCAATAGTGGCTTCGTCGGCCATGCTTTGACAACCGCTAAGCAGGGCAAGGGTGCTGATGATGATGGCCAATAATTTATTTCTTGACATTGTGCTGTTCCTTGATTGAATTGTTTTGCATGGTCATTTTAAGTAGTACTTGCCAATATTTTTGCTGATGGTTCTATTTACTGTATAACCGGAATCATCATGCTGTTGGTTGCAGTTAAGGGGCTATTTATTTGGCGACCCATTCATCCATGCAGCTTTCAGCAATATCCATTTGCTGTTCGCGGCGTTGTCGCAAGATGTCCGCAATTCGGGTTGGAAAGAAGCCAGAATCCGGATAGTGAGGTGCAAGACTTACTGGCATGTCGCACGTCCTCCCATGCGACGAATCAATTCGGGATAGCGGTCCTTCCCACCAGGTAATGCTCTGAATAATTTGTATCTTTCATCACAATCTAGAATTACCCGTGCATCGTCACATGGTAAAAATACAAATGTGACACCACATGTCTCACCATACTTTGGTAAGGGGATGATCTTTTCCATTTTTTTATAATTGGCTTCATGAGTTTTCATCCACTTTCTCCACTCGGGAGTGCTTCTTCCATTTGTCCAGCTTGGTTCTTTAGTTCCATCAGGGTTGGCTGTCGGGTTGGGGTCTTTAGTCCAACTAATCGTTGCCGTCATGCCCGGCTTCCATTTTGTCGGGATGCTCATGCAGCATTCATCACCGCCGGATCCACTCACGCCACTACCATTCAGGCTTGCATTAAGTATTTGGACGCTGCTGTCAGCATTCACTACTCTGCCAGCAATGCCAATAGTGGCTTCGTCGGCCATGCTTTGGCAGCCGCTAAGCAGGGCAAGGGTGCTGCTGATGATGGCCAATAATTTATTTTTAAACATTGTGCTGTTGCTGAGTGTGTTGCTTCATATAGTAATTCCACATCTTGCATGGTTTTGCTATTCATGCATTTTTTGTATGGCAAGTGCCCGTGATGTGGCTGTGTTATGCCACATTAATTAAAAGCACTTGCCATTATTCGTTTCATTGACTGTGTCAGCTAACTTGGCTTGATTTCAAGCCATATTACTTTTCTTCTGCTTTCTTGGTGTAGTGCACAGTCGACCCCATGAATGGATCTAGTAAAATAAGCCCACCGTCTTGAGATTGACCTATCCATAACTCCGGTACAATGGGTTTAGTCAATCCAAGATCATTGATGGCTACACCGACAATGCGCTTGCTGCGTTTTTCTGCTGGAATGTCAAGCCAGGACCAAGAATCATGGCTGCCGTTTCTTCGTAAGCCGACCTTTGTCCAGTCAGAAGCCGATCCGTTCCACCGCAAAATGGCATCGCCGCTACTGTTGCTGACTGCATGACCCAGGATTTTTCCGTTTGATTGAAATTGCACTTCGATGTCCTCGGCACCTCCAGCTCTTGGCATGCCAACTACAATAATCAGCTCCTCGTTGGTGGCAGGCTTAATGATTTTTTCTTCATTATTAGTCATTAAGCGGTAGGTTGGCTGAGTTTTAGGTAATTCGGTTGTAAACTTAATTAGTCGATTTTCAATACGCCATTTTCCATCCAAATAGTCGGATTGCGAGTGCCATGCTGCTCTGTGATTTGCAGTCAACCATAATTCAGATTTTGTAGTGGGTGATGTGTATTTTCCAATTGGAAATTTTTCTCTGATTGGCTTTTCTTGTTTTCGATAAGATAAGCTGGTGATTCCTCTTATTGCGAGAGCGTTTTCTTTTATTTCTGGTCTTGGCATGGAAAGTATCAAATCATCGTTTTCACCGCTATTTAAGGAAAGTAAGGTGTTGTTGAACACAGGAGCAATTTCATTTGAATTTTTTAACAGCATGGTCATGACGCCACTCTCGCGGGCGGCATTTGTGACGGGAAATCAGTTCCATTTATCTTCACCGTCAGTACGCTTTAGGGCGACTCTTTTCCATGGCCCCCAGGAGGGAGGTTTTTTTGCTGTTAGCAAACCATTATAATTCCGGGATGTTTCGCCATTGATTATTTGGCCTTTTTCATCTTCAAAAATTGCGGCATCTCCGGATATGCTTTGTGTTCCGGTACCAATAACGTAAGCTGCGACCACCTCATTGGGGTTGCGGAAGCTTATTTGATCTGGTGTGTATGGCTGGTACTTAGGACGGCCTTTCCCTTTGTTGGCTATTAGGTTTATTTTTCCGTCTTTTATATTCCAGGTTCCGCTAACGCTATAGTTTCCTTTGTAATATAAATCCCAGTAAAATTTTCCTGACTTTTCCAGTCTTAGGTGGGGTGGTAGCCAGTGGTCGTCTGTCAAGACATAACTGCCTTCCAGTGGGGAAGTGTTATTACCAGCCAATGCAATTGGTGCTGTTGATATGTTGCTAATCAAGAATGCCCAGCTAAGAAGTGCAGCGGTGCTTTTCAGTTTGATTTTCATTTTTGATTTGTCTTCGATAAGGGGATCGTTACAACATCTTAAATATGCTTAGTTAATCCGCAAAAATTGCTCAACTAATGGCATGCGTGCATCTTCCGACCACAATTTTGCTTTGTCCGCCGCCTGGTGCGCCTGTGCCAGTCGCGTCATCAGCTCTTCTTCGGACTGCAGTTGGAATTCCTCCGGACTGAGCAGGTGGTTTTGCCGCCATTGCTCGGCAACATGCCAATTGGCCAGAGCATCCACCTGGCTGTCTTGTAATGGCAGGGTTTCGTCTAGCCATAGGGCAGGCGGTGGGCTTTGCCATTTTCCGGTGTCCTGCATGCGGGCGTTGCCATCACGGTCCAGCCAGTGCCATTCACGGGCAGGGCGTAATAGCAGGCTGCGATTGTCCTCATCCAGCGTATCCACCACAGCGGCAAACAGCCGGGGGTCGTGATAGCGCAATACGCCTTTTTTCAATCCGCGTTCCCAGGATGCCTGCAGGCACAGACGGCAGTTGTTGACCAGGTCGGCAAAGTCCCAGCTGCTTAGCAGGGCCATTACCCTGGGCTGACCATGCCATTGCTGCAGTAATTTCAATAGTTGCGGGTCGGTGACATGGAGCGGAACGCGTACCAGTACCGGGCCGGCTTCTGCCGCTTCTTCATGCGGGGTGTCCTGTAGCAGTGCCACCGGCTTGTTGAGTGTGGTAATCCGGTGCTGCCATGTAGGGCTTAACTCGGCCTGATCTACAATCAGGTCCAGCCATTCCAATGCCAATGCGGCTGCATGGTTCTGTAGCAGCGTGAGCCAGGCTTCTGGCGTGGCTTGGTTTAACAGGATGCGTTGACTCATTTGGCGGCTACCAATGGGTTGGCCTGATTGAATGCTTTGGCCATACAGGGTTTGCATACGCTGTTAGGGAAGCTGGGCAGTGGCGGATTCATCTGGTCTGGCCCGCTCAGGTTATGACTTGCCCCCTTCACACTCACCGTCCCCGGACAGTGGATTTCGATATTGCCGCCCTTCAGCCGGATATAGCCGCCGCCGCTGGTCAGCAAGATTTCCTGCTTGGCGTTGACCACAATCCTTTCTTTGCTGGAGGTAATGGTCACATCCTTATCCGCCGTCAGTTCCATCGCATCGCTCTGCGCTTGCAACTGCACCTTGCCTTTGGCGGCGATCAGCTTCAGCGCCACCTTGTCTTTCACCCCGGCCA